>NZ_JBBEBT010000166.1:0-4149 GCF_040882205.1 Hyphomonas sp.
GTGCGGATATTCGCCTTCTTGAGAACTTCGGGTCTGACATAGATATCGTCCGGGCCCGGCAGATAGTTCGATTCCGGCGAGCGCAGAAATCCGAAACCGTCGACCAGGACTTCGAGCACACCCTGGCCCGTAATCTCGACTTCGCTGTCAGCCAGCTCCTTCAGGATCGCGAAGAGCATGTCCTGCGTCCGCATCGAGGACGCATTCTCGACCTCGAGCTCTTCGGCATAGAGGAGAAGTTCTTCAGGCGATTTCGCCTTCAGTTCGCGCAGAGTCACGCTGGTAAGGTTGTCGAGCATCGAGGAAGCCATTCGGAGCGGTCCGGATCTTGAATTTAGTCAGGGGGGGGCCGGTCAGGAGTAAATACGAGGCACCACGAGGATTGGGCGCACCGGCTGAAATCCTCATCGCCAATTTGCCCGGTAACGTCAAGCCGGAAAGGATGTCCGCTCAGAACGGCCTCACGATCACCATTATCACGACGCCGATCATCATGATGAACGGAACTTCGTTAAGCATGCGCAAGGTCTTTGCCTGGACCGTGCCGGTGACGGCATCGACCCGCTTGCCGAGGGTGATGAAGTAACCCTGGAGGCCGCTGATCCCCAGAACGAGCAGCAGCTTGGCGTGCATCCAGCCTTGCGTCAGTAAATCTGGGTTCAGATATAGCATCCAGATTCCGAGGACCCAGACAAGTCCAAGACTTGGATTGAGGATGATCCGCTTCAGGCGCGCCGAGGCGTCTTTCATCGTCTCGAACAGAGGTTCGCCCGGCCGGCTCGAGAGCTGGTGGATCTTGTAGCGGGGATAGATGAGCAGGCCTGCCATCAGGGCCACCACGAAGATCAGATGGGCTGACTTGACCCAGAGATAGATATCCATGCCCCAGTCCTATTGCGCGGGCTCGACCATCCGCTCGCCCGCCTTATGATGAGTGGCGGCATGCGGGCATCCCGTCCAGTCCGAAGGGCAAAGCCGCCCGCCGGCGCAGGAGCGGATGTCTGACTTCATCCCCAGCGCGGCAACCGTCTCGTCTGCCAGCGTGCGGATGAAACCCGGATGTGTGCCAAGCGCTTCGACGCGCGTATAGCTCGCCGCGCCGTCCTTCTCCGCAACAAGGCGGTATTCCTCGCCGAGCTCAACCAGCGTTTCGATATGTTCGGAGACAAAGGCGATCGGCGCGATCAGGATGTGCTTGCGGGCCTTAGCCGCGCGCTCGACTTCTGCTTCTGTCGCCGGGCCGATCCATTTCAACGGGCCTACGCGGGACTGGTAGCAGGGGATTACTTCCCAGTGCGCAGGCACCCGGCCGGCAATCATCTCGGCCAGCGCCTCGCACTGCCACTGGTAGGGATCGCCGTCGCGGACCACCTGTTCGGGCAGGCCGTGCGCCGACAGCAGCAGGGTCACCTGCCCAGGCTCTCCCGCGCGCCGGTGTGCTTCGAGGATGCGCTCCACATGCGCGGACACGAAATTTTCGTCGAAGGGATAGCAGCAGACCGTCTTGGCCTTGCCTTTGAAGGCCGACTTCCATGCCGACAGCGAGGAGCCCGTCGTCGTGGTCGAGAACTGAGGATAGAGCGGCAGCAGCACCACTTCATCCGCGCCCCAGCGTTTCACATCGGCGGCAGCTTCTTCGGTGAATGGGTGCCAGTAGCGCATCGCGATGAAGCACCGCACTTCGTTGCCTGGCAGCGATTTCGACAGCTCCGCTTCCAGCGCCCGCGCCTGCAATTGCGTTTCGCGCAGGAGGGGAGACCCGCCGCCCGCATCCATCATCGCATAATTCTTGATCACCGCCGGGGCGCGGGTGCGCGAGATCAGACGCGCCAGGAACCAGCGCAGCGGCAAAGGGGCGCGGATGATCGCCGGATCGCGGAACAGGTTCTTGAGGAAGGGCTGCACGGAGGCCGGTTTATCGGGGCCGCCGAGATTGAACAATACAACGGCGATCTTGCGGCCCATAAGCGGACTTATCCTTTTCGAATCCGGGCCAGAACGCGCTCGACGTTCGCGATAGGCGTTTCAGGTCGAACACCGTGGCCGAGGTTGAATATATGGGGACGACCCCGGTAGGCGTCCAGAAGCTGATCCACCCTCGCGTCAAGACGCGCACCTCCCTCAATCAGCAGCAACGGATCGAGATGGCCCTGAACCGGGAAATTCGCCGGCAGGGCGCTATTGATGAATTTCGGCACCGCCGCCGTATCGAGGCCGACGCCCGTCACACCGGTTGCCACCACATAATCGGGTACCATCACGCCAGCGCCGCGCGGAAAGCCGATGATCGGCACCGTCACACCCATGCCGCGAAGGCGCGCAACCAGCTTCCTGGTCGGGGCAATGATCACTTCCTCAAAGATATTGTCCGGCAGGCCCTCAGCCCAGCTGTCAAACAGCATCAGCGCATCGGCGCCGGCCTCGACCTGCGCGGCGAGATAATGCGCGGTGGCCTCGCCAACGAGATCCATCGCAGCCGCGAGATCGTCCTTGCGGCCATGTGCCCACCTCCAGGCCATCGACTTGTCGGTCTTACCCCGGCCCTCAACGGCGTAGAGGGTCACCGTCCAGGGGGAGCCTGCAAACCCGATCAGCGCGCAGGAAGGTGGCAGCTCGGCTTTGACCCGCGAGACGGTTTCATACACCGGCGACAGCTTGTCCGCGGCAGCCTGCGGCTTGACCCGTGCCAGATCAGACGGCCCATTGATCACTTCGACCAGGGGGCCTTCGCCCTTCTCGAACATGACGCTAAGACCCATCGCATCGAGGATCAACAGGATGTCGGCAAACAGGATCGCCGCGTCCATGCCGTACCGGCGCACCGGTTGCATCGTCGCTTCGGCGGCAAGAGACGGTGTGTAGCAGAAATCCAGAAAGTCACGGGCACGGGCACGCGTTTCGAGATATTCCGGTAGGTGACGCCCTGCCTGCCGCATCATCCAGACCGGGGGCGGGGAAGCCGGCATTCCAGCCAGCACGTCCAGAAACTTTTTCCCCCCGGTAGCTGTCATTGGCCAAACCCTTTCCATCCGATTTCAAACGGGCCCGTCAGGGCACTTATAGTTATGAAGCTGATCATATACTGGAGAGCGCAGTTTTTCAGGCCTTGTCCACCAAAATCCACAAGCGAGTCACAAGCGCCGCTCGCCTTGGAGGCGACCAGAATCTTCACGAGTCTCAATGGTTAACGCAAGGTTAAAGGTCTCATCGGAATCACAGGATGGAACAAGCGGAGATCAGGGCGGAACCGAATTTACCCAGTTGTGGAATGCATGTGTGTCCCTGTGGGGCAGGGCGCATTCCACAGGCGAGTCACAACCCTTGTGCAAAACGGGAAGCCCCGGCAAGACAGGGCGCATGACCCGGCCGACCCGTCCCGCCATCTACTTCAATGTTCACCTCGTTTCGGACTCGACCGGCGAGACGCTGAACGCCGTCCAACGCGCGGCCTGCGCCCAGTTCGAGAATGTCCAGCCGCTCGAGCACAATTACTACCTCGTGCGTTCCGAACGCCAGCTCGAACGCGTCACACGCGAGATCGAAGCCGCGCCGGGGGTGGTCTGGTACACGATCTCGGACGCGGCGCTGCGTGCCCGGCTAGAATCTTTCTGCCGTGAGCGGAGCATCCCGACACTGCCGGTGCTGGATCCTTCCATCGCTATGCTCAGCCGACATCTTGGTGTCGCTGCCAACAACCGCGTGGCAGGCCAGCACGCGATGGACGAAGATTATTTCGAGCGCATGGAGGCGATCAATTTCACACTCGCCCATGACGATGGCCAGAACATGGAAAGCCTGATCGGCGCCGATGTCATTCTCCTCGGTGTGAGCCGCACATCGAAGACACCGACCTGCGTATATCTCGCGAACCGCAAGGTGCGCGCCGGAAATATCCCACTGGTACCGGGCGCGGGGCTGCCGGATTTCCTGGAGAAGATGGGCGACAAGGGGCCGCTGGTCGTCGGTCTCAAGATTTCCGCCGAACGCCTCGTCCAGATCCGGCGCCAGCGCCTGATCTCACTGAACCAGGATGATGCCGGCGACTATGCCGACGAAGAAGCGGTGCGCGAGGAAATCACGCAGGCGAACCGCTTTTTCCAGCGCAACCAGTGGAAGACCATCGATGTCTCGCGCCGCTCGGTGGAAGAA
>NZ_JBBEBT010000167.1:0-26486 GCF_040882205.1 Hyphomonas sp.
AAGGCCAAAGCCATGTCTAAGGAGGGCCCGCTCTATGTGTATGACCTCGACTATAACGACGGCGCCGACCGGTTCGTGATGAAAGTCGACCTCAGCAAACCGAAGGGCGAGCGGGTAGTGGACTTCTCGCCTGCCCGCACGACGCTGAAGGGCGATACGGCGAAAAAGGCTGACAAACTGGTCGCGAGCGCGGCCGGCGATATCTGGTGCAGCAGCTTCGCCGCGAATATCCCGGCGGATGCCAAGCGGACATCGGAAACCGGGCAGACCGCCACGTTCAGCTTCACGCCCCTGCCCGGCGAGCAGAAAGGCCAGGCCGCGAGCGCCTACAAGTTCCTCGACGCCACGGCGGTGATCGACAAGGCCACCGGCGGCATCCTGTCCTATGAAATGGCCGCGCCGAAGGCGTTCAAGCCGGCGCCGGTCGCCAAGGTCGACCGGTTGAATCTGAAGGTTGCCTGCAAGCCTCTTCCGGACGGGCGCACGCACATCACCTCCTTCGCTTTCGACCTCAAAGGCTCGGCGATGATGAAGTCGCTGGACCAGATGGAGACGCGCCGCATCACCAACGTGAAGGCGCTGACGGCTTCTGGCTTCGGGGCGCCCTAGCCGCGCAGGCACGCTCAGCTTGCGTTCACCCTCGGCATTTCACAACTTGAACACCCTGATCGTTGCCTTCTAGAGGTGGGGCTGGAAATACCGATTTGGGGGAGACCTGGGATGTCCTTGTTCGTTCGTATGCGCGCGGCCGCGCTATCTGTCGTTCTGGCGGTATCGCCCTCCTTTCAGGTGATCGCGGAGCCCGCCCCGCCGGCGCCCGCGCTGCTCTCGACCGACAGCCTGATGGCGCGCCTCGAAGCGCGGCCCGCCGCGCGCGGCTCCATCTTCGATATTGAGCAACTCAATTCCGCGCTCGCCGGTATGGCGCGCATTTCCTATGCGGCGTCCGGAACAGATCCGGGCACCGGCGCGGCGCGCCTGTCGGGCCTCAGCGTCGAGATCCTCGGCGATGACCCGATGACCCTGTTTACGGCTGACGAACTCCTCGTCTGGAACGCCGATACCAGCGCGCTGGTGTCGCGCCTGTCGGGCCAGCGCCTCGGCGAGACGGTTCGCCTGTTTGACCGGATGGAGATCTCCGGCATCAAACTGGACCTGACAGACTATTCCAACGCGGTCGGTGACGCGGTGACGCCAGCCATGCCGGATGCCGGGGCCGGAGCCGCGTCGCCGGACATCATCTACAGCGATGCCAAAATGAGCGTCGGACGGATGATCTTCAACGGCTTCACGCTGCACCCCTGGACCCACACTGAGGTCGAAGACCAGGAGGACGGCCTCGCCGCGATCCGCCTGCTTTCTGCCCTGGCGCGCAGCTTCTCACTGGAAAGCAGCGCCCTGGTTGACACCTCAATCAGTCAGACGGTGACCGAGAGCGGCGCGGCCGGCACAGTGGTGGCTCGCTATCCCCGGCAGATCATTGAAGGCTATGACCGCGGCGACATCGCTTCGGCGATCCAGAGCGGCGCGGTCTTTTCCGGCACTGTCGCGGTGGCGGCAATGGACGCAGCGGCAGACGGTCCCACTGCCCCGGCAGGTGCCATAGAGATATCGGGCGGGCTGGACTACGGCGCCTGGACGGGCCTGAAGTTCAGCAAGCTGCTGGAATACGGCGAGCGGGGCGAGATGCCCCCGATCACCGAGCGCAAACTCTGGAGCTTCGGCACTTATTCGCTGGCCGGCATGAGCTTCGATTTCGGCGGCAAGCCAGTGATGGAAATCGGCCGTCTCGACATTTCCGCCGACCAGTTCGTCTGGTTCCTGCCGGAGCGCATCCTGGTCAAGCACGAGGATGCGGCCTTCGATTTTTCCGAGATCATGAAATGGGCCGCCGAGATCGATCTCGAAATGACTGCGACCGCCGAGGGCGAGCCGAGCCTCGTGGAGATCATCGGCATCATGGACCGCACAGGGCTTGGCAAACTATCCGGCGATGGAAGCTTCCTGCTCAGCTGGGACAGCGAAACAGGCGAGGCCCTGATCGAAGGCAGCAGTATCTCAGATGGTCTCTATACGGATGATATCCGCTTCGACATACGCCTGCCCACCTATGCCGATCTCGTCCCCGCCTTCGGCATTGATGGCTGGTCGCCGGACAACGCCTTGCTGCGCGACATCTTCACATCACGCTTCGCCTTCTCCGGCGGCCACTACAGCCTGACCGATACCGGCCTCCTGGACGCGGTCGCGGGACTGACCATCGAGATCGCCAAGATCAGCGGCGAGAGCGATCCAATGCTGGGCAATTTCGCCAACTCGACGCCGGAGACCGTGCGGATGTTTGCTTCCGGCATGCTGATGTTCGCCAGCGGCGCGGTAAGTCAGGAATTGCCGCAGGCGACGGGCTGGATTTCCAGCCTGTCGAAGTTCATTATCTCGGGCGGCACATTCGAAGTGAAACTCGCGCCGGAGCGCGCCCTGGCCGCCGCGGACCTCGCGCCGGACGAAACCGCCGGCATGGCCGAAGCGCCGGGTCCGGCCGAACTCGTCGCCCTGCTCGGCGTGTCGATGACGCACACGCCGCCCGCCGCTGGCGAGACGGCGGCAGGCTCGCCCTGACCTCGTCCGCCTAAGGGCTTAGCGCTGGATCAGTTTTCGGCGGCCACGCTCTTCAGCGGCGGCGGCCTCCGCTGCGCTGGCGGCCTCGCTGGCAGCCCTATCTAACGCACGCGAGGCATCCGCCGCGTTGAGTGCAACCACGAGGTCTGCCGTGAAGCGGTTGATGTCGAATTGCGCGCCGCCGATCATGTCAAAGCCCTGGCGCACGATCACGGTGTTAAGTGCCGGGATGATGACGATGTACTGGCCCCGGTTGCCGGCGGCGTAGTAAGTGTCTTCCGGCACGCCGGCAGACGCATTCATCAGCCAGAATTGCGCGCCATAGCCCGGGCCGCTGGCTGGCTGCGCCGGAGCGGGTGTACGGACGAACTGCACCCAGCCCTCCGGCAGCAGGCGCTGATTGCCCCACATTCCGTCCTGCAGGTGAAGCTGGCCAATTCGGGCCAGGTCGCGGCCCGTCGCCCAGACCTGGCTGGAGGAGATGAAATCTCCGTTCCAGTCGATTTCCAGCGTCGTGCGCATTGCGCCGATTTTGTGCAGCAACGATTCATACGGGAACCGGTGGAACTTGTTGTCGTCCTTCATCGCCTCGCGCAGGCCGCGCATTGCGATCAGCGTGTCATTGTTTGCATACTTGAACCGCGCGCCGGGTTTCACTTCCAGCGAGTTCCTGGCTGCTGCATCGACGGTGAGTGCACCGGCGAAATACAGGCGGTCGGTGCGCGACCCCGTGGTCCCGCTGTCGAGCCCGCTCGCCATGTGCAAGAGATTGCGCAGGGTGATCTTGCGGCGCGGATCAGCGCCCCTGTTCCATTCGGAAATCACGGCCGGATAGTCGATGTCGACAAGGCCCTGACGGCGCGCCGCGCCGATCAGCGTAGCGGTCAGCGATTTGGCTGCGGACCAGGTGCGCACCGGCGTCTCGTGGTCGATGCCCCGGTCATAGCGCTCCGCCACGACCTGCCCGTCGCGCACGACGATCACCGAAGCGGTGCGCGTGCCGCCGCCATAGGTGAACTCGTCAAACGCCGCCGAGACCGGCGCGTCGAGGCGCTCGGCTTCCTCGATCTTCAGCTCGATCCTGACGTTCGAGCCGATGGCGCTGCCCCGGTCCTGCTCCGGGGGCGTCGGCCAGGAGGCAAAGCGCGGCAGAAAGCCGAGCGCCTCCTCCTCGGCGCCCACCGGCAACTGCGTGCAGCCGAAGCCGGGGCGATAGGCGGCCATGCGCGGCGGCATAGACGGCGCATAGGTCACCGACACCAGCTTGCGCGTCTCGTCGATTACGGCGGCCGGAAGCGCATCATAGCTACGCTGATAGTCCGGGTAGATGCCGGAGAGTTCGTTGCGCTCAATTTCCTGCAGGGTCTGGCCCGCGACGAAAAGGCCGGAGCAGGTGAACGTGGCCTTCCAGCCGGCCGACAGGGCCGATTGCAGCTCGTCTGTCGTGCCACCTTCCTGGGCGGCGGACATCAGGCAGGGAAGGCTGAGGGTGAGGGCAACGGCGGCCGCGCGAAGGGTACGCATCGTGTCATGTCTCCGGTGTTTACGGGCAGGATAGGCGCCGCATCCCTTGGGGCAACCCCGCCGCCACAGTTTCCCGAAGCTTAATGGCCGCCGCCTTGACCCCGCCCCGGCGGCCAGCCTTAATACAACGGACTTTCAGAAGGGAAGCTGAGTTCCATGAAACGCGTTCATCTGCTGGCTGCGGCCAGTTTTGCTGCCCTTCTGCCCGCCTGCGATCTGGTGCGCCTGCCCGGCGCCGGCGAAGCGGTGGAGGTTGCGGCGCCGGCAGCGGCGAACGAGACGGCCGAGCCTGCCGCCGAGCCAGCAGTGATGGAGCCGATCTCCGGCACGATCGAGCCACCGGAAGGCGAAACACCCACGGTTGACCGCGATGCGCCGGAACCCGGCAGCGACGCCGCCGTGCTGGCCGATCCTGCCGGTATGGCTGCGATCGGCGCAGCGGCCGTCCGTCCGTCCCTCGCGCTTCTCAACGCGGCCCGCTGCGCGCTTCCCGAGGGCGCCGCTCCGACGCCGACCGTGGCCTCGGTGGCCGGCGCCACGCAGCTGGACGAGCCGGTCGCCGGCATCCAGGTGGTCAACGCGCTCGCCGCTCCGCTCGCGGCCTTCCCCGGCATCGTCAAGCTGGAACCGCGCCGCACTGAACCCACCGGCACCGTCGCCAGCGGCCATTGCAGCGCAGTGCGCATCCGGGCCAACTGGTTCCTGACAGCGGCACACTGTGTCGACCAGCCGTATGATGAACTGCGCGTGATCGGCGACGCGGCCAACCTGCGCAGCCCGGCAGCCCGTATAACCGCCGCCTCGTCCGCCATCTGCCATGGCGGTTATCTGGGTACGGACAATGCCTATTCTAACGACATTGCCTTGCTGCGCCTCTCGCCGGAACAGGCCTCCGAGCTTGCCAGCGTGCCGGTTGCCCGGACAAGCGCAACCGCGAAGCCGCTGGCGCCCGCCAATTACCCCACCGGCGAGATGGCCGGATGGGGCCTTACGCAATTCAGCGGACACCTGTCGAACGACCTCCTGATGTCGGCGCTCAAGATCACGGCGGTTGGCCCGGCCGCTATCGCGGTCGCCAGCCATGGCGGCGCCGGTCCCTGCATCGGCGACTCGGGCGGCCCGCTCTATGTCTCCAAGGCTGACGGCACCAAAACCGTTGTCGGCATTCTGTCCGTGGTCGAACAGAACCGCGCGACCGGCCAGTTCTGCGCCGGCGAATACAACGGACGCTTCACCAACCTGCAGGGCTATACTGGCTGGATCGATGCGGTCATCGCCTTCTGCGAGGCTCAGCCGGACGCCTGCAACTAGGCCGGCCCGAAAAGGATCGCCATGACCCGCGCGCTGCCCTGGCTGATCCTGCTGTTCGGCATCCTGCAACCGCTGTCCGGCGCGCTCGCCCCGCTCGGCATCGGCACTCCGATCGGCGCCGATACCGCCAGTACCGATGCCCCGGAGCAGCCTCTGCCGGCTTTCTTCGCGATCTGGGGCCTGATCTTTCTCGCCTATGCCGGGTTCGGCCTTGCGGGCATCCTTCGCCCGGCCGCCTGGTATGCGCGTGTCGGCTGGCCGATGCTGGTCGCAGGCGCAGCGAATGTCGTCTGGATGCTGAGCGCCCAGCTGATCGTCTCCCAGCCGCTGAACTTCCTGCTGCTGGCGCCGATCTTCGCCGCCGCCTGGAAGGCGGCCTCGCGCGCCGAAAGCCTGCGGGATTTCGAGGCGGGCAGGCTGACCTTCCGCCTCGCCGACGCCGCCTCCGGCCTGCTTGCCGGATGGATCGGCGTGGCGACCGCCATCTCGGTGCCGCTGACGATCCGCACGTTCACGGGCCTTGCCCCGACCGACCTGCCATGGCCGATGTTCTGGACTACCTTCGCCGTCGCCGCCATCGCCGCCGCCCTCTTCGCCTCGCGCATCAGCCGCAGCCTCTGGTTTTTCGCCGCGCTTGGCTGGGGCCTTCTCGGCGTCGTGCTCAACAACTGGCTGCGCACCGAGATGCACCTGATCGCCATCATGGCGGCGCTGGGCACTGCGACAATCCTGCTGGTGCGGGTGACGCGGCCGCCGAAGCGCTCTAGATCAGCGTCATGACCGAATTCACGATCCCCATGCCCGCCGCGCTCCTCCTTGGCCTTGACACTTCGACCTGGCCCGCCTGGCTGGCCACCATCTGGCCGAACCTGGTGAAGTGGGGCCTCGTCCTCGTGTCGGTGGCGTTGATCTGGCTGGTCTCCTCGCTGCTGCGCTGGGTGATCTTGTTCATCGGCAAACGCATGACGCCGAAGGACCAGGAGTTCACAAGCACTTCATGGGACCTTGCCGCCTCCACGGCTCGGTTCTTTGCCTTCATCCTTATGATGCCACTGCCACTCGGCGTTGCGGGCTATGACTGGCGCAGCCTCGTCAACGAGCGCGGACCCGGCGCCATCGGCGCCGTGATGATCCTGGTGATCGCCTTCGTGGTCGCCAATGCCGTGTCGCGCTCGCTGCGCCGCTTCGGCGCGCAGGCGCAGGCCCATTCCGGCGCCGACGATACGCTGATCGCCTTCTCCGCCTCGCTGATCAAGTACATCATCTTCGCGATCGCCATCGTCTTCGCGCTGTCGCAGCTCGGGTTTCCGGCCGCCTCGCTGGCCGCCGTGCTGGGCGCCGCCGGTCTCGCCATCGGCCTTGCGCTTCAGGATACGCTGAAATCGGTGGCCGCCGGTGTCATGCTCGCCATCTTCCGGCCGTTCCGGATCGGTGATTTCGTGACGCTCGCCGGGCTCGACGGCACCGTCACCGACATCACGCCCTTCACCACCTCGATGCGCCAAATTGACAACAAGATCGTCTCGATCACCAATGATAAGGTCTGGGGCTCACCGCTGGTCAATCATACGCGCGAACCGCGCCGCCGCCTCGACCTCTTCTTTACGGTCTCCTATGACGATGATCTCGACAAGGCGCTGGAGGTGATGATCACGACCGCCGACGCGCACCCAGCCGTGCTGAAGCATCTCGGCACATGGGCGGGTGTGCACAATCTTGCCGACTGGTCGATCGAACTGCGCCTGCGGGCCTGGGTCGCGACGCCGGATTTCGTGCAGGTAAAGGCGGACCTCATCAAGGTTATCAAGCAGGCCTTCGACGCGCAGGGCATCACCATCCCGTTCCCGACGCAGGTCGAGTATGCTTACGAGGGCAAGCAGAAGCCGCCGCCGAAGGCACCGGATTTCAGCCAGCACGGCACGGTGCGCGGATACCCCACAAGCGACGATGAATGACACCCCTCCCCGCCCGGAAGACGTTCCGCCCGCCGCGCTGCCGGTGGCAGTCCCGTCCGAGACCCTGCCTCGCAAACCCTTCGTCGCGCGCGCTTTCAGCCTGAGCATCGGGCAGGCGCTGCGCCTGTTCGTTATCAGCACGCTGGTCGGCTTTTTCGTCCTCGCCTTCGACTATGCGCCGGGCGCCACCACATTCGATATCGGCGGGGCTTTCACTGCGATCATCCACCGCGCCTTCACCGCCATCGGCTGGGCGCTCGAAAGCTTCTGGAAGCCAGCGCTCGCAGGCGCGGTCGTCGTGCTGCCCATCTGGGCCATCTGGCGGCTCGCGCGGATGCCCTTCCGCAAGTGATCTAGGCGACCGGCAGCGGCGGCTCCGTCAGCTTCAGCAACTGCTTGCCGAGGTTCTTGCCCTCGAACAGGCGGCGCAACGTCGCCGGGCAATTCTCGAACCCGTGCTGCACATCCTCCAGCGTCTTCAGCTTGCCCTCGGCGATCAGCTTCGACAGCGCTGCCACACCTTCGCCCCAGCGCGGCGCATAGTCGAGGATGATGAAGCCCTCCATCCGCGCGCGCATCACAGTCAGCTGCATATAGCTGCGAAGGCCCTGCATCTGGCTGAGGTCTTCGGCATTGTAGGACGAGATACCGCCGCACAGGACGATCCGTGCCCGGAGGGCCAGGTTCATCAGCGCAGCTTCAAGGATATCGCCGCCGACATTCTCGAACACCACATTGACGCCTTTCGGCGCGTGCGCCTTGATTACGGCGGCGACATTCTCGCGCTTGTAGTCGATGCAATAGTCAGCGCCTGCAACTTCCGTCACCCAGCGGCACTTGTCCGGCCCGCCGGCAATGCCAATGACCTTGCAACCGAGTGCCCGCGCCACCTGCACGACCACCGAACCCGTCGCGCCGGCCGCGCCGGAGACCAGTACCGTGTCGCCCGCCTTGGGCTGGCCCACATCCGTGAACCCGAACCAGGCCGTCAGCCCGGTCACGCCGAACACGCCGAGGGCCTGTTCCGGCGTGATGCCCTTGCGCACCGGCGCCACAGGCCCTGTCTCGGTCATGCCCCTGGTGACCACATATTCCTGCCAGCCGAAGGTACCCTGAACCATCTGCCCCGGCTGGAAGTCCGGATGGTTCGACCTGATGACCTGCCCGACCGCGCCCGCACGCACCGGCGCGCCGATCTTCACCGCCGGCAGATAGGTATCCGCCGCGAGCCAGCCGCGCTGGGTTGGGTCAAACGACAGGTCGGTCACCCGCACCAGGAATTCGCCCTCGCCGGGTTGCGGCACCGGGCCCTCGTCGAGCCGGAAATCAGAATCCTTGATATTGCCCTGCGGCCGCTTCTCCAGCAGCCAGCGCCGATTGGTCTCAGCCATCGTTTCCTCCCATGGTTATTGCGCGAGCATGCGCCAAACACCGGCCAAGGCAAGCAGCGACGCTAGGACACCGGTTTCCAGATTTGCGTCTGGCAGACCGGGCCAACGCAGCCTTTGACTTCAAGCGAGCCGTCCGTCAGCCGTTTCAGGCGCGAATCATAGGTCTTGTGTTCCATCGGGTCGTGGATCTTGCCGCCGCGCCAGTCCCTGGCCTTGCGATCAAACCCCTGCAGCAGCCTGTAGCCGAGAATCTTCTCGCCCTTGTCATTGGTGATCTCGTTAGCTGTCTGTCCCGGCGGCAGGTCTTCGGCCTTGATCCAGACGATCTTTCCGCAAGGCGAGCCGTTGCCGCAATCGGAAATCTGGACGTGGGAGTCGCCCTCAGGCAGCACGAATTTGCCAAACACATCGAATGGATCGGCCGACGCTGTGCCGCAAAATGCTGACGCGAGGGCAGCCGAAAGGATCATTCGTTTCATGGATGTCTCCGCAGAAAGACGCATTATAGGTGAATCACATAGATCGTCGACAGGGAGAGACCAATGGACACTTCAAAACTCATGTTCAAGGACGGCCTGATGAAGGGCGAACGCATCCTCGTCACGGGCGGCGGCACCGGCCTTGGCAAGGAAATGGCCGAAGGGTTTCTGAAACTCGGCGCCGAAGTCCACATTTGCGGCCGGCGCGGCGGCGTGTGCGAGGAGACGGCTGGCGAACTGATGGGCAAGCATGGTGGCAAAGTCGTGCCCCACGCCTGCGACATCCGCGTCGCCCAGGCGATCACGGACATGAACGACGAGATCTGGGCGAAGCACGGCCCCCTGACCGGCCTCATCAACAACGCCGCCGGCAACTTCATCAGCCGCACGGAAGACCTCTCGATCCGCGGCTTCGATGCCATCTCCAACATCGTCTTCCGCGGCACGTTCTACATGACGCAGGACATCGGCAAGCGCTGGATCAAGGACAAGCAGCGCGGCAGCGTCTGCTCCATCCTCACCACCTGGATCTGGAACGGCGGCCCGTTTGTCGTGCCTTCCGCCATGTCGAAAGCCGCCGTCAACACGATGACGCAATCCCTCGCCGTCGAGTGGGGCCGCTATGACCTGCGCTTCAACGCCATCGCCCCCGGCCCCTTTCCGACCGAGGGCATGTCGAAACGCCTCTCGCCTGACGCCGACGGCGCCGAGCGGATGGAACGCGGCGTTGCCAACCCCATGGGCCGCGTCGGCGAGATGCACGAACTGGTCAACCTCGCCGTGCTGCTGATGGCGCCCGGCGCCGAATACATCAACGGTCAGACCATCGCCATCGACGGCGCCATGTACAACGCCTCCGGCGGCAACTTCGCCATGCTCACCGCCTGGGGCGACGAGCAATGGGAAGCTGCCCGCAACGCCATCGAAGCCACGAACGCACAGGACAAGGCGAAACGAACCGTATAAGCAGGTTGCCGCTCCGCCCTCTGCAAACGAGGGCGGCGGCCAGCTTGGCGGGGGTAGGGCATGCAGGAACAGAACCGGGATATGTTCCCAACGCCGGCGATGCTTGAGCGTTTCCCCAACATCACGCCCCTCCTGAAGAACGAAGCCGTCGAGACCGCGTTCATGCGCCATGAGGCGCTATCGGTCTCGGGCAAGAAGTGGTTCCATCTGCTCGGTCTGATCTCGATGGTGCTGATCGCCGGCAGCGCCATCTACACCATCGCCGAGGCGCTCCTCTTCAAGGGTGCCAGTAACCAGGTCGTCAGCATCCTCGCCGCCATGGCCGCCGCAGCGGGCATCACCGCGCAGATCTATTCGCTGGTCGCGCAGGTGAAGAGCCGCTGGCTCGTCAACCGGTTTGCCTGCGAGCGCCTGCGCTCGATCAAGTTCCAGATGTATGCCCTCGCCGCCACCGCGCGCGACGAAGCCGAGCTTGCCGTCCGCGCGCGCCAACTGACGGCGGTCGAACTCGCCCGGCTCGAAAGCGAACTGAATATGGGCATCTCGATCTTTGAGGCGTTCGTCCCAGAGAAGTGCGTAATCGTCCCGGCGCCCGGCCCCGGCCCGGCCAATCCCGACATCACCGGCGAGGCGATGACCGCTTTCCGCGAACTGCGCCTGCTCTATCAGGACCGATATGCCGCCGCCGAGTTGCACCGACTGCGCGAGAACCGCCGCATCTTCCACTCGGCGGCGGACATTCTTTACTTCTCCGGCGCCTGCCTCGTGCTCCTTTCGCTGATCGCCAAGACCGTGCCGGGTGTCGAGATCAGCGCCTGGGTCGATTTCCTCGCGACTTCGGCCTTCGTGCTGTCGATTTCGAAAACCGTGCTCGACAGCACCTCGCTGACCGATCCTTCAGCCGCGCGCTTCGTGCGCTACCGCGAAGACATCTCGGAAGTCGAACGCCGCATTGAGCGCGGCGGCATGCTCGACGAAGTGGTACCCCAGATGGAGCGGATCGCGCTCGGCGAGCTTGAGGAGTTCTGCGACGCGTCGAAGTCGATCAACTACCGGCTCTGATCACATCACGATCGCAACCTTGCCGACAACCTCCCGCGAACGCATCATCTCGAAGGCGCGGCGCCAGCCTGCCAATGGCACTTCGGCATGGATGCGCGGATGTACCCTGCCCTCTTGCGCCCATTTCCAGATCGCTGCCGAGTTCTCGCGGCCCCGCTCCGGAAACTGACGGCCATACTCGCCGGCCCGCACGCCGACTACGGAGAAGCCCTTGATCAACGGCATGTTGACGGTCACAGATGGTATCCGCCCTGACGTGAAGCCGATGATCAGCAGGCGGCCGTCGAAGGCGATGCAGCGCACACTCTCGTCGAACACGTCACCGCCGACGGGGTCGTAGATCACGTCGGCGCCGCGCCCGCCGGTGAGTTCCTTCACCGCCTCTCGGAACCCCTTGTCGGGCAGCACATGATCGGCGCCGTACTCGGCGAGGATCTTGCGCTTGGCTTCGGACGCCGAGGTCGCGATCACCTTTGCACCGAGCAGCCGCCCCGCATCCACGGCCGCAAGACCCACGCCGCCGCTCGCGCCGTGCACTAACAATGTCTCGCCGGGCTGCAGGTTTCCGCGCCGCACCAGCGCGACATAAGCCGTCAGATAAGCGGCGCCGTAAGACGCGGCAGCCGCAAAGCTGATCGCCTCCGGCTTCCTGCGCAGCCCCGCCGCCGGCACGACGGCGCATTCCGCAAAGGCCCCGATCCGGTTGCCGCCGACGACTGCGTCGCCCACGGCAAATCCACTGACCCCGGCTCCCAGCGCGTCCACGGCGCCGGAAAATTCCATGCCCAGCACGAAAGGCAGCTCCGGTTTCAGCTGGTACTTGCCTTCGGTCATCAGCAGGTCCGGGAAGTTCAGGCTGGCCGCCTTGATCCGGACACGGACTTCGCCGGGGCCTGGCTCCGGCAGGTCCCGCTCTTCCAGCGCCACACCGGCATAGTCAGGCGCAAGCGCCGAGCAGACGAGCGCTTTCATGCCGGCACCCGCGCCGCCTTTGCGAACATGTCGTGCACCATTTCGGCAATCTCCTTGCAGGCTGCGCGCGAACCGGGAGAGATATAGGTGAACGCGGTGAAGGCATGCGCCAGCGCGTCGTATCGCTTGTGCATCACTGGCACACCGGCTGACTTCAGACGCGCCGCATACTCGTCACCCTCGTCCGACAGCGGATCATGCCCGGCGGTGATCACCACCGCCGGCGGCAGGCCGGAGAGGTCCGTCTCCTGGCCCGGCGAGACACGCAGGTCGCGGTGATCCAAGCCTTCCGGCAGGTATTGTTTCATGAACCAGTCCATCGTGTCCTGGCTCAGGGAAAAGGTCTTTGAGAAGGCTTTCTTCGACGGATAATCCCGGGAGATATCGATGGCAGGATAGATCAGCAGCTGGAAAGCCGGGAGGGGACCGCCCTCGCGTTTCATCTGCTGGCTGATGATAGCAGAAAAATTACCGCCCATGCTGTCGCCGCCGACCGCCGCCTTGCCGGGCAGCGCGCCGAACTGGGCGGCCCGTTCGACCGCCCAGCGATAGGCTGCGATACAATCGTTCAGGCCCGCCGGGAAAATGTGCTGCGGCGCCAGCCGGTAGTCTACCGACAGGACCGGTGCCTGCGCGCCCTGTGCCAGCAGGGTGCACCAGAAATGACAGGTGTCGAGATCACCGACAACACCGCCGCCCATGTGAAAATAGACGATGACCGGATGGCGCGGGTCCTGCGAAGTCGGCCGGTACAAGCGCGCCGGGATCGTGTTTCCGTCCGGACCCGGAATATTAACGGCCGCAAAACTGGTGGTCATGCCCGGGAGGTCGGCCAGCAGTGCAAACTGCGCCTTCACGCCTTCCTGAACAGCCTCGGCCGGCAGGCTGGACAGGGGCGGCGCAGTGCGTCCGGTCCAGGCGATCATCTGCAACTGCGGCTCCAGTGTGCGTCCTCCCACGGTCAGGGGCGAGCCTCCCGAAATGCGGACGATCAGGCTGCCGGACAGGTTCGAAAAAGTCTTGGCAAGGACGCGCTGCAAGCTCATGGCGGCAAATTTCCTGTAGTCTCGGAAACTGGATGATGGGCCGCTTTCAGTGCGCCGCCAAGGGGTGTCGCGGGGGGAGTTTCGGAAGGCTAGTCCCGGCGCTGCATCATCGCCCGGCCGCCCGCCAGCACGAGGCCTGACGCAAACCTGGTCGCGCCCTCCACATCCACGGGGCGGCGCTGCAGCATGCAGTCGCCCATCTCGCGCGCAATGCCGATGGCGGCGGCGGTCAGATACTCCAGGTCGAGGCCGGCTGCTGTTTCGCCCGCCAGGGTCTTCTCGAGGTCGGCCCGGATTTCCTCGGCCACGGCCAGCATTTCCGGCGTATCGACACGCACGCCCATCAGCGCCAGGTGGGGCGCGCCGGCCTTGATGGCCTCTTCGTTCTCGCGGGCGATGAAGCTGAAATAGGCGCGGAAAGCGTGCTCGATATAGTCTTCCAGAGAATTGGACCGCGCCCGCACCTCCGACAGGTGCGCCCGGAACCGGTGGGTCGAGTCCTCGGCGATCGCCTGGAACACTTCTTCCTTGGACTTGAAGTAATTGTAGAAGGTACCCGAGGCGAGGTTCGTTTCGCGGATGATGTCGCGCACCGTGGTGGCCTCATAGCCGATCAGCGCGAATACCCGCCGCGCCGCGGTGAGTATGGCCCGGCGGTTTGCCGCCTTGGTATTTGCGCGTTTGCCGCTGGTGGCTGTGTCTGCCCCGGTATCTGCCATTTGGTATTGCCCTGTACGCGCTCCGGTTTTCACCCTGCACGAGGCGTCACGAGGCGTCAACTTTGTAATGTCACGTAATATCTTCCGGCTTGCGGCCGGGCCTGCCCTTGTAAGGCGGGAAGGACCAGCCGAATTTCATTGCCCCGCCCCGGATGGCGAACGCTGCCAGTGCGGCCGGCAGCGCCGCCGCCATCACCGGCAGGCCCGCCATCGCGAGGCCCGTATAGGCCGCCGCGCCTGCCAGCGCCGCCGTGATGTAGATTTCCCGTTGCAGCAGGATGTTTGGCTCGCCGGCCATCTGGTCGCGCAGGATTCCGCCGAAACTCGCCGTGATCACTCCCATCACCACCGCAATCACCGGCGAACCGGTCACGCTGTAGGCCTTCCAGGCGCCGAAAACACAATAGGCCGCCAGCCCCGCGGCATCGAGCCAGAGCAGAAGCTTGTAGCGCGACTCGAACAGGTGGGCCGTGAAGTAGACGAGCACCGCTGTCACCACGCAGATCAGCAGGTAGTCGGGGTTAACCACCCAGAACACCGGCACATCAAGGATCAGGTCGCGCACCGTGCCGCCGCCGATGCCGGTGACCGACGCGAAAAACAGGAAACCGATAATGTCGACCTGCTTGCGCGACGCCGCCAGCGCGCCGGTCGCGGCGAATACGGCAATGCCGGCATAGTCGAGGATTAGGATCGTGTTCATGGCTGCTAATCTCATGGACCGCGGCGCCCGTGAAGCTTCGCAGGCGCATGGGTGAGCTGACCTCGGGCCTCTTAGGCCCACCCGGTGGCGGCATGGCCCCTCCCGGCCAGCGCATTTCCTCAACCCCCGAAAAATCGCGGTTGAGATTCCCCAAGCATTTCTATTTATCTGGATATATGGAAATAAAAGCCGCCGTCTAGCAACTCTCCGCCCTCGCCCAGGAAGGCCGTCTCGCGGTGTTCCGCCTGCTCGTCCGCGCCGGCCATGAAGGCCTGCCGGCGGGCGAGATCGCTGCCGCCCTCGGCACGGTGCAGAACACGCTTTGCGCGCAGCTCACCCTCCTCTCGCAGGCCGGCCTCGTGCGCAGCGAGCGGCGAGGGCGTTCCATCGCCTACTTCGCCAGCTACGATACCATCAGTGATCTGATCATCTACCTGATGGAGGACTGCTGCCAGGGCCGCGCCGAGATCCACGAGCCCGTGCTTGTTGCTGCCAGAACGTCCGCCTGTTGCGGATCCTGATTTATGCGCCCCCCCTGAAAGAACCCCTCCCATGAAACGCCTGCATGTCCATGTCGCCGCCGATGACCTCGTCCAGGCGACCCGGTTCTGCTCGACCCTGTTTGCTGCAGGCCCGGCCGTCACCAAGCCCGACGATGCGGAATTGATGCTCGACGATCCGCGCCTTAACTTCGCGATCAGCGCACGCGGCGCCAGGCCCGGCGTTGAGCATCTCGCCATCCAGGCCGATACGGATGACGAACTGCGCGAAGTTCATGCGCGCCTTAAATCCGCCGATGCGCCGGTGCTCGTGGAAGGGGCGACGACCTGTTGCTACGCCCAATCCGCGAAGAGCTGGATCAATGATCCGGCGGGGGTCGCCTGGGAAGTCTTCCACACAACCGGCGAGAGCGCCGTATATGGCGGCGGCCCGGTCACGGAGGATGCGCGCCTCGCCTCGACGCCCACCGGCATGGCGATCCCGGCGCCTGCGGCTGCGGCCCTGCGCGCCTGCTGCGGCTGACCCATTGCGGAGCCGCTCCGGCGGCACTGCCCCTCACGCATCATCATCCAGAACACTGGCCACCGCCTCAACCCGCGCATCCCGTTTGCGCCGGCGCAGCACGGTCAGTACCACGCCGAACACCACACGGATGAGGATCAGCAGCAGCACACCCAGCAGCGGCTCGTTCAGCGCGAAGGCAAGGCCTGCTCCGAGGATGATCGCCACGTGGAGCGTCACGATACGCCCATAGGGCTGGAACATCTGCGCACCCGGATTACTGGTCCGGTATTCACCGCGCCCGAAATAATCGATGGCGAGGAAGGCGAGGTTCACCAGCACGATCGCGCCGACGAACCAGAGCATCTCCGGCGCCGTACCGGCCGCCCAGGCGATCAGCCCCTGCGGACCGGGCAGGTCTCCGCCGTCGGCTTCAAAGGCATGCAGAAATACTCCGTGTACGTAGCAAAATATACCGTAGTGGACGAAAAAAAACGGGCCCATGAACAGCGCCGCAGCAAGGTTCAGAAGGTTCCCGATGGCGGAGCCGAGCATGCGGGCGATGGTGAACAGCCCGATGACGAGATTCTCGAGCCAGTAGAGCGCAACCAGCGGGGTAGCGCTCCAGCCGAAGGCAATCACCGCGATGACCGGCACCAGGTCGACCGCGAGGCTGGCCCAGGACAGGGGATCGCGGTAGGCGCGGGCGACCTCGAACGGGTCGATGAAGCGCGACGTCATTCGGCGAGCCTGCCGGTGATCTTCGGGATATCGGCGTCCACCGAAGCATAGACAACATTGCGGCCCGGCGACCATTCGCCCTTCGCGAAATATTCGGACGTCATCGTCATCGTGCCCTCGGGCGTCAGCCGCCCGGTGGAGCGCACGCGCGTGATCGTGTCATGCCCGGTCACCGCTTCTTCGGCAGTCCAGCTGCCGTCATCGCCGAGTACGAAGGTGCCGGTCGTATGGAAGCCGGCGCTGGTGACATAGACATAGTCGAGGCTGCCGGTCTGGCCGTTCTCGTAGACATAGGTGACGCCGCCGTAGGAGCGGTCTTCGAGGGCATGGCGGTTGACCATCACGCGGCCGCCGAGGTCCCAGCTCCAGGCCGAGATGTCGGCCGGGCCGGTCTCGCCTTCGGCGACCGGCTCGCTGCGCCAGGTCTTGCCGACGAGGCCGGTGAGCGCGCCGAAGCTACCCGCCTGCGCCGCGGTCGGTGCGCCATAGGCCGGCGCCCGGTCCGGGAAGCAGGCGCAGGCCGCCAGCAGGCCGGCAGAGGCCAGCGTCAGGGCCAGTGTCAGGGCAAGGCGCCGGGCGTCAGCAAGTGTGCGGCGATGCATCAGTAAATTCCTTCCCGCGGTTCAATAGCCCAGATAATCGTAGGCTGGGAAGGCAAAAGGATCGTTGGGCGTGAGGCCCTTGGAGCCGCGGGAATTGCTGTAGTCGCCGGTCAGCAGCTCGAAATGAAGGTGCGGGGCTTCGGCATTGCCAGTGGCGCCCATCTGCCCTACCGGCTGGCCGAAGCCGATGGCGCCGCCAAGGGTCAGGCCGGGGTCAAAGCTGTCGAGGTGGGCATAGCGGGTGTAGACGCCGTGGCCATGGTCGATAAGGACCTGCAATCCGTAGCCGGAGGAGTTGCGGGCCTCGATCACCCGGCCGGGTGCCGCCGCATGTATCGTGCCGGGCGGGCGGCTGGCCAGGTCGATGCCCTCGTGCATGCGGCTGCCTCGCAGGCCGAAGCCGGAGGAGAGGCAGACATCATTGACCGGAGCGGTGACCACGACCACCTGCCCGACCAGGATCACCGGCTTATAACCGGTGATCCATCGCTCGCTGTCATGGGCGGGCGCATTCGAGACACCCATGCCGGGACACAGGCGCAGATAGGCATTCGGCTGGAACGGACCCTGCGGCGGATTGCGGATATCGCCCGGCGGGCCGTAATCCACCGGGGGGCCATAGACGATCACGGGTGCCGGCTGCGACGCGCAGGCGCCCAGCATCAGCAGTGCCACCAGCAGCCACCCGACGCGTTGCTTCACACGCTGACCTTCACCCGCTTTGCGCCGCGCTCAACCTCCTTCATCAGGTCCTTGCAGTAGGCGAAGAAATCGACCTGCATGCGGTGGCGCGGGCTGTCATAGAAGTGGCCGAGATAGGTCTCTTCATCTTCATCTGTGACCCGGCGCATTTCGTCCGCAGGCGGAAAGGCATAGCGGCCCGTCAGCGCGGCAACGACGAGTTTCGATTGCTGCTCGGCAAAGTTCACCAGCGTTGGCAGCGGCTGGGCGAGGCCAAGGAAAAACAGCGTCTCCCGGCCCGGCTGGACCATGCGCTTATAGAGCGGGAAGACGTTGTCTTTCGGGGTCAGTTCGTCCTGCTTGAAAAACGGGAAGGACGTGTTGTAGCCAGTGGCCCAGACGATGGCATCAACCTTCTCGCGCGTGCCGTCAGTGAAGATGACGAAGTCTTCGTCGAGGCGTTCGATGCCGGGCTTTGGCGTGATGTCGCCGCAGCCAACGCGCGTCAGGAACTCTCCGGACACGGAGGGGTGGCCGTCCAGTGGCTCATGGTCCGGCTTCGGTAAGCCGTAATCTTCCATATTGCCGATAGTCTTCTTGATACTCGCCTTGGCCAGTGCACGGCCGATTTTCGGCGGCATCCATGGCGGCAGCACGGCCTTGTCGGCCGGCTTGCCGGCCATGTATTTCGGCAACACCCAGACGCCGCGCCGCATCGAGATGAACAGTTTCTCCGCCAGCGGGCGCTGGGAAAGCTCGGAGGAAATATCCATCGCCGAGTTGCCGGCGCCGACGATCATCACGCGCTTGCCGCGGAAGTCATACGGCGTGAAGGGATCGCGGTAATGGTGCGAATGGACCTGATAGCCATTGAACGTGCCTGGATATATCGCCATCCGCGCGTCCCAGTGGTGTCCGTTGGCGACGCAGACGGCGTCGTACTCGCGCGTCTCGCCGGTCGACAACGTCACGAGGTAGCGCCCGCCCGGCAGGTCGGCGACGTCCTCAACGGCCGTGTTGAAGGTGATCGTCTCGCGCAGGCCGAAATGATCGACATAATCATTGAAATACTGGCAGAGCTGCGCGTGGTGCGGGAAGTCTGGCCAGTCTGCGGGCACGCGATAGTCTTCGAAGGCAAGGCGCCATTTCGAGGTGTCGATGTGCAGCGACTGGTAACAGGACGAGACCCCGTTGGGGTTGTTGTAATACCAGTTGCCGCCGACATTGTCGGACTTCTCGAAACAGTCATAGGGTAGCCCGAGATCCTGCAGGCGCTTGGCCATCGTGAACCCCGAGCAGCCTGCCCCGATGATGCAGGTTTTAGGCTTTGCCGCTGCGTCAAAGGCCATGGTGGTCTCTCCTTACCTTGCGCGAACCCGTTTCCACGGGTCCCGCGTGATGTTATCCGGCTTCAATTGGGCGTCAAACACGAAAGCGGACCGCACTGCATGAGCGAAGATAAGCCGGAAGTGCCTGACATGGCCGCTCTGATGATGCAGAGCGCGCAGGTGATGAGCCAAGTGGTGCCGTGGGGGAATGAGGTCAACTTTCAGGTCACGAACATCGAGCGCGGGCACGTCTGGGGTCGCCAGCCCTGGCATGAGAAGCTGGTGGGCGACCCGGAAACCGGCGTGATCCATGGCGGCGTGATCACGACCTTCCTCGACAATCTCTGCGGCATGGCCTGCACCTCGGCAATGACCGAAATGCGCTTTGTCGCCACCATCGACCTGCGCATCGACTATATGCGCCCCGCCGATGCGCGCCGCGACATCATCGGCGAGGCCGAATGCTATCATGTGACGCGCACGGTCTGTTTCACCCGGGCCTGGGCCTATCACGAGACGCGCGACAAGCTGATCGCGACAGCGGCCGGAACCTTTGCCATCAACAAGCCGCGCCTCGGCAGCAAGCGGAGCAAGCCATGAACCCGGAACTGACAAATCCGCGTGCAGACGAAATCGATGCGATCCTGAAGCGCATCCCGTTTGCGCAGACCCTCGGCATGCGCTGCGAGGTGCTGGGCGACGAGATGACAGCGATCCTGCCCTTCCAGGAGAAACTTATCGGGAATATCGCGATCCGGGCGCTGCATGGCGGGGCGATTGCGTCCTTCCTGGAGCTGACGGCAATGCTGCAGGTCTTCCTCGTGTCCGACAAGCCGCGCCCGCCGCGGCCCATGAACATCACGGTGGACTATCTGCGGCAAGGCCATGCGAAGGACCTGTATGCGCGCGCTTATGTGATGAAGCTCGGCCGCCGGATGGCGTCGGTGCGGGCTGAGGCATGGCAGGAGAACCGGGCGGATCCGGTGTCGGCGATCGTGGCGCATTTCATGGTGGCGGAGGATTAGGGCCGAAGAGATGTGCCGGACCTTCCTGAGCCGTCCGGGTAAGGATGGGTTTGAGCCTGCGCGGCGATGGCTTCCTTTTGACCGGAAGAAGAATGGGCCTGGCTATGGACGCGCCACATTTGCCGCACCTGCACCTCAAGCGAGCTGCGATACCGGCGCGTTTCACCGGGCCAACCGGACGGTACGGTGCGGCGCCCGGCAGGCAGATCGGGAGAAATTACGCCGGCGGCGCACGCAGCCCGATTGAGACGGCGCAGGGTTTTTTGAGCTTGCGGGCCGGCGTTCGCCGATCCGGGCGCAGGAGATCTGGCGGAAGTGATTGTTCTGTATGGTTTTCGGGGTCCCCTTCGTCGCTTTCGGCGAAACCCGGATGATGGCAATCCATGTTCGTGACGCGTAGCAGAGGGACGCGCGATCTGGGCGCAGGCCGGGGGTCTGTGTCCTAGATGCCGGATTTTCCGGTGCCCCCAGCAGCGTGAGGGTCTTGCTCTGACGGCGACCGGCGCTACCGCGCCGCGTACGTTGGCCGGAGGGCGGCTCAAACGGAGTTCGCAGCGCTCCATGTGGGCCGGGCGGAGTAGATCAAGCTCTTCCTAATTCTCGGACGGAAAGGCCCGGGCGACGCGCTGGTTCCATTCATAGAGGGCAGGCCAGTTCCCACCTTCGTTGGACATCAGGCCAAGGCGAACGATGACAAGATCCCGGCTGGGGACGATCCAGATCGTCTGGCCTTCATGGCCCCCGGCGTGAAAAGCGTCACGCGGCTCGGAGTCCGCATTCTGCCTGTGCGTGAGCGGACCTTTTTCTGGAATGATCCACCAGCCCGCGCCATAGACGTTGGTATTGGTGGCCGGGCCAGGGGCGCGCGCGAAATCAACCCATCCTTCGGGCAGAACCCGCGTTCCTTCCCACACGCCATCACGCAGGTAGAGGTAGCCGAACTTTGCGAAGTCGCGCGCGCTGGCCCAGACCAGTGAGCCGCCGAGATAGGTTCCCTTGGGATCGAACTCGACGACCGTGTCCATGCCGATCTGGTCAAACAGGATCCGGTCGAACGCATCCTTGGTCTCCTGCGGCTTGCCTTCAGTTCCCAATGTAACCTGCAAGGCCCGTCCAATCATGTGGAATGTAGGCGTGGAATAGGTCCAGTAGGTGCCGGGCACATGCAGGAGCGGAAAGGCACGCATCGCATAGCCAAGAGCATCGAACCGTCCGTCCCCGTACATCAGCTGTACGACATCGCTTTTCACCGGGTTCGGGTCGCCGTCGAGTTCGTGATAGTCAAGCCCGTCTACAGCATAGAGCCACTGGCGCCAGGTAATCGCGGCCTCTTTGCTGGCGGGCGTGTAGGGCGATGGCATAGGGGCGTCGAGCTGTATGTCCGCACCCTCAGTGATGGCAGCGCCCACCAGGGCCTGCGTGACCGATTTCGCCATGCTCCACGAGATTTGCCTTGTTTCATTTGTAAAGTGTTTTCCATAGGCTTCGGCAACAAGCCTGCCGCGCCAGACAATGACGAGGCCGCGCGTCTCGCCCATCACGTCTTTCGCCGTCTTGCCCATCGCTTCGGCGACGAGATCCTCGACGGCGCCCTTCGAACCCTGCGGCAGCTCCCCGCTCGCCCAGCCTGACGTGGGAAAGGCCAGGCCTTCGGGCTGCGCCGGTAGCGGCGCCAGACCTTGCGCACCAACGCTGAAAACCCACGCCGAGGCTGCTGCAAGCGCTCCAAGAATCTTTGACTTCACGCTGGCGCACTCCCCCGTTTTGGCTATGCTTTGACAAAAGCTGTTGTGGACCGGGATATGAAGCTCGTCAAAGCCTTCGGTATTGGGATTTTTGTGCTCGGCCTTGTGAGCGGGCTGGCTTGGCAATTCTTCCTCAAGGATCAGATCGCCTTTGCCCGGATCGCCAGCGCTTATGGCGCCAAGATGGTTTGCTCATGCCGTTTCGTTGCTGGGCGTCCAATGGAGAGCTGCCTCACAGACTTCACTGCAGACCTCAGTCAGATTACGTTCAAAGAACAAGGCGATACCGTCCGTGCCAGCGTGCTCGGCGGCCTCATCTCCTCACAGGCCCGCAACACGGGCCATCAAACCGGCTGCACAATGGTTGACAAATGAAACAGATACTCATCGCCTTCTCGCTACTGGCCAGCTCAGCTGCGCTCGCACCTGCCGCGCATGCCGATGAGGGGTTGAAATGGATGACCGGGTGCTGGCGCACGCAGGATAAGACCTACAAGGAAGTCTGGTCGAAACCGGAATCCGGGTTCCTGTTCGGGTATGCGATGACCTTTGACGAAACGGGCGCGCTGACTTTATTCGAGCAGAGCCGCATCGATGGCGGCGCGCCGGCCGTTTTCAACGCTTATCCCAGCGGGTTCGGGCCTTCGGAATTTACAGAGGAGAGCCGCGGCAAGAGCACCGTGACGTTCGCGAACGCTGCTCATGATTACCCGCAGCGCATCGTCTACACCCGCAAGGGCAGCCGCATGAGCGCCACGATCTCACTGATGAACGGCGCGCGTTCGGTCAGTTGGGAATTTCGCAAATGCTAGGCTGAGAGCCTTCCCTATTCTTCTGAAACCGGCTCATCTTCTTCAACGACGGGCAGGCCGCCGAAGCGGCCTGACCAGGCTTCAGTGAGGATGGGGGCGAGGTCTGCGGCGGCAATAGTGGCGTAGTAGGAACCCTCAGCATATGAGCCGATGTCATACGGTGAGAACATCACGCTGATGCCGCCCGCCTTGCCAGTTTCTGTGGATGGCTCCAGCACGAAACGGCCCGCATATACTTCCGGGATCTCCGCAGACGGAACAAGTATCTCGCGCAGGCTGGATTCGATGGAGGCTGTTTCGGACGGCTCGAAACCGTGTTCGATCTTTTCCTCCACGAGGGCCTTGATGACGAGTTCGTTGAACGCGGCGGGATCGGCAATGAAGGTGGAGAGTGCAAGGCCCCCCTCCTCGCCCTGGCGGTAGACGCCGCCGCCGAGGAAATAGTTCGGATGGGCGCCGCCGGTATAAGTGCCGACGAAATCACTGACCGAGATCACGTCATCGAAGACGCCGGTGGCCTTGTGGGTGATGTCCAGCGTGTAGCCCCTGAACCACGACATGCTGCCGGTTTCGGCAGCATCTTCGTCCGCCATCTCGCGCCCCTCGTCTGCCGATGCAGCCAGCGCATCAAGCTCCGCCCTGGCATGAGCCCAGAGACGCCAGGCCAGGGCCGGATCGAACGCGAGGATCGCGGGGTCGATCTCGGCGGCGGCCTCGTAGTTGTCGCTTTTGAGCGTGGTGGAGAGTTCGAAGCCTTCCGGTGCGGCCGGCGCAGCCGCAGCGCCGGCGACATCCACGGCCGGGTCCGTTGCGGCGGCCGTGCCGGCCGTTTCCGGCGTGCAGGAGGCAAGGATCAGGGTTGCGAGGGAGGCGGCAGCGAGACGGCGGATCATGGGGGCGTATCTTTCTAGAGGCTGAGCAGTTCGGCGTCGCCGCCCTGGGCGGTGATGTTGACACTTACCACCCGTTCGGTGGCGAAACGATGGAGATAGTGCGGGCCGCCTGCTTTGGGGCCAGTACCGGACAGACCTTCGCCGCCAAAGGGTTGCACGCCCACGACGGCGCCGATCATCGAGCGGTTCACATAGGTGTTGCCGGCAGGCATTGCGGCCCGGACGGCGGCGTGGAAGCTTTCGAGACGCGAGTGAATGCCGAGCGTGAGGCCGTAGCCCTTGGCATGCAGCGCGGCGCCGGTAGCCGCAATGTTATCGGGATCATAGCGCAGGATATGCAACACTGGTCCGAAAGTTTCCTCCACGATCTGATCGAGGGAGGAGAGCTCCACGAGGGCCGGGCCGAAACCAGTGCCTTTGGTTGCCAGCGCGCCGGGATCGATCTGATGGAGGAGTTTCGCCTCCCCTTTCATGCGGGCAAGGTGTTTCTCCAGCAGGCCGCGCGTTTCGGCATCGATGACCGGGCCGGTATCAGTGTCCGGCAGGGCAGGATCGCCGAGCTTCAACTCATTCATGGCACCGATCAGCCCTTCGATCAGGGTGTCGGCGGTAGCGTTCGGCAGGAAGGCGAGACGCAGGGCCGAGCAGCGCTGGCCGGCGGAGCCGAAGGCAGAGGTAATCATGTCATCGATGACCTGTTCGCGCAGGGCTGTCGTGTCGACGAAGAGGCCGTTCAGGCCGCCGGTTTCGGCGATGAGCGGGATGATGGGACCGTCCCTTCCCGCGAGCGTGCGGTTGATCAGGCGGGCGGTGGAGGTGCCGCCGGTGAAGCAGACGCCGGAGATGCGCAGATCTGAGGTAAGCCGCGCGCCAACGGTTTCGCCGCGCCCTGGCAGAAGGTGGAGCACGTGCACTGGAAGGCCCGCCTTGTGGAAGAGGCGGACGGCTTCGAAGGCGATCAGGGGCGTCTGCTCGGCGGGCTTGGCGGCGACCGTGTTGCCGGCGGCGAGAGCGGCGACAACCTGCCCGGTGAAGATGGCGAGGGGGAAGTTCCATGGGGAGATGCAGCAGAAGACACCGCGGCCATGGAGGGAAAGATGGTTGGTCTCGCCGGTCGGGCCCGGGAGGCGGACGGGCGCGGCAAACTCCTCCGCAGCCTGATGGGCGTAGTAGCGGCAGAAATCGACCGCCTCGCGCACTTCGGCGATACCGTCAGGCAGCGTCTTGCCGGCCTCACGCGCCATGATGGCGGTGAGCCGGGGCGCTTCAGCTTCCATCGCGTCGGCCATGGCGTGCAGGTATTCGGCGCGTTTGGCGCCGCCGAGGCGGTCCCAGGCTGGCTGGTAGCCTGCTGCGGCATCGAGGGCGGCGTTTATGGCGGCGTCGTCGGCTTCCAGGACGGTGCCGAGTGCGCGGGAATGGTCGGCGGGCCCGCGGACCAACTCGCCGCCGCCGGTGATCGCAGCGCCCGAGACGATGGGGCCGGCGGAGATGGCGGGGTTGTCGTCCAAGGACTTCACGGCGGCCGCGAACGTGCCACGCACACCCGACTGGCTGAGATCGTGGCCGAGGGAGTTCCTCCGTGCACTGCCATAAATTCGGGGCGGCGTGGGGATGCGCGGATGGTGGCGCGGGCCAATTTCGACCTTGGCAATGGGATCGGTGACGACCTGTTCGGGCGGTACGGCGTCATCGAGGAAGGAATGGACGAAGCTGGTATTGGCGCCGTTTTCGAGGAGGCGGCGGACGAGATAGGGCAGCAGGTCTTCGTGGGCGCCGACGGGGGCGTAGACGCGCACACGCGTTCCCGCCTCGGCAGCCTCGTAGAGCGGCTCGCCCATGCCATGCAGGCGCTGGAACTCGAAGTCCGAAACACCGGCGGCGCCGGCAAGCAGGTCGACGGCAGCGAGCGTGTGGGCGTTGTGCGTAGCAAAGCACGGATAAATAGCGGGCGCGGCGGCGAGCATGGCGCGCGCGCAGGCGAGGTAGTGAACGTCGGTGCCCTGTTTAGTCGTGAATACCGGGAAGTTCGGATAGCCTTCGACCTGGGCATTCTTGATTTCGCTATCCCAGTAGGCGCCCTTGACGAGACGGACCATGAAGCGGCGGCCGGTGACATTCGCCAGCGTGCCGAGACGGTCGATTACGGCGAGCGCGCGCTTCTGATAGGCCTGCACGGCAAGGCCGAGGCCGGTCCAGCCTTCCAGTGACGGCTCGCGGACGAGTTTTTCGAAAATCCTGAGGCTGATGACGAGGCGGTGGGCTTCCTCGGCATCAAGGCAGAGGCCGATATTCGCCTTCGCGGCCTGCTGGCAGAGGGCGAGGACTTTCGGATAGAGCTCTGCCATCACACGCGCTTCCTTCACGGCGAGATAGCGCGGGTGAAGAGCCGAGAGTTTGACTGAGACGCCGTTAGCGGCTTCGGGGGGGAGTTTTGCGTCCTTGTCGGCGGCGACGGCGCCAATGGCATCTTCATAAGCCTTGAAGTAGCGGGCGGCGTCGGCTTCAGTGCGGGCGCCCTCCCCCAGCATGTCGAAGGAGAAGTGTGCAGCCTCGCCGGACTTGACCATGCGGCGGGCGCGCTTTAGGGCTTCCTCGACCGTCCGTCCAAGGACGAATTGTTCGCCCATGATGCGCATGGCCTGCATCATTGATGCGCGGATGACCGGCTCGCCGCTCTGGCGGATGAGGCCGCCTACGAATGCGGCGGGACCTTTCTTCGCGGTTTCCGGCGCGCCGATTACGCGGCCGGTGAGCATCAGGCCCCAGGTGGAAGCATTGACGAGCCAGCTGTCCGACTGGCCCTGGTGAGCGCCCCAGTTGCCGGAGCGGATCTTCTCGGCGATCAGGTCATCGCGGGTGGCTGCGTCGGGCACGCGCAGCAGCGCCTCGGCGAGGCACATCAGGGCG
>NZ_JBBEBT010000168.1:0-4132 GCF_040882205.1 Hyphomonas sp.
TGGCCACGCGCGAACTGGCGCGCAGGTAACCGCGGTTCCATGGGCCGCCTTCAGGATCGAATGTCGGAACACTCTCGAAGAAGCTCAGCTTGCCCGAGGGCAGGTGTGCGGGGAACGACTGCGCGGCGCAGAGTTCGAAACCTTTGCCGAAGCAGGCAAACGCGTCGCCGGAACGAAATGCCAGCACGTCTGCTTGCGTGAAGACGCGCTTGGCGCTTGCGCGTGAGATATCGATGGGAGAGGCGCCCGGGGTCGGTGGCGGCGACGTTTCAGGATCCCAAGCCACGCCCTTGCCGGAGGCGAGTTCGCCGTCGGTGAAGAATCCCGCCTGACCCTGACGCACGGAGAAAGCTGGCCGTCCATCGGCGGTGCAGTCATACTGGAAGAAGAACATCCGCACGCCGGCAAAGGTTGCGTGCTGGGTGATCTCGATCTGAAATTTCAGCGTGTCGCCGGCCATTGGCAGGCCGCCTTCGTGGAAAGTGATCTCACATCCAAGAAGCCGGTAGACTCGGTCGCTCTGGTTCTTGAGGTCAGCGCCCATCCAGCCGATCAGCGTAAGGTCCGCCTGGCCGCACTCGATCAGTGGTCCGGGGCGCACGCGGCCATCCTGCACATACCATCCGTCGGCGGAGAGATCTGTTTCGGTCCAGATGACGCCGGCGGCTTCGACACCCGCCTCAGCATCGATCCCAGTGATCCGGTCAACGAGCAGCAGCGGCGCTGCGGGCAGACGCACCTGACGCACATACGGATCCTGCGCCTTGAAGTCTTCACCAAAGAACGCAGACATCTCGCCGCGTGCGGAGCCCTCGACGGCCGCGCGGTCCCAGACTTTGCCGGAGGGTTTGCGGGGCGCTAGCGGAACACGGCCTGACAGGACGCCGGTGGGCGGCGCAAGTTTGGTTGTTTTTCCGTCCGGAGGAGGCGGGAAGGGGGTGCGTTCTGCGGGCGCGGCTTCCCGGACTTGCGGCGCATAGACCGGTGGCGGCAACGTCGGCGCTTCCGGCAATCCGCTTTGCGACCGGTGTTTCGCGGGCAAGATCGGGGCCGGCAAGTGCGCGGATCTGGAAACCTTGTAGGGTGCCGCATGGTGCCAAGGGTTGGCACGGGCCTCTTCAAGGCGCCCAACGATGCGCTCTATGCGTACAGGGTAGCCGCGTGCGAACAACGTAGCGGCGAGAACAGCGACTTGCGTCAGCTCGGCGTGCTCGACGCGGTCGGTGGCGACGGCGAGATGCGGCTTTCCGGCGAGGACCTGAGAAATGCTCTGAGTGAGTGTGTCGCGAGGCCCGAGTTCTACAAAGGTGCGCACCCCGTCTTCCCACGCCTGGCGAATGGTCGCTGGAAAATCGACTGTGGCGACGGCCTGCCGGGTCAGCATGTCAGCCACACGCGCCTTGGTGGGGACATACGCCGCGTTGATCGCATTGGCGTATAGGCGAACCTTGCTGCTGCGTGAAACGGTGCGGGAATGCAGCTCACGCCATTTTCCCGCAAAGGGTTTCATGGCGTTGGCGTGGACGACGAGATGCTGGTGCATCAGCGTGCCGGATCCGGGACCTAGGCGTTGGCAGAGCGCGCGGCAGGCGTCGGAAGGACCACCGATCATCAGGTCGTCATCAGTGTAGATGATTGTGATCTCGACATTCGGCGACGAGACTATCTCATCGCGCACGCGGGCGACCGGCGCGCGGACGCGCCAGTTGGTCCAGTCTGCCGGAACATTCGGACCCCAGGCTTCACCGGCGGTCTCGAAAGCACCTCCAAGATGGCGCTCGTACATTGCAGCAGTTTGAATATCTTCGAGAAGTCCGCCCATGTCCTTCCAGAAGCCAAAGGCGAAGAGTGCATTGCTTTCGCCGAGTGACAGACCGATGGCGGCGTCCGGCGAGAGTTCCAGAATGTCGTGCAGGAGGATAGCATGAGCCTGCGTGACCAGAGAGACAGCGCACAATTGTTCGTACTCGGACAGGGATGACTTCGCGAGCAGCTGCGTCATCGATTGCGCCTTGGGCAGCACTCCAAGCGCTTCGGCAACTTCAGGAAAAGCCATAAGCAAACCCCGCCCCATGCGGGGATAGGAAGCCGCGGATCCTGTAAAAGCAAAGGCCAGTTCGCCTTCGGGCAGACCCTCGCCGAACCAGATACCCTCGCCGGACGGCGCTGCTTTGGCCTCAAGCGCCGAAGCGGCGGCAGCGCTTCGTTCGGCCAGTGCCGCGCCATCCTTGCCAAGAATGGCAACACGTAAACGGCCAGAGCCACCGACCTTGCCCACCTGGAGTCGTTTGGCGAGGGCACCATGCGATGCAGCGGCCGCAAAGAAAAGATACGGCACAGGTCGCAACATATCCGGCGTAACGCGCGGTGGGGCGGCAGTAGCGGTGACGTAGACAGCCTGTGCGTTGGCGCTCTCGCCCGACGATACGGATATGGGGCTTTGGCCATGAAGGCAGACCGATGCGCCTTCCGCGGTGAGTTTATGTGATCGCGCGGCAAGACTGAGCGATATAGCGAGTTCGAACAGTCCGTTGGTGGCTGGTGCATCGCCGATTACGCAGGTCAGCGCCGCGCTCGCGGGGATGCTGGGCGGCGCCGACCATTGCAGGGCTTTCAACGTGCCAAAGATGGGGTCGCCAGCCGCTTCAGCGTCCGCCCTGCGCTTGAGCGCCAGGGAAACAGCGCGGTCTGCTGCGCCGGGCCTGACGGGGAGTGTGCCCGCAAAGCTCGCGCCGGAAACAACAGCGAGATCCAGTGTTCCGGACGAGAGCGCCGCAACAGCGACATCGAGCGCAGCAAGACCGGAGGAGCCTTCGGCAGACACAGCAAAGCCCTGGCCCCTGAAGTCTTCACTCGAGGTGATCCGGTTGGCCGCCATGTTCGCCATCGCCCCCAGCACGTCCGCTGCCATGAGCGGCGGCACGATCGCCTCCAGCAAGGCATCTGCGTCATTGCGCCCGGCGGCGAGCAGTTCGGCCTTTACACGCTCGCGGATGGGCCAACGCGCCGAATCGTCAGCGCATTGAATGCCCGCGAATACCCCACATCGCTCCGGGGCCGGTCGACAGACGCCTTCAAGCGCCATTTGCGCCACGTCAAGAATGGCAAGTTGATGCGCTTCGGCGCGGAGCAGATCTGAAGGCGGGATACGCGCCTTGATAGGATCGGCGCCGGCGAGGTCAGCCAGGTAGACGGGCTTGACGGGCGAATTCATCAGTCGGCGCAGAACGCTGCGCTCGCCCCGGTCAGGACCTGCCATCAAGCCTATTCCGACCACAACGAATTCGTCCTCCATGGCCGGGGTGAGAGCTGTATGGCCGTTAACGTAGCCGCGCGACGGCTCGTGGGCTTCCAGAACGAGGTGCGAATTGTTGCCGCCGAATCCGAAGTTGCTGATGGCGGCGCGGCGCGGCGCATCGCCTCGGCGCTCCCAGGTGCGCGTTTCGTTTATTGGCGTAAGGCCCGTGTCCGATAAAGATTTGATGAGGAAACCATCAATCGGGGTTGGTGCCAGAGTTTCAGCCTCGAGCGAGGCGGTCAGTTTCAGAAGGCTCGCCAGACCGGCAACCGTGATCAGGTGCCCTGTGTTGGCCTTGAGCGAACCGATGGCGAGTTCGCGGTCCGCACCGAAGACCGCCTTCGCCGACTGTATCTCAACACTGTCGCCCACCGGCGTACCGGTGGCGTGGCATTCGAGAAAGCCAATCGACGCTGGGTCGACCCCGGACATCGCATAGGCGCGGCGCATGGCTTCGGCCTGTCCTTCGGAATCGGGCGCAAGAAAGCCTTTGCGGCGGCCATCGTTGGATAGACCGATACCGCGGATAACGCCACGGACCTTGTCGGTTTTGCGAACCTCTGACAGCCGCTTCAGTACGACAGCAGCGGCGCCTTCAGACGGTACCAGTCCGTCTGCGCCCTGTACGAAGGGCCGTGACCGGCCGGTCGGGCTGAGCGCTTTCAGCGCGTCGAAGCCGATATGCAGGATCAGGTTGTCTGCCGCATTGACGGCGCCGACGAGCGCAATGTCGATCTGGCGGCTTGCGAGCTTCCGACAAGCAATTTCCAGGGCGTAAATAGACGAGGCGCAGGCAGCGTCGAGCGCGAAAGCCGGGCCCTCGGCACCGATCAT
>NZ_JBBEBT010000169.1:0-26413 GCF_040882205.1 Hyphomonas sp.
GACTGCGTTGACGGCCTTCAGGGGACGGACCATAACCTTGAATTCGATGATCTGGCCGGCCGCGTTCCACTCAATCATGTCGATGCCGTTGACGGCAATGCCGTCCATCTCGGTCTCGAACTCGAGCACGGCGCGGGTGGCGCAATCGAAGACACGGGTATAGCGGAAGCTGTCATTGCCGAGCGTCTCCCCGGCGGCGAGCAGGTAGCCCATGGTGATGGGCTTGCCGGCCTGCGGCGTGTGGACGACGGGGCTCCTGAAGACGACCTCATCGGCGAGCAGGGGCACAAGGCCGGCAGGGGAATGATCATGCGCCATCCAGTCGAACCAGGCTTGCAGGTTCGGGCTGTGACCAGTTTCAGGGATCAGGTGTTTTACCATTGTGTGGTCCTCCCGGGAGGAGATTAGATCGATTTCTGCGCGGAAGGAAGGCGAGGGGTGGAGGCGGGGGCTTAGTGGGTCACCCCGCATAAGCCGCCGCCAGGTCGGGATCCTTCGCGGCGACGAGGTCGGCGAGGTCGGAGATGACCTTGGCCTGTTTCCAGGTGGCGTCGTCCTGCATCTTGCCGTCGAGCATGGCGACGCCGGTGCCGTCGGGCATGGCGGTGAGGATGCGGCGGGCGAATTTCACTTCGTCCGGGTCCGGAGAGAAAACTCGTTTGGCGATGGCGATCTGGTTGGGGTGGAGGCTCCAGGCGCCGGCGCAGCCGAGCAGGAAGGCGTTGCGAAACTGCTGTTCGCAGGCGTCGAGGTCGGAGATGTCGCCGAAGGGGCCATAGAAGGCGTTGATGCCAGCTGTGCGGCAGGCGTCGACGAGGCGGGCGATGGTATAGTGCCAGAGATCCTGCTGGGCATTGGCGCGGGCGCTTCCGTCCGTATGCGGATCTTCAAGGACGCGGTAGAAGGGATGGCCGCCGCCAACGCGGGTAGTTTTCATTTTCCGGCTGGCGGCGAGGTCTGCCGGCCCCAGCGAGATGCCCTGCATGCGGGGGGAGGCGAGGGCGATCTCCTCGACGCGGGCAACGCCCTCGGCGGTTTCGAGGATAGCGTGGAAGAGGATCGGGCGGGTGAGGCCGGCCTTGGCCTCCAGCTGTGCGACGAACTGGTCCGCATAGTGAATATCCCAGGGGCCTTCGACCTTGGGCAGCATGATGACGTCCAGCTGGTGGCCGGCTTTAAGCACAAGATCGGTCACGTCATCGAGGAACCAGGGCGAGTTCAGGCAATTGACACGGCTCCAGAAGCCAGTGCCGGATTTCTGCCAGTCCACCATCTTTGCCATCTCGACGGCGCCGGCGCGGGCGGCGTCCTTGGCGTCTGAGGGAATGGCGTCCTCGAGATTAGCGAGGATCACGTCGACCTGCTTGGCCATTTCCGGCACTTTTGGGCGGATCTTCTCGTTATGACCTGGGACGAAATGGATCATCCGCTCGAGCCGGACGGGCAGCTCGCGCATCGGTTCTGGCGCGCCTATGGCGAGCGGCTTGAAGAAATTGCGCGGCGTTTTCTGAGACATGGGCCCCTCCGTTTGCGAGCAGAGGATTAGAGCCCGCGCTGCAGCGCGTCAAATGGGAGGGGGCCGCCGGAACATTTGCCGCGCCCGGACGTTGATGCCCCTGAACAATGCAAAGGATGCTTTCTTGTCACTCGTCATGATCCTTCTCGCCATTTTCCTCCCGCCCGTCGCTGTCGCGCTGAAGCAGGGAATTGGCGTACAGCTGCTGATCAACATTTTACTGACGCTGATCGGTTGGCTGCCCGGCGTGATCCACGCTTTCTGGGTCAACACGCGCGGCGGTGAAACGCTGGCCTGATGCGGCGGCCGCTCAGCCCGACAGAGGATGCGCGGTTTCCAGCAGTTCCTGAAGCTCATCGGTCAGGACGTGGGTGTAAATCTGCGTCGTCGCGATGTCGGCATGGCCGAGCAGCATCTGCACGGCGCGCAGGTCGGCGCCGCCTTGCAGCAGGTGCGTGGCGTAGGCGTGGCGCAGGGCGTGCGGATGCACACGGGCAGGGTCAAGGCAAGCCTCGGCGGCAAGGCCCTCCAGCAACTGCCCGAGGCGGCGGCGTGTCAGATGGCCGCTGGCGCCGCGCGAGGGAAAGACCAAATCCTCGGCGCGGGTCTTGACGTCCGGGTCGGTGCGCTCCTCCAGCCAGTCAGACAGGGCCGCGAGAGCCGGGCGTCCGAGCGGGCAGAGGCGTTCCTTACCACCCTTTCCGCGGATGATGATGTCGCTGGTGACCCAGCGCGCGCCCTTGCGGCGGGGCAGGCTGCCGAGGGTCAGGGAGACGAGTTCCGAGGCGCGCAGGCCGGCGCCATACAGCAATTCTACGAGGCATTTGAGACGTGGGTCATTGCCGCAGGCGGCGATCAGCGCCTTCATTTCCTCGCGGGAGAGGACATCCGGGATCTCGCGCGCGGGCGAGGGACCGTCGAGCCGGGAAGTGGGGTCATCCTTGCGGTCGCCCTCCTCGAACAGGAAACGGAAGAAGCGGCGCAGGGCTGAGAGCTTGCGGGCCTGCGAGGCGGGGGCCAGGCCGCGTTCGGCAAGGTCGCTCACCCAGGCGCCGAGTTCGCTGGGTTTGGCCTTGGTCAGGCGCCCGTTGCAGAATTGCGAAGCGTCCAGCAGGTCACGGCCATAGGCATCGAGCGTATTCGGGCTCGCGCCCCGCTCGGCCGACATCATTTCAAGGAAGGCGCCAATGCGGGTCTTGTCGGACATAGCGAAAGGCTAGGCCTGCAGGTTTAAGGGCGCGTGAAAGCGCCTGAAACGGCTAGAATACGCCTTCCACGGGAATCCGCGTTTCCCCGTCCGGGGGCGGGTTCTTGACGGCCTGCTGGCCGAGCCACCACATGCCGCCGACGACCGCCACAGCGATGACGACGAAGCCGATCAGGAATTTACGCATGGATTTCTGCCCCGAAAGCTGGTTTTGCGGACGAATCCTGCCGCCCGAATACGCCGTCTATGTGGCAGGTCTGTAAAAGGCGCGCAACGCCGGGTAAGAGAGAGTGATGCCGGACGACAGTGATCCTTCAAGGTCAGGCCTGCCCTTCCAGGGGCGGACCATTGCGCTAGTGGGTCTGATGGGCGCCGGCAAGTCGACGGTGGGGCGCCGGTTAGCCGAGAAGCTGGGCCGCAAGTTCTTCGACAGCGATGCGGAAATCGAGAAGGCGGCCGGCCTGTCGATCTCGGATATTTTCGCGTTGCACGGCGAGGCGGACTTCCGGCGCGGCGAAAAGCAGGTGCTGAAACGCCTGCTGGACCTGCCGCCGCATGTGCTGGCAACCGGGGGCGGGGCCTTCATCGACGCCGAGACGCGGGCGGTGATGAAGGAGAAGGCAGTGACGGTCTGGCTGAACGCCGACCTCGAGACCTTGTGGCGCCGCGTGCAGAAGCGCAACAACCGGCCGCTGCTGAAGCGCGCCGACGCCAAGGCGCACCTGTCAAACCTCGTGAGCGAGCGTGAACCTTTTTATTCACAGGCTGACCTTAATGTTCAGTCCAAGGATGGGCCGCATACCAATACGGTCAATTCCATCCTGAAATCCCTGCAGACCTGGACACCGACATGACTTCCACGACTTCCCTTGAAACCGTCCGGGTCGAACTCGGTGCGCGTGCCTATGACATTCTGGTCGGGCATGGCGCGCTCGGCGAGCTGGGCCCGCGCCTTGCCTGCCTCTTGAGGCGCCCGCGCGCCTTCGTGCTGACGGACGAGACTGTGATGCGCCATCACAAGGCGCGGCTGGAAGCAGCGGTCGCCGGGGCGGGGATCAAGCTCGACTGGAGGGCGCTGACACCGGGCGAGCAGACGAAGACCTTTGCGCAGCTCGGCAATGTGCTGGACTGGCTGCTGGCGGGCGGTGCGGACCGGGGTGATGTGCTGATCGCGTTCGGCGGCGGCGTGATCGGCGACATGGGCGGACTCGCGGCCAGCCTGATGAAACGCGGCATGGGCTTCGTGCAGGTGCCGACGACGCTGCTGGCGCAGGTCGATTCCTCCGTGGGCGGAAAGACAGCGGTGAACACGCCGCGCGGCAAGAACCTGGTCGGCGCCTTCTACCAGCCGCGTCTCGTGATTGCGGATACCGAACTTCTGGCGACACTGCCGGGGCGGGAGATGAAGGCGGGCTATGCGGAAATTCTGAAATATGGGCTGATTAATGATGCGCCCTTCTTTGACTGGCTGTCTGAGAACGGGGCGAAAGTGCTGGCGCTGGAACCGGAGGCGGCCTGCTACGCGGTCGCGCATTCCTGCGCGGCGAAGGCGGCGATCGTGGTCGAGGACGAGACCGAGACCGGTGTGCGTCAGCTCCTCAATCTTGGGCATACATTTGGCCATGCGCTGGAAGCGGCCAACAGCTATGGGCCGGACCTGCTGCACGGCGAGGCTGTGGCGCTCGGCATGGCGCTGGCCTTCCGGTATGGCGCGGGTCTCGGTGTGACGCCGCCGGCGGATGCCCACCAGGTAGCAGATGTGATCCGCGCCTCGGGACTTCCCGCGGACTTGTCAGGCCGGGACCGCGCCCAGTTCACTGCGCCGCGTCTGACTGAACTGATGCAGCAGGACAAAAAGGCGCGCGGCGGGCGCGTCCCGCTGATCCTCGCACGCGGCATCGGCGCTTCCTACATTCATCCGGACGCGGACCTTGCCTCCATCGAGGCTTTCCTTGCCCGCGAACTCAACGAAACAGTCTAGAGAGATCCACCGCCCGACATGATTGCCGGTTATCTGATTGCCATTGTCATCCTGCTTTGCCTGTCGGCGTTCTTTTCCGGATCGGAAACTGCGCTGACCGCTGCCTCCCGCGCGCGCATGCACCAGCTTGAGAAAGAGGGCGACAAGCGCGCCCGGGCCGTAAACCGCCTCCTCGCCAACCGGGAAGATTTCATCGGCGCGATCCTGCTCGGCAACAATCTCGTCAACATTCTCGCCTCGGTTCTTGCAACCTCGATGTTCACGCTCCTGTTCGGGGCGGGTGGGCTGGCGCTGGTGGCGGCAACGGCCGTGATGACCATCACGGTGCTGATCTTCTCAGAAGTGCTGCCAAAGACCTATGCCATCTCGCGCCCGGACAGCTTTGCGCTGCTGGTTGCGCGCCCGATCGGCATCGTGGTGCGCGGCGCGTCATGGATCATCCAGCTGATCCGGTTCATTGTGAAGATACTGCTCAAGCTGCTCGGGCTTGCCGGCCCGGTTACGCCGGTCTCGGCCGAGCAGGAGATCCGCGGCGCCATCGACCTGCATGCGATGGAAGGCGGCGTCGAGAGCGGCGACCGGCTGCGCCTTGTCGGCGCGCTCGACCTGAAGGAGCTGACGGTAGAGGACGTGATGATCCACCGCAAGAATATCCAGATGCTGAACGCCGACATGGACCGCCGGCAACTGGTGATGAAGGCGCTGGCGAGCCCGCATACCCGCCTGCCGCTATATCGCGGCGAGAAGGAAGAGATCATCGGAATCCTGCACGCCAAGGACCTGTTGCGCGCCGCGCTGCCGATGGGCGGCGACCTGTCGAAGCTTGATCTCGACACGATCCTGCGCAAGCCCTGGTTTGTGCCGGAAACGACGCAGGTGAAGGACCAGCTCGACCAGTTCCTGTCAAAAGGCCAGCATTTCGCGCTCGTCGTCGACGAGTATGGCGAATTGCAGGGCATGATCACGCTGGAGGATATTCTCGAGGAGATCGTCGGCGCGATCCATGACGAGCATGACGTGCAGATCCAGGGCGTGCGGGTGCAGGCGGATGGTTCGGTGAATGTCGACGGCTGGGTGCCAATCCGCGACGTCAACCGGGCGACCGGCTGGGCCCTGCCGGATGAAGAGGCCGTAACGGTGGCCGGACTCGTCATCCACGAGGCCCAGACGATCCCCGAGCCGGGGCAGAGTTTCGTGTTCCATGGCTACCGGTTCAACATCCTGCGCCGCCAGCGCAACCAGGTGACCGGGGTAAACATCTCGAAAGTGGAGACGAATTAAGGCGCGTTAGCCTTCAGCGCGAGCGCGTGGAGGCCCGTGTCGAACTCTGCCTGCAGGACCAGCATGACCGTACGCTGCGCCTGGACGCGGGACAGGCCGGCAAAGGCGTCGGCGGTGATTTCAACCGAATAATGCGTTTCCCCGCCCGGGGCGGCCCCCGCATGGCCCGCATGTTTCGCGCTATCGTCGATTATGGTCAGCGATACCGGGGCGAAGGCCTGCGTGAGCGCCTCTGCAATTCGTGATCGTCTGTCACTTGGTTGTGGCATCTTTAAGCGGTGCTCCCTATTATCGTGGCCCATGTCCGACAGCGATCCCTTCCGTTACCGCGTCAAGTTCAAAGATATACGTGTGAACCCTCCCAAGGACGAGGCTTCGCGGGCGCGCGCCAAGCAGACGCGGGTGTGCGACGAGCATGGCTGCGACCTCGAAGGCGCCTTCCCGGCGCCGCGCCAGGGCGGTAAGGGACGCCACTTCTTCTGCGAGCAGCATGTGTCGGACTATAACCGGCGCTTCAACTTCTTTGAAGGAATGAGCGAGGCCGAGGCGGCCTCCTTCGTGCGCTCGGAGCGCTACGGCCATAAACGCACCTGGCGGATGGGCGGCGGGCCGATGGGCGGAAAGCGCAGCGCGCAGACGCATGACCCGCGCCGCTGGGCCGGGCGGGGCTTTTTCGATATGGACGATACGCCGGCGGCCGAGGCGCGCGTCGAGGCGCACCGCTCCAGCCTGCAACTGAGAGCGCTGCGGGAACTGGACCTTGAGGCCGACGCCACGCCGGTCGAGATCCGCGCACGCTATGCCGAGTATATCCGCCGGTTCCACCCGGATTCGAACAAGGGCGACCGCTCCAGCGAGCACAAGCTCGACCGTGTGGTCCGGGCCGGCAAGCTGCTGAAGGCCTCCGGCCTGATGCGCACCTGACGGCCAGCGGGCAGATATGTCTTGGGCGGGGCCGCCGTTCCGAGCCTTCTGATTCCGCCGACCATGCCGCATGGACATTGGCAACCTTCCTGTGGTCAAAGGCGGCAGAAACTGGGAATCGCGGCTGGCCCCGGCTGGCCAGCAAAGAGGCGCTGCGCATGAGCAAGGGATTGGTCACGGTTTTTGGCGGCTCCGGCTTTATCGGCCGGTATGCGGCGCGGACGCTGGTCGAGCGCGGCTGGCGCGTGCGGGTTGCGGTGCGCCGGGTGCATACCGCCATCGACGTGCGCCTCGCCGGCCCTCCGGGCTGGGTCGATATTGTGCAGGCGAATGTCAGAGACCGCGCGTCGATCGACCGCGCGCTGGACGGCACCGATGCGGTGGTCAACCTCGTCGGCATCCTGTTCGAACGCGGCAAGCAGACCTTCTCCGGTGAGCAGGCTGATGGCGCTGCACTGGTCGCAGAGGCGGCCGCCGCCAAAGGTATCACGCGCTTCGTGCAGATGTCCGCCATCGGCGCGAATGCCGGGTCAAAGTCGCCTTACGCCCGAACCAAGGCGGCCGCCGAAGCCGCAGTGCGCAAGTGTGTGCCGACGGCAACGATCCTGCGCCCGTCCATCGTGTTTGGCGCCGAAGACCAGTTCTTCAACCGGTTCGCAGCCATGGCGCGCTCGGCGCCGGCGCTGCCGGCCATCGGCGGCGGGAAGACGAAGTTCCAGCCGGTCTATGCCGGAAATGTCGCCAGCGCGATTGCCATGGCGGTTGATTGCGCTGCCGCCGCCGGCAAGCCCTATGAGCTGGGCGGGCCGCGGGTCTACACGTTCAACGAACTCTACGACATCATCCTGAAGACGATCGACCTGAAGCGCTTCAAGATTCCGCTGCCCTTCTTCGTGGCGCGGCCGATGGGATATCTGATGGGCGCCGTCTGGCGCTATGTGCCGCCCTTCGCCTGGGGCGCGCTGGGTGATCCGCCGCTGACGGGTTCGCAGGTCGAGATGCTGCAGGACGACAATGTCGTGGCCGATGGCGCGCTGACGATCCGTGACCTGGGCGTGACCGAGCTTGGTTCCGTCGAAGCCATTGTGCCGCGCTATCTCTGGCGCTTCCGCACTTATGGCGAATTCCACAAGGCCAGCGAAGCCTGATCAGCCTGCGACAAGCGGGATGGGCATCATCGTCAGAAGCGCGATGCCGAGCAGGATGCGGTAGGCCACGAAGGGCAGGAAGCTCATCCGGCGCACCAGGGCCATCAGGACGTAGATAGCGATGAGGCCCGAGACGGCGGAGCCGACACCGATGGCAATCGCCTCGCCGGCGGTCACGTTCACGGTGCCCACTTCGCTGCCGAAGTAGAACTCCATGATCATGTAGAGGCCGACCGCTGTCAGCACCGGCGCGCCGACGAGCAGCCCGAACTTGGCGGCGTCGGGGCGGGAATAGCCGAGCGCCCGGGCCGTCGTCATCGTGATGCCGGAGCGCGACGTGCCCGGCAGCACGGCGGCGATGACCTGCACGGCACCGATCAGCGCGGCGTGCCAGGGCGTCATGTCGTCGATCGTGCGGGTCTTCTTCCCGAAAATGTCGGCGAGGCCCAGCAGGATGGCGAAGCCGATCAGCGGAATCGCGACCCCTTGCACGGAGCGCACCGCCGCGTTGACCTCATCAGGAATGAACAGACGCGCCGCCGCGAGGCCGGCAATGGTCAGCGGCAGGGAGGCGAGGAGGTTCATGGCGAGGCGCTCGCCCGAACTCAGGGTGCGTTTGGCGCCGAGCGCGCCCGGCAGCGAGAAGGTGCCTACAATTGCCTCGCCGATATCCTTCCGGAAATAGATCAGCATCGAGGCGACAGTTCCGAAATTGGCGACCGCGTTGATCAGCAGTTCGTCGCGCCCGACATAGCCGAAAAAATCTGCCGCGATCAGCACATGGGCGGAGGACGAAACGGGCAGCCATTCGGTGATGCCCTGGACAATCGAGATGATAAGGATCTGTAGAAGCGACATGGGCCTACGGGGTCAGCTGCACGACAATAGACCAGCCCTAACCCAGAATGGTAAAGCTTTGGAGCGCTCAATTGCCATCTGCGCGCCGGAAAATGCATTATCCAAAATGATATGTATAATTGTGTGGTGATGTCATTTTGAACGCCAGCCGAAAAGAAAATCATATAAAAAATATCAAAATGATATCTTAAAAGAACTCCGATCTTGTTGAGGGCAAACAGGCGCCGTAAGAGCAGGGGCTCGCGCGCCGGGGTGCGCCGTGACCGGGAGGATGCTCTTATGGCCGAGAAGATGCTGCAATTCACGAAAGTCTCGCGGGCCATGCCGTCGAAACGTCCGGCGCCCGTGCGCGCGGAAGACTTCCGCGAGATCTATGCAGACTTTTCCGCCGAAGCCGCCAAGGCGCAGGCCGGGCGCTGCTCCCAGTGCGGCGTGCCGTTCTGCCAGCAGGGCTGCCCGCTCCAGAACAATATTCCGGACTGGCTGAAGCTCGCCGCCGAAGACCGGCTGGAAGAAGCCTGGCGCGTGTCGTCCGCCACCAACAACATGCCTGAAATCTGCGGCCGTATCTGCCCGCAGGACCGCCTCTGCGAAGGCATTTGCACGATCGAGCAGTCGGGCCATGGCACAGTCACCATCGGCTCCATCGAGAAACACATCACGGACACGGCCTGGGCCGAAGGCTGGATCCAGCCGATCAGGCCGCCGCGCGAGCGGACGCAGTCGGCCGGCATCATCGGGGCCGGGCCGGGCGGCCTTGCGGCAGCCGAACAGCTGCGCCGCAAGGGCTACCAGGTAACGGTTTACGACGCCTATGACCGCGGCGGCGGATTGCTGGTCTACGGCATTCCGGGCTTCAAGCTGGAGAAAGAAGTCGTAGAGCGCCGTATCCGGCATCTCGAAGCTTCCGGCATCTGCTTCAAGTTCAATACGCGCGTCGGCAAGGATGTCTCGCTCGCGAACTTGCGCGCCGAGCATGATACGGTGCTGATCGCGACCGGCGTCTATGCCGCCAAGGACCTCAAGTGCCCCGGCAGCGGCGCTGACGGCGTGCTGGCCGCGCTAGACTATCTCACCGCATCGAACCGCAAGGGTCTCGGCGACACGGTGGAGGCTTTTGAGTCGGGTGAGCTGAACGCCGAAGGCAAGCGCCTCGTCGTGATCGGCGGCGGCGATACGGCGATGGACTGTGTACGGACGGCGGTCCGGCAGGGCGCCAAGTCGGTCACCTGCCTCTACCGCCGCGACAAGGCCAACATGCCGGGCTCACAGCGCGAAGTGCAGAACGCCGAAGAGGAGGGCGTAGTTTTTGAATGGCTCGCCAATCCGGAAGCCATTCTCGACACCAAGGCCGGCAAGGTGAAGGCCGTGCGCGCCAGCAAGATGAAACTTGGCGAGCCGGATGCTTCCGGCCGCCAGAGTCCCGTCAAGACGGGCGAAGTGATCGACGTGAAGGCGGACATGGTGATCAAGGCGCTCGGCTTTGATCCCGAAGACCTGCCCCTGCTGTTCGACGAGCCGGCGCTGACCGTGAACCGCTGGGGCGCGGTGCGCGTGGACTACGCCACCCTGCAGACGAGCCTGCCGGGCGTCTATGCGGCGGGCGATATCGTGCGCGGCGCCTCGCTCGTGGTCTGGGCGATCAAGGATGGCCGGGATGCGGCGCAAGCCATGCACAAGGCTATGCGCGCGGCGGCGAACGCCAAAGTTGCGGCGGAGTGACCGAGATGCAGGGTGGATGCCTCTGCGGAGCCGTGCGGTTTGAAGGCCGCGGCGCGCCCATCGGCGTGACCATCTGCCATTGCCGCATGTGCGCGCGCCGGAGCGGCAGCCCGGCCATCACGGCGGAGTTCGAGCATGGTATCACGTTCGACGGTGATGTGACCTGGTTTGCCAGCTGCGATCGGGGAGCGCGCGGCTTTAGCCCCGCTTGTGGCTCCGCGCTTTTCTTCCGCCTCACCCAAGGCGACTACATCAATGTCGGTGCGGGCTTCTTCGGTCATCCTGCGGCCGTGCCCCCGATCACCCCGGAAATCCATGTGGGCGCCCAGCCCAGCTACTATGCTTTCGCCCAAGGCGCGCCGCGCCTGACGGGCGAAGAATTTCTTGCGCGCCTTGAAAGCGGAAAGCCCTGATCATGTCTGACTACGTGAAACAGTACGAAGCCAATCGCCAGAAACTGATCGATGGCCATGCCTACAATCCCGAGGACGAAAAGGACGCCTGCGGCGTCGGCCTTGTCGTGTCGCTGGACGGAAAGCCGAAGCGCGAAATCGTCGAGATGGGCATCAAGGCGCTCAAGAACGTCTGGCACCGCGGCGCCGTCGACGCTGACGGCAAGACCGGCGACGGCGCGGGCATCCGGCTCGACGTGCCTCAGGATTTCTTCCGCGAGCATGTAAGCCGCACGGGCCACAACCCGACCGACGACCGCATCTGCGTCGGCCAGATTTTCCTTCCGCGTACGGACTTCGCTGCGCAGGAGGCGGGCCGCACGCTGGTCGAGCGAGAAGTCCTGCGTTCGGGTTTCTATATCTATGGCTGGCGCCAGCCGCCGGTGGACGTGTCCGTGATTGGCCAGAAGGCCAAGGACACCCGCCCCGCCATTGAGCAGATCATGTTCCGTGATGCGCGCGCCCGGAGCGTGGACGAGATGGAGCGCGAGCTTTACATCTGCCGCCGACGCATCGAACGGCGGGCGCGCGAGGCAAGTATCCCGGCCTTCTATGTCTGTTCGCTGAACCACAAGTCGCTGATTTACAAAGGCATGTTCCTGGCGGCCGATATCGACAATTTCTATCTCGACCTGCGCGATGAACGCTTCACCTCGGCCTTCGCGATCTATCACCAGCGCTATTCCACCAACACCTTCCCGCAATGGGCGCTCGCCCAGCCGTTCCGGATGATCGCGCATAACGGCGAGATCAACACGCTGCGCGGCAACAAGAACTGGATGAAGAGCCACGAGATCCGGATGGTTTCGGAGGCTTACGGCGACAACGTGGACGACATCAAACCGATCATCCCGGACGGGACCTCGGATTCCGGCGCGCTGGACGCCGTCTGGGAAATGCTCTGCAAGTCCGGGCGCACGGCGCCGATGGCGAAGGCGATGCTGATCCCTGAAGCCTGGTCGAAGCGCGAATCGGTGATGCCGACGGCGCACCGCGCGCTCTACGATTATTGCAATTCGGTGATGGAGCCATGGGACGGCCCGGCGGGTATCGCGGCATTCGATGGCCGTTGGGCGGTGGCAGGGCTTGATCGCAACGGTCTGCGCCCGCTGCGCTATGCTCTGACCACGGACGGCATCCTGGCGGTCGGCTCCGAGACCGGCATGTGCCCGCTCGGCAATCATGAGATCGCCAGACGCGGATCGATACCTGCCGGCGGCATGATTGCGGCAGACCTTCAAACCGGCAAGTTCTATGATCACCGCGAGATTGTCGATCATCTCGCGGCGCAGGCGCCCTATGAGGAATGGCTAAAGGCCGTGGTGGAACTGGAGCCGGAAATCGGACCTGGCCCGGAGCCGGTCTTGTTCAACCGCGAAGAATTGCTGCGCCGCCAGACGGCTGCCGCCTTCACGCTCGAAACGCTGGAGCTTATCCTTGCGCCGATGGCTGAAAGCTCGAAGGAAGCCATCGGCTCGATGGGCGACGATACGGCGCCCGCTGTGCTCTCCTCTGCTTACCGGCCAATGAGTCACTTCTTCCGTCAGAACTTTGCCCAGGTTACCAACCCGCCGATCGACCCGCTTCGCGAAGGCCGGGTGATGAGCCTGCGCACGCGGTTCAAGAACCTTGGCAACGTTCTGGACACTGACAAATCCCAGCAGGAAGTGTTTGTACTCGAGAGCCCGGTGCTGACCACCGGCATGTATGAGCGCCTGCACGCCCGGCTTGGCCTCGGCACCGAAGTCATCGACTGCACCTTTGCGGCGGACGATGTGACGGCGGCAGAAGGCGGCGCGCTTAAGGATGCGCTGGAACGTATCCGGCGCGAAGCCGAGGAAGCCGTGCGCGCCGGCCGCGAACACATCATCCTCACCGACGAAAACCAGTCCTCCAGCCGCATCGCGGCGCCGATGATCCTCGCCACCGGCGCGGTGCACTCGCATCTCGTGGCGCAGGGCCTGCGCACTTTCTGCTCGATCACCGTGCGCTCGGCCGAATGTCTGGACACGCACTATTTTGCCGTGCTGATCGGCGTCGGCGCGACCTGCGTCAACGCCTACCTCGCACAGGACGCCATCGCGGACCGGCATGCGCGCGGGCTTCTCGGCGACCTGTCGCTCGGCAAGGCGGTCCAGAACTTCAAGGAAGCGGTCGAGGCCGGTCTCCTGAAGATCATCTCCAAGATGGGCATTTCGGTCATCTCGTCCTATCGCGGCGGGTACAACTTCGAAGCGCTCGGTCTGTCGCGCGCGCTCGTCGCCGATTACTTCCCCGGCATGTCGAGCCGCATCTCTGGCCTCGGCCTTGCGGGTCTCGAGGAGAACGCGCTGGTGCGCCACCAGAAGGCGTTTGACGAGGATGTCATCTCGCTACCTGTCGGCGGTTTCTATCGCCTGCGCGCTTCGGACGAACTGCATGCTCTCGACGGCACGCTGATCCACACGTTGCAGGCCGCCTGCGACCGGGGCGATTATGCAGTCTACCGCAAATACGTCGACGCCGTGCATGCGCGCGATCCGATACAGCTGCGCGACCTGCTCGATTTCAAGGCCGCCGGCGAAGCAATTCCGCTGAGCCAGGTCCAGTCTATCAATGAAATCCGCAAGCGCTTCGTTACGCCCGGCATGTCGCTCGGCGCGCTGTCACCGGAAGCGCACGGCACGCTGAACATCGCCATGAACCGGATCGGCGCAAAGTCTGTATCCGGAGAAGGCGGCGAAGACCGCGCGCGCTACCGTCCACTGCCGAATGGCGACAACATGAACTCGGCGGTCAAGCAGATCGCATCGGGCCGCTTCGGCGTCACGGCCGAGTATCTGAACGAATGCCGCGAAATCGAGATCAAGGTCGCTCAGGGCGCCAAGCCGGGGGAGGGCGGCCAGCTGCCCGGCTTCAAGGTGACCGAGCTGATCGCGAAACTGCGCCATGCCACGCCCGGCGTAACGCTGATCTCGCCGCCGCCGCACCATGACATCTACTCGATCGAAGACCTTGCCCAGCTTATCTATGACCTGAAGCAGATCAACCCGGAGGCCCGCGTCTGCGTGAAGCTCGTGGCCCAGTCCGGCGTCGGCACGGTCGCAGCGGGTGTCGCGAAAGCGAAAGCTGACATCATCCTGATCGCGGGCGGTGTTGGCGGCACGGGCGCGAGCCCGCAGACCTCGATCAAGTATGCGGGCCTGCCCTGGGAAATCGGCCTCGCCGAAGTCCACCAGGTGCTGTCGCTCAACAACCTGCGCGACAAGATCACGCTGCGTACCGACGGCGGCCTGCGCACCGGACGAGACATCGTCATCGCGGCGATGCTCGGCGCTGAAGAGTATGGCATCGGAACGGCTTCGCTCGTGGCGATGGGCTGTATCATGGTGCGCCAGTGCCATTCCAATACCTGCCCGGTCGGCGTCTGCACGCAGGACGAAGCGCTCCGCGCGCACTTCTCCGGCAACCCGGACAAGGTCGTGAACCTGATGAGCTTCATCGCCGAGGACGTGCGCGAAATCCTCGCCTCGCTCGGCCTGAAATCGCTCGACCAGGCAATCGGGCGAACGGACCTCCTGAAGCAGGTCAGCCGAGGTGCGACCCACCTTGATGACCTCGACCTCAACCCGCTCCTCGTGCAGGTCGATACCGATACGCCGGTGGTCTACCAGCCGAACCGGCGCGAGCCGGTGCCCGATACGCTCGACGCCCAGATCCTGCGCGATGCCGAGCCCTTCTTCGAACGCGGCGAGAAGATGCAGCTGGAATACGGGGTGGAGAACACGACGCGGGCCATCGGCGCGCGCGCGAGCTCGCGCATCACCCGCAAGTTTGGCATGCAGTCACTGCCGGAAGGCCGCCTGCATATCCGGCTTGAAGGCTCCGCCGGCCAGTCGCTCGGCGCTTTCAGCGTGCAGGGCCTGCTGCTGGAAGTGCTGGGCGATGCCAATGACTATGTTGGCAAGGGCCTTTCCGGCGCGACCATCGTCGTCACGCCCCGCCCGCGCGACCGGCGCACCGCCATCGGTGATGCGATCATCGGCAATACCTGCCTCTATGGCGCGACGGCCGGCAAGCTGTTTGCGGCCGGAACGGCGGGCGTGCGTTTTGCCGTGCGCAACTCCGGCGCCAAGGCTGTCATCGAAGGATGCGGCGCAAACGGCTGCGAGTACATGACCAATGGTCGCGCCGTGATCCTCGGACCGGTCGGCGACAATTTCGGCGCTGGCATGACCGGCGGCGCGGCCTTTGTGTGGGATCCCTCCAGCCGTTTCGAGCAGGTGGTGAACCCGGACTCGATCGACTGGTATCCGCTGGCCGATATGTCGGAAGACCATGTCGGCGAAGCCAAGGCGATGATCGAGGAACATGCGCGCCGCACTGGCTCGCTGCGCGCCCGCGACCTGCTCGACAATTGGGACACGACCCTCAGCCAGATGCTGATGATTGTGCCGAAGGAAATCGCCTCGCTGCTGCTGGTTCGCAAACCGCCCGTGAAGAAAAAGCAGGCCGAGCGCGCCTAGCGCCCGGCCTGCGTACTGCGGTTAAGCCACCGGCGGTTTCTTCCGGCGGATGCGAGGCCAGATCAGGCGCAACCAGATCCAGAGCAGGGCGCCGATCAGAAGCAGCCAGGGCAGGCCGAAGGCAAAGGCCGTGATCACGGCGGCGGTCGCCTCGGCGAGGTTCGCGAAGAACTCGGTGAAGGCCCGGCCGATGGAATTGCCGCCTTGCGTGACCGCGTCGCGGCGGGTTTCATAATTCACGGTGAGCTGGCTCATGTCCACGCGCTGGCGAAGGGCCGCGAGCGTGGATTTCAGCGAGTCAATCTCGCCGTTCACGCGCGACAGTTCACGTTCGGTCTCGAGGATTTCGCCGAGATCTCCCGGGCGGCTCTCGAGCAGCTGCTGCAAACGGCCCTGCAAGGTTTCGAGCGCGCGCACCCGGGCGCCCGTGTCGATGATCGAGACCGTCAGGTCCTCGGTCGTGGTCTGGCGGTTGGAGATTTCGCCGCGCGCCGCTTCTGCTTCCGCGTCGACGCCGTTCAGGAAGGTCTCGATCCAGGCGGGCGTGGCCCGCAGGTTCAGATAGCCGGAGCTTTCGCCTTCCGAATAGGAATAGAGGTTGGAGTTGGTCACGACGCACACGGATGGGCCCGCCGCATTACACGCCGCGATATGGCCCTGCAGCGCCGGCTCGATGGCTTTCAGCGGCAGGCGCATGCCGACAGTGTGGGCATAGGCGATATACTGAACGGTGCGCGGTGCATCCGGCGCAGACCCGCCTCCCGCCCCGCCTTCCTCGGCCATGTCGGACATCTTGGCGGCCATCTCGGGCGCAGGCGGCGCCAGGGCCGGCCGCGGGTCGCCCGCATAGTCGGATGCGCCGCAGGCGGCCAGCACGAGGGCTGACATGGCGGCGGCAAGTGAAGTTCTGAGTTTCATGCGTCTGTTCCTCCCCGGAATCCCGATCGGCACTCACGCACCAACGCCCTGAAAATGGCAAGAGGGCGCCGCTTTCTGGAAGCGTTGCGGCAGCCTCAGGGCCGGAAGGTGACGCGCCGCTCGCCCGCTGTCAGTGCGCGCTGTGCATGATGGGCGAAATCGACAAGAAGGGCGCGCGTCTCTCGCGGGTCGATGATCTCTTCCGCCAGAAAGCTCTCGGCCGTCCGGAAGGGCGAACGGATCGCCTCGAACTTCTTGTAGAGCGCCGCTTTCAGCTCCTCGGGGTTCTCGGCTTCCGACAATTCCCTGCGGAAGGCCGCCTCTATGCCGCCCGCCATCGGCAGCGAGCCCCAGTCGCCGCTCGGCCAGCAGTAGCGCCATTTGGTCTTCGACTGGTTCATCATCACCGAGCCGGCGAGGCCGTATGCCTTGCGGATGACGACTGAGCAGACCGGAACATCCGCCTGGTAGACCGCCGTCATCGCGCGCACGCCGGCGCGCGTGACGCCTGCCGTCTCCGCCTTCACCCCCACCGCGAAGCCGGGGCAGTCTACAAAGTGGATGACCGGCAGATGGAAGGTCGAGCAGAGGTCCATGTGGCGCGTGACCTTGTCGCAGACGTCCGCCGTCCAGGCCCCGTCGAGGAAGAACGGGTCCCCGGCCATGATGCCGACCGCGTAGCCATCGAGGCGCGCAAGGCCGGTAACGATACCGCGCCCCCAGTCATGTCCGATCTCGAAGAAGCTGCCCCGGTCCATAGCCGCTTCAATGATCTTGCGCGGCTTGTAGGGTGTACGCCCGTCCTTCGGCACGAGGGAGATGAGGCTCTCCTCTTTTCGCTTCGGGTCGTCCGTGGGCTTAAGGCGCTCGGACAGATGATGCACCGAAGGGGGCAGGTAGGAGAGGAAGCGGCGCGCGGCCGCAAAGGCGTCCGCTTCGGTATCGACGACATTGTCCACAGTGCCGTTCTGCCCCTGGATCTTCCAGCCGCCGAGTTCTTCCTTGGTCACGTTCTCGCCGAGCGCGATGGCAACAGGCGGCCCGGCCACGAACACCTGGCTAAGCTCCTTCACCATGATGCTGAAATGGCTCGCCGCAAGCCGCCCCGCGCCCATGCCAGCGCAGGGGCCCAGCGCCAGTGTCACGAACGGCACCTGCGACAGGCCCGTGACGATTTCGTTCCAGCCGGGTGTCTCGGGAATATAGGTACGCGGGTCCTTCTCCAGCGACTTGACCGATCCGCCGCCGCCCGTGCCATCGATCATCTGGACCAGCGGCATCCGGTATTCGGTCGCCATCTTGATCATCTGGACCATCTTTTGCCAGATCGAAGCATCGGACGCCCCGCCCCTCACGGTGAAGTCGTCGGCGAGTATCACCACCGGGCGGCCTTCCAGGCGTGCCCGGCCGGTCACGGAGGTCGAGGGCATGAAGCTCGCGAGTTCGTCATCGGCGCCGTAAGTCGCCTTGCCGGCAATCTTGCCGATCTCGTGGAAACTGCCAGGGTCCGCGAGGAATGCGACCCGCTCCCGTACGGTCAACTTGCCCCGCCCGCGCTGGCGTTCGACGGGCTCTTGCCCGCCCATATGTTCGGCCAGGCGCTCGCGCCGGCGAAGCTCTTCAATCGCTTTTTCCCAACTCATGGTGCACAGGTGATCGCGTTACCGCCGCGCCCGTCAACGGGAATCTTCTTGCTCCTCCCGTTCCGGTTTGCTTTATCCCGGTTCAGACCCAATTCCCAAGGAGGAACCCCCGGATGGATCTCGCACAACTTACGGCCCGCGCTTCGGAAGCCCTGGCGGGCGGCAGTGATTTCAAGAAAAAGGTTAAGTTCGATTTCGGCAGCGTCGGCAAGCTCCTGATCGACGGCTCCAATGGTAAGGTCGACAATTCCGACGATCCGGCGGACGCCACCATTTCCGTCACCTGGGACGACTTCACCAAGATCTCCTCCGGCGCGATGGACCCGACCATGGCCTTCATGCAGGGCAAGCTGAAAGTTGCCGGCGACATGTCGGTCGCCATGCAGCTGCAAAGCCTGATGAAAAAGCTCGCCGGCTGATTTCCCGGCCTGCCCAAGGGCATTGACCTAACAGGGCCGCCCGGAGACAGCTTCGGGCGGCTTTTCCTTTTCCGGACTGGAATTCATGGCTGACGCACCTGCAAGACAGACGGGCTTCGTGAACCTCAAGGGCAATGCGGCGCCCGAGGGGGCCGCGGTCGTCTGGTTCAAGGGCGAGGGCGGGCGCGAACTTCGGGCTTGCGCCGCGCCGGCCCTGTCCGCCTCCAAGCCTCGCGGCACGGTGATTGTCTGCCCGGGACGCACCGAGTTCATCGAGAAATACTTCGAGGTTGGCCGCGAGCTCCAGAAGATGGGATTCGCCGTCCTGATCCTCGACTGGCCAGGGCAGGGCCTGTCCGACCGCCTCCTCGGCGACAGCAAGAAGGGTCATATCGACCGGTTCGAGACTTTCATGGGCGCCCTCGCCAATGGCCTCGAGGAACTCAAAGACCGCCTGCCGAGACCGCATATCGCACTTGCCCATTCCATGGGCGGCGCCATCGCGCTCGCTGCCATCGCGCAGGATCTCGTGAAAGTCGATGCCGCTGCCTTCTCCGCGCCGATGTGGGGCCTGAAATCGAAATTCTTCGGGATGAGTTATCTGGTCTGGGCGATGCGGGCCACCGGCCGATCCGGCGACTATGCCATCCAGCCCGGCCCGCCGGAAAAGTTCGAGACGAACATCGTCACCCATGACAAGCGCCGCTGGGAATTGCAGCGCGACCTGATCGACGCTGCGCCGGATCTCGAACTTGGGCCGGTCACCTGGGGCTGGCTCGGCGCCTCGCTCGACATTCTCGCCACTTTCACGAAGCCGAAGGCGCTCGCGAAAGTCACCATTCCGGTCTTTGTCGCCTCGGCCGCCGAAGAGAAGCTCGTCGACAATGCCAGCCATGCCGAGATCTGCCGCCGCCTGAAGGACTGCGAACATATCACGGTCGAAGGCGCCATGCACGAGATCCTGATGGAAACCGACGACCGGCGCGCCGAGTTCTGGACCGGCTTCCAGCGCCTGCTGAAGCGCGCGGGCATCTGATACTCACGATACGGATAAAATAAGGGGAGACAAAAACAGATGGCGATCATTTCATTGTCACGCATCATCGCACACTGGACTGCGATCCAGCCCAGGCGCACGGCGCTCAGCCATGAGGGGCGCGATGTCAGCTGGACCGAGCTTGAAGCGCGCACCAACCGGCTGGCGCGTGCCTATCAGGCGCTCGGCGTGAAGCAGGATGACTTTGTCACCATCGCCCTGCCAAACGGCATCGAGTTCTTTGAAGCCTGCCTCGCCACATGGAAAGCCGGTGCTACGCCGCAGCCCGTCTCTTCGCGCCTGCCGAAATTCGAGCGCGACCAGATCGTCGAAGTTGGCTCGCCGAGCCTTGTTGTCGGCGTCGAGGCCGGCGAATATGCCCCGCTGCCCTGCCTGCCGATCGGCTTCGAGCCGGATGCGTCCTTCTCGGATGCGCCGCTGCCGGAAATCACCGCCGCCAGCTACAAGGCGATGACCTCTGGCGGTTCCACCGGACGGCCCAAGCTGATCGTCTCCAAATCGCCCGCTGCGTCCGATCCCGATGTGCCGCTGCTCGAGATCCCGCCGCAGGGCTGTATGCTGATCCCTGGCCCTCTCTACCATAACGGCCCCTTCCTCTGGGCCATGACCGCCCTCTTCAAGGGCTGCACGGTGGTCGTCACCACACGCTTCGATGCCGACGAAACCCTGCGCCTGATCGAGGCGCACAAGGTCGATGTCATCTATACCGTGCCGACCATGATGCGCCGGATCTGGGCGCTCCCGGAAGACGTCCGTACACGGTATGATCTCTCCAGCCTCAAGGCGCTCTGGCACCTTGCCGCGCCCTGCCCGCCCTGGCTGAAGGAGTGCTTCATCGAGTGGCTGGGCCCGCAGGTGATCTGGGAACTCTATGGCGGCACGGAAGGGCAGGGATCTACCACCATTCAGGGTACGGAGTGGCTGACCCACAAGGGCTCGGTTGGCCGTCCGGTCGAGACCTGCGAAATGAAGGTCGTCGGCGAGGATGGCCAGACCCTGACGCCCGGCGAAGTCGGCGAAGTCTTCATCCGCCCCCTGTCCGGCGCCGGCACGACCTACCGCTATATCGGAGCCGAGGCCAAGGCCATCGACGGCGGCTGGGAAAGTCTCGGCGACATGGGATGGATGGACGCCGAAGGTTATCTCTACCTGACGGACCGCCTCTCCGACATGATCCTTGTCGGCGGCGCCAATATCTATCCTGCCGAAGTCGAATCTGCGCTCGATGCCTTCCCCGGCGTGCGCTCCTCTGCCGTCATCGGCCTGCCGGACGAGGACATGGGCGCGCGCCTCCATGCCGTCATCGACCGCCCTGACGGGCCTGCCGATCCGAAAGAGCTGGAGGCCCACCTCGCCGAGCGCCTCGTGCGCTACAAGGTGCCGAAGAGTTTCGAGTATGTGGACGAGCCCGTCCGCGACGATGCCGGCAAGGTTCGGCGCAAAGCCCTTAGGGAAGCCCGCCTCGCCGCCTCTTGACTTCCCCTAGGGCGCGGCGCCTCCCGTGGGCCGAACACGGGAGAGACCAACCATGAAAGTCGCAGCAGTCAAGAAGCCGGGCGGGCTCACCAACCTCATTATCGAGGACCGGCCCGATCCGAAACCGAAAGCCGGCGAAGTGCTCGTGCGCGTGCGCGCCAGCTCGCTGAACTATCACGACTTCATCGTGGTGCTTGGCGGCATTCCGACGCCCGACGGCCGTATCCCGATGTCAGATGGCGCCGGCGAAGTCGTTGCCGTCGGCGAAGGCGTGAGGAAGTGGAAAGTGGGCGACAAGGTCATCTCGCTCTTTTTCCCCAGCTGGCAATCCGGTCAGGTCGAAGCTGCCGGGTTCGCGAGCGTGCCGGGCGACGGCGCTGATGGTTTCGGATGCGAACTCTATGCAGGCCCCGAGACTGCGTTCACGCGCATGCCCGCCGGCTGGAGCTTTGACGAAGCTGCGACGCTTCCTTGCGCCGCGCTCACCGCCTGGCGCGGCATGTTTGTCGAAACCCGCACGAAGCCCGGCGACTGGGTCCTCGTGCAGGGCACCGGCGGCGTGTCGATCTTCGCGCTCCAGTTCGCCAAAGCGACGGGTGCGCGCGTCATTGCCACATCGTCCTCCGAAGCCAAGCTTGAGAAGCTGCGCGCCCTCGGCGCCGACCATGTGATCAACTACAAGGAAACTCCGGACTGGGGCAAAAAGGCTTTCGAGCTGACCGGCGGGCGCGGCGTGGACGAGGTCGTCGAAATAGGCGGTCCGGGCACGATGGCGCAGTCGATCAATGCCTGCCGCCCCGGCGGCCATATCTCGCTGATCGGCGTGCTTACCGGCGTCTCCGGCGAAGTGCCGACCGCTGCGCTCTTCTCGCGCAACATCACTGTTTCCGGCATCACGGTCGGCTCACGCCGCCACCAGGAAGACATGGTGGATGCGATTGATGCCACCGGCTTCAAGCCGGTCATCGACAGCCGCTTCCCGCTCGACCAGATCGCCGCCGCCTTCGCCCACCAGGCCAGCCAGCAGCACTTCGGCAAGATCGTCCTGACGATCTAGGACTGCCGGCTCATGACGGACCCGCCAAAGCGCCCGCCTGTCCGGCGGGCGCTTTCTCGCGAAGGTCTTCGATCAGGCTTTCGCCGTCCGGCGTGTCCGGATCGCCGTTCGCCTTGTGGATGCGGTAGACCACGCCGGACAGGAAGAGGATGGCGATCAGGTTCGGGAAGGCCATCGACGCGTTCGCGAGGTCGCCAAACAGCCAGACGATGTTCACTTCCGCCATGGCGCCAATGAAGATAACGACCACCCAGATGTAGCGGAACGGTTTGGTGGCCCATTCGCCGATCAGGTAAGTGACCGCCTGTTCGGCGTAGTACGACCATCCGATGATCGTCGTGAAGGCAAACAGGGTGAGGCACAGCGTCACGATCCATCCGCCGACCGGTCCCGGCACAGCGTCCGTGAAGGCCCGGTTGGTCAGCGTTGCGGGGTTGGCGCCTTCCGCCATCCAGATATGCGTTGTGGTCTCGCCGGCCCACGACTTGAACTGCTCGGCCGTCGCCCAACTGCCTTCGGCCGTGAGGATGACCAGTGCGGTCATCGTGCAGAGCACCATGGTGTCGATGAACACGCCGATCATGGCGATTTCGCCTTGGCGGGCAGGGTTCTTCATCTGCGAAGCCGCGTGCGCGATCGGGGCGGAGCCCTGTCCGGCTTCGTTGGAGAACAATCCGCGCGCCACACCAAACCTGATCGCCGACAGAACGGCGTAGCCTGCAAGACCGCCGACCGCTGATTGCAGTCCGAAGGCCGACGAGAAGATCATGCCGAAAGCTGCAGGAATGAACTGCACGTTCAGCGCAAGGATCACCACGCAGGCGAGGATATAGAGCGCCGCCATTGTCGGCACGAGATTTCCTGCAACCCGCCCGATGGACTTGATGCCGCCGACGATGACCACGAAGACAAGCGCCGAGAGGATCAGGCCGAGCAACCAGAGCGGGGTTTCGATCCCGCCGCCTGCGAAGGCGGAGTGGATGTTGGCGGTGAGGCTATTGGCCTGGATCATGCCGCCCGTGGCAGTGGCGGAAAAGATCGTCCCGATACAGAAGATCGCGGCCAGCCAGCCCCAGCCCTTTCCGAGGCCCTTCTTGATGTAGTACATCGGGCCACCATTGATGCGGCCATACTGGTCGATTTCCCGGTATTTGATGGCCAGCGAACTTTCCGCAAAGGCGAGCGCCATGCCGAGGATGGCTGTCACCCACATCCAGAAGATCGCGCCCGGCCCGCCCAGTGTCAGCGCCGTTGCGACCCCGACGATGTTACCCGTTCCGACCTGCCCGGAAAGCGCCGTCGAGAGCGCCTGGAAGGGCGTGATCGCGGCAGGGTCGCCGTTGCCCTTTCGGCCTTTCCAGACCTCGACAATTGCCGGCACGAAGCGAAGCAGGGGCCGAAAGCCCAGCCGCAGCATGAAGAACGTGCCGGTGCCGAGCAGGATGACAGCGATGGGCCCGAAGGGCAGGACTTGGGTCCCGTTCCATTCACCACCCCAGATAAAGCCGCTGACATTGATTACGCCTGCTTCCAGGCTGGCATAGAAATTGGTGAACATGCTGCAAGGGCCTCCCCGGCGCCGATAGTGTCAATTTCGCGGCACCCTAGCCCGGTTTCTCCGGCTGTGAAGGCGTCGAATGCCGTAAGTCCCCCAGATGGAGGAAGGTTCTTTCAGCCTGCCCCCTTTTGAGGCATAAGCCGCGCGATGACCGCCGCCCCCGACGCCAAGCCCCTGAAGGGCCTGTTTATCAGCACCTATGGTTGCCAGATGAACGTTTACGACTCTGAGCGCATCCGCGATGTGCTGAAACCGCTGGGCTATGCACCCGTGGACAGCCCGGAATCGGCGGACCTCGTGGTGGTTAACACCTGCCATATCCGGGAGAAGGCCACCGAGAAGGTCTATTCCGAACTCGGCAAGCTGAAGCAGATGAAGCTCGCCTCTGGCGGGAAAATGACGATTGCCGTTGCCGGCTGCGTGGCACAGGCCGAAGGCGCCGAGATCATCCGCCGCCAGCCGGCTGTCGATCTCGTCCTCGGCCCGCAGGCCTATCATAAGCTGCCCGAGATGATCGCCCGCGCCAGCCGCGCCGTCGGCGACCGGCTCGAAACCGAGTTCGATACGCTCGAGAAGTTCGATGCCCTGCCGAAGACCCGCGATCCGGATGGCCCCGCCGCCTTCGTCTCGGTTCAGGAAGGCTGCGACAAGTTCTGCACCTTCTGTGTCGTGCCCTATACGCGCGGCGCGGAAGTCTCCCGCAGCGTGGACGATATCGTCGCCGAAGTGCGCGACCTTGCCGCCAAGGGCGTGCGCGAAGTCACCCTGCTGGGCCAGAACGTCAACGGCTTCCACGGCGCCGCTCCGCGCCTTGGCGGCGGCGCGGACTGGACGCTCGGCCAGCTCGTCCGCCACCTCGCAAAGATCGGCGGAATTGAGCGCATCCGCTATACGACCAGCCATCCGCGCGACATGGACGACGACCTGATCGCCGCCCACGGTGACACCGGCGCCATGATGCCCTTCCTGCACCTGCCGGTTCAGTCGGGCTCCGATCCCATCCTCAAGGCCATGAACCGTGGCCATACGGCGGACCACTACCGGGACATCATCGCCCGCGTCCGCAAGGCCCGGCCGGATATCGCTATCGCGACCGACTTCATCGTCGGCTTCCCGGGCGAAAGCGACGCCGACTTCGAGGCAACGATGCAGCTCGCCCGCGATACCGGTTTTGCGGTGGCTTATTCCTTCAAGTATTCCTCGCGCCCCGGCACACCGGCCGCCGGGATGCACGGCCACCTGCCCGAAGCAGTAAAGGACGAACGCCTGCAGGCGCTGCAGTCACTGCTGCGCGACCAGCAGACCGCCTTCAACCAGTCGCAGATCGGCAAGACGATCCCCGTTCTCGTCACCGGCAAAGGCCGCAATCCCGGCCAGATGCATGGCCGCTCGCCCTACCTTCAGGCCGTCCATTTCGATGGAACCGAAGCCCAGCTCGGCACGTTGGTCGACGTGCAGATCAACTCGGCCAGTCTAAACTCCCTGTCCGGCGAACGCGCGCGTGCCCGCGAGCCCGCCGCGTGAGTATGAAACGTCCGCCCACAGTCCCCCAAGGCGCTGACGCCGTAAGCCGGGTCTACCAGGTCAACCAGGCCGAGCGCCTGCGTGACCTGTGCGGTCCGCATCACCGCCATCTCGCCTTGCTTGAGACGCGCCTTAAGCTCTTCGGCCTGCGCGCCGAAAGCCAGGGCGGCGGCATTCGCCTCGACGGCGCCGAAGAGGGCGTCTCGATCGCCGAAACGGCCCTCGCCGAATTCGAACGCCGCCTGCGCAGCGGCGCCGAGCCGACCGAAATGGAACTCGACGGCGCCTTGCAGGCCGCCCAGTCCCCGGCTCAGTCCTTCAGTGGCCTGAAGGGCCTGCGCAAACCGGTCACCGCGATGACCCGCGGGCAGGCGAAATATATCGAACTCCTGTCGAACCCCGACAATGCCCTGATCTTCGGCGTCGGCCCCGCCGGCACAGGCAAGACCTATCTGGCCGTCGCCACCGGTGTCGCAGAACTTCAGGCGGGCCTTCGCCAGCGGCTGATCGTGACGCGCCCCGCCGTCGAGGCCGGCGAAAAGCTCGGCTTCCTGCCGGGTACGCTGGAAGAGAAGGTCGACCCCTACATGCTCCCCATCTGGGACGCGCTGCGCGAACTGATGGGTCAGGAACAGATGGAACGGCGCATGTCGCGCGGCGAGATCGAAGTCGCGCCGATTGCCTTCATGCGCGGGCGCACGCTGAAGAATGCCTTCGTTATCGTCGATGAGGCGCAGAACACCACCGTCGCCCAGATGAAGATGGTGCTCACCCGGCTTGGCCGAGATAGCCGCATGGTCGTCACAGGCGATCCCGGCCAGGTCGACTTGCCTGGCAGCCAGCCGTCCGGCCTGAAACATGCGCTGCGTATCCTCGGCAATGTCGAAGGCATCGCTGCCCACCATCTCACCGCCGCCGACGTGGTCCGCCACGGCCTCGTCAGCCGCATCATCGACGCCTATGAAGCGTCCGGCGAGAGCTGAGCGGCGCCATGATCGATATTGCTCTGATCGTCGAAGGGGAGGCATGGTCCGCCCTTGGGGATCTTGATACCCTCAGCCGCCGCGCCTTCGCCGCCGCGCAGGAAGAGCCCGCCGAAGGCCTCGTCTCCCTGCTGCTCACCGATGACGCGGAACTGCAGCAGCTGAACCGGGACTTCCGGGGCAA
>NZ_JBBEBT010000170.1:0-4124 GCF_040882205.1 Hyphomonas sp.
GCCGTCGCCACCTTGTTGACGTTCTGCCCGCCGGGCCCGGAGGCGCGCACGAAAGCCTCGCTGATTTCCCATGCCGGGAGGGTGATGCTGTCAGAAATACGCAGATCGCCAAATTCGCTCATCGGAGAAACCTGAAGGACCTGTTCAGCCAAAGTTCAGACGGGGAGGCAGATAGTCGCTCCAGAAACCGGTGTTTGCGCGCTTCGTCCAGTACAGGTGTGCCCAACCGGTCAACCCTGTGCAAAAAAAGGCTCGTACTGCGATGTCCCTGATGAAAACCCTCACCCGTTTGGTGGCCATGGCGACGGCCGCCAGTCTCATCATTGCCCCCGTTGCCCAGGCTGACCGCGACCGCGGTGACCGGGGGCGCGGCGCAGACCGTGGCGGCTGGGAACGCCGCGGCGATGACCGGCGCGAACATCGCCGGGATGATCGGCGTGACGACCGGCGCGATTACCGGCGCGATTACTGGCGCGACCACGGCCGCTATGACCGGCACGACTATCGTCGCCACACGCCGGTGATCGTATACCGTCCCGCCTACAACTACTACCCGCGCAGCTCGGTGACCGTGACCTACGGCAACTCCTATGGCCCGTATTATTATTCGGGCTACCGGCCGCGCTACGATACCGGCCACTATTACAGCTATGGCCCCCGCCGCACGGTCTATATCAACGACTACCACAATTACGGCCTCTACGAGCCGCCCTATGGCTATCACTGGGTTCGCGACAATGACCGCGGGGACGCCATCCTCGCCTCGGTCGCGACCGGCGCCATCCTCGGCCTCGTGATCGGCGCCATCGCCGCAGACTGACACACAAGGCCTCTTTGTACCCCTTTTGAGGCTCACTTGCGCCCGGGCTGCCCCGCAAAGGTCGCCCGGGTGTTTTTTTGGGCATTCACCATAATCCGTGCAGCGATCACCAAGATGTTTACTTCACATTGGCGCAAATCATGCTTACGTCGGAAATGCGCCGGATGGTCTGGCGCAAAGGCCGTGCATACAGCACGCGTGAAAGGAGGTGATCCATGTCGAGTGAGAAACCAGGTGAGGTCGTTGGGTCGGTGTCCTGTGGTGTCTGGCTGGAGCAGCCTCTGACCAGCGCCTAGAGATTCGAAGGGCCGCTGCAACGCTCCCGGACCTGACTGCCCCATGGGCTCACGGAAGCCGCTCCTTGATCGGGGCGGCTTCTTTGATTCGGGCCCGGTGCTCGGGAGCCTTTTGCACCGGGGCGTTTTTTTCGCTAAGGCAGCGCCAGCAAGAAGGAGCCGTCCATGAGCGTCGTCACCCATAAGGCCTCCGGCTGGAGCATCGGCCGCGGCAAGCCCCTCGCCGTGCTCGCCGGCCTCAACGTACTGGAAGACGAAGGCCTCGCCCTCGAAGTCGGCACGGAGCTGAAGCGGATCTGCGCCAGCCTTGGCCTGCCTTACGTGTTCAAGGCGAGCTTCGACAAAGCGAATCGCTCCTCGATCAAGTCCTATCGTGGCCCCGGCATGGACGGCCTGAAGATCCTCGCCAGCGTCAAGGCGAAGCTCGGCGTGCCGATCGTCGCCGACCTGCACGAACCGGCGCAGGCCGAGCCTGTCGCCGAAGTCGCTGACATCCTGCAGCTTCCCGCCTTCCTCGTGCGTCAGACAGATCTCGTGATTGCTGTCGCCGAAGCCGCCGCAAAGCACGGCGCACTGATCCAGGCCAAGAAGGCGCAGTTCATGGCGCCGTGGGACGCCAGGAACATCCTCTCCAAGATCGGCGAAGTTGCCCCGCAGGTTGGCGTCATCCTCTGCGAGCGCGGCGTCAGCTTCGGCTACAACAATCTGATCGTCGACATGCTGGCGATCCCGGAAATGAAAAAACTCGGCGTGCCGGTTACCATTGACGCGACCCATGCCGTGCAGCTGCCGGGCGCCGACCCGCGCACCGGCGGTGCCTCCACCGGCGGGCGCCGCGACGGCGTTGCGATCATCGCCAAATCCGCTATTGCCGCAGGCGCAGACGGCGTCTTCCTGGAATTCCACACCGATCCGGACAAGGCCCTGTGCGATGCGCCGAGCTGCCTTGCCCTGTCAGCCGCCGAGAACCTGCTCTCGACCCTCAAGACCCTGCACGAGGCCGTCAACTGAAGATCATTCTCCTCAACAAGCCCTTCAACGTGCTTTCCCAGTTCACGGATGAAGGCAGCGGCAAGCGCACACTGAAGGAATTTGTGCCGGTGCCGAACGTCTATCCGGCAGGACGGCTCGACTATGACTCCGAGGGTCTGGTCGTCCTGACCGACAGCGGGCCGCTTCAGGCGCGCATCAGCGATCCGAAGCACAGCCTCGCGAAAACCTATTGGGCGCAGGTGGAAGGCATTCCGGACGAAGCGGCGCTGAATGCGCTCTCTGCCGGCGTGGAACTCAAGGACGGGCTGACCCGCCCGGCCAAGGTCCGCGCCATTGCGGAGCCGGAAAACCTCTGGCCCCGCGATCCGCCAATCCGCGTGCGCAAGTCGGTCCCTGACAGCTGGATCGAACTGACGATCACCGAAGGCCGCAATCGCCAGGTGCGCCGGATGACGGCCGGCGCCGGACACCCGACGCTGCGCCTTATCCGCGCCCAGGTCGGCGAGTGGACCCTCGACGGGCTTGCCCCGGGCGAAATCCGCTTCGCGAAGGGTTGAAACGGCGGGGCATTGATGGGTGGGCTTCGCTTTGCTCACTCCAGCCTGCAAGGTGCCTCCGCAGGATGCAGCGCGCGCAGCGAGGTGCACCGGCCTAAAGCACCCAGGCGCCCGGCGCGTTCGTGCGATAGCCGAGCGCCGTGTAGGCCGCATCGATCAGGCTCTGGCAGCGTTCGTTGAGCAGCAGGCCGTTGCCCATCTGGTTCATGGTATAGCTGAAGGCGAGGCCGCATTCGGGATCGGCAAAGCCGATGGAGCCGCCAGCGCCGACATGGCCGAACGCCTTCTCGCCGATGACCGCGCTAGTGCCGGGGCCATAACCGCCCCTGCGGTTGTCCATTGACTTCATGAAGCCCGAGGCAAACCGCGTTGGGATCAGCAGCGTTGCGTCCCGCTGCGTCGCAGTCGAGACCATCGACATTGCCGCCAGCGTGTCCGCCGAGACAAGCTTGCCGGAGTTGGTCGCAAGCTCCGTGTACCACGCCACCTGCCCGCGGGCGTTCGACAGTCCGCCGCCGCCGCCGATCTCGGCGGCCTGGCCCTTGCGGTCGTTGAAATCCCAGCCGCCGGTATTGAGGAAGGATTTATGCTGTATCGAGTCCGGCTCGGTCATCAGTTTGATGATAAACTCTGACGGCTGATCGTCCGGCTTCGGAACATATTGGCGGATCGGCGCAATGTGCACCTTCTCGCTCTCCGGCAGGCCAATCCAGAAACGGGCGCCCGTCTTCTCTGCCACTTCCTCGCGGAAGAAGGTACCGAGCGACTTGCCGGAGACGCGGCGTACGAGTTCTCCCACCGTCCAGCCGAAATTGATCATATGATATCCATTGCGCACGCCGACTTCCCAGAAGGCTTCCTCGTCGGCCATGCGTTTCGTCATATAGTTCCAGTCCGCGAAGCCGCCCGGCGGCACCGGATCGCGCAGGGTCGGCAGCGCGCTCTCATGGTTCAGCATCATCTGGACGGTGGTTTTCTCTTTGCCCTTCTGCGCAAACTCGGGCCAGTAGTCCTTCACCAGCGCCGCCGGGTTCAGCTGGCCGCGGTCGATCAGGATGTGCGCGCAGAGCGCCACGGCCGCCTTCGTGCACGAGAACACGATGGACACCGTATCCTCCTGCCACGGATCACCTGTCTCGGGGTTTGCCATGCCGCCCCAAAGGTCTACCGCCGACTGGCCGCCAACTGAAAGGCAGACGCTGGCACCCACTTCGCCGCGCTCGGAGAAGCTGCGCTCGAACTCTTCCTTCACCTTCGCGAACTTCGGATCGCACTTGCCGCTGACTGCCATGGTTTCCTCCAGATGTTTTCAGGGACGTTAGCCGATTGGCGCGCGTTGGCGAGGACTGACCATGCGTCAGCTAACAAAGACGCTTACCGCCCACAGATTCGCGGCGGGTCCTTCCTCACCCGTGATGGCCCCAAAGCAAAAGGGCCGCCCCGGCGGGACGGCCCTTC
>NZ_JBBEBT010000171.1:0-4088 GCF_040882205.1 Hyphomonas sp.
TGGCCTTGGCCTTCTGTAACACCGCGTCCGCCGAGGCCGGCAGGGCGGCGGCGACGACGGCAAGGCTGGCAATCAACAGTCGGGACATCAGGAACTCCGGGAAGGGTCTCGAAGCCGGGCAAAGTGTTCCCGGCATGACAAAAAGGAAAGGGGGAGGCGCAGTGGCTTGCAGTAGTTTAATGAATGCTCATGGCCGATACACAAGCCTCTTCCTTCCGGTTGCCGCCTGCATTCGAGGCGTGGTTCTCTGCGCGCGGCTGGACGCCGAGACCGCACCAGCTGGCGCTGGCAGAGGCCTCTCTGCGGGGAGAGAGCGCCTTGCTGATAGCGCCAACCGGCGGCGGCAAGACGCTCGCGGGCTTCCTGGGCAGTCTAGTGGAGCTGGCTGAACGCGGCGCAACGAATTCGGGCATTCCTGCGATCCATACGCTGTATATATCGCCTCTGAAGGCGCTGGCGGCGGATGTTCAACGAAACGTGATGACGCCGGTGACCGAGATGGGCCTGCCCATCCGTATCGAGACCCGCACCGGCGATACCGCCGCGCATGTGCGCCAGAAGCAGAGAAAGACACCGCCGGACATCCTGCTGACCACGCCGGAACAGCTGGCGCTGCTGATCGCGTCCGATCATGCAGCAGCCTTTTTCGCAGACTTGCGCTGCGTCATTGTAGACGAGATCCACGCGCTGGCGCCCTCTAAGCGGGGAGACCTGTTGTCTCTCGGTCTCGCGACACTGGCGGAATGGGCGCCGGCCTGCCGGTTCCTGGGCCTTTCGGCGACCGTCCACGAGCCGGAGGAGCTGGCGCGGTGGCTGGATGTGCGTGAGCGGACGGAAAGTGAGCCAGTGACCCTTGCAACCCCGCTTTCTGCAAGCCTGGCGAAGGGGCCAGAAGGTCGCATTCGGATCATTCCTGCACAGGGCGGCGTCAAGGCGGACGTGGACATCCTCATCTCCCGGGAACGCATCCCCTGGTCTGGCCATTCCGGGCGGTTTGCGGTCGCCGAAGTGTATGAATCGATCAGGGCGGCGAACATGACGCTGGTCTTCGTCAACACGCGCAGTCAGGCTGAGCTGATGTTCCAGGAACTCTGGAATGCCAACGAGGACGGCCTGCCAATTGCACTGCACCATGGCTCGCTCGTGCGCGAGCAGCGTCAGCGTGTCGAGGCCGCGATGGCCGCAGGCTTGCTTAAGGCTGTGGTGTGCACGTCCACGCTCGATCTCGGCATCGACTGGGGCGAAGTGGACCTCGTGATCCAGATGGGCGCCCCGAAAGGCGCCGCGCGCCTGGTCCAGCGCATCGGGCGCGCCAATCACCGGATGGACGAGGCGAGCAAAGCCATCCTTGTGCCGACGAATCGCTTTGAGGTGCTCGAATGCCGCGCCGCCGAGGCCGCCGTTGAGGCTGGCGAGATCGACGGCGAGGGCGTGCGCACCGGCGCGCTCGATATCCTTGCGCAACACATCATGGGGCGGGCTTGCGGCGAGGGTTTCCGTCTGGACGGGCTGTTCGACGAGGTGCGCCGCGCCGCGCCCTATGCCTGGCTCGACTGGGAGACGTTCGAGCGGATCGTGGATTTCGTCGCTACCGGCGGCTATGCGCTGAAAACCTATGACCGGTTCCACCGCATCGTGCGGCGCAGTGACGGGCTGTGGGTGGCTCGCACGGCGCGGGACAAGCAGGCGCACCGGATGAATGTAGGCTCAATTGTCGAGGCTCCAATGCTGTCTGTGCGGCTGGCGAGTTTTGCGGCGAAGGCGGGCCTGCCGAAGAGCAGCGAGCAACGCGCCCTCCGCGCCGGACGCAAGCTGGGCGAAATGGAGGAGTATTTTCTTAGCCTGCTCACGCCCGGCGACACTTTCCTGTTCGGCGGCGAGGTCCTGCGTCTGATCGCAATTGACGGCATGGATGCGCTGGTGATGCGGGCTCAGTCTGACTCGCCTGCAATCCCGACATACAACGGCGGCAAGTTCCCGCTGACGACCTTCCTCGCTGACCGTGTACGGAAGATGATCCACGATCCGGCGCAATGGACAGGCCTTCCGGATCCCGTGCGGGAGTGGTTCGAGATACAGGCGCTCCGCTCTGCCATTCCGCCGCCAGACCACCTGCTGGTCGAGACCTTCCCGCGCGCCGGTCGGCATTATCTCGTCTGCTATCCTTTTGAGGGGCGTCTCGCGCACCAGACGCTCGGCATGCTGGTCACGCGGCGCCTTGAGCGGATGGGCGCGAAGCCTTCGGGCTTTGTAGCGAGCGAGTATGCGATGGCGGTCTGGGGCCTGGAGGACATGCGCGGCCTCGACATGGACGCAGTGTTCCACCCCGACATGCTGGGCGACGAGCTTGAAGAGTGGCTCGCCGAAAGCGCGCTGATGAAACGCACCTTTGCCCACTGCGCCATCATCTCCGGCCTCATCCATCGCAATCTTCCGGGTACCGAAAAGAACTCGCGCCAGGTAACCTTCTCAACCGATCTGATCTATGATGTGCTTCGCAGCCACGAGCCGGATCATATCCTGCTGCAGGCCGCGCGTATGGACGCCGCCACGGGCCTGCTCGATGTGCGCCGCCTGTCCGAAATGCTCGCCCGCATCGAAGGCCGCATCGTGCACAAGCCGCTTCAGCGCATCAGCCCCTTCGCCGTGCCCGTCATGCTCGAAGTCGGCCGTGAGCCTGTGTTCGGCGCCTCCGCCATGGAGGCGGTGCTCCGCGAAGCCGAGGATGACCTCGTGCGCGATGCGATGGGTTGATCAGGCAGGGTCGAAGAAGTCCAGCGCCAGTCCGTATACGGCCGGGTTTGCGGCGCGCATTTCAGGGCTGTCGGAGCGGTAGACCTTTTCCGGGTCGCCGGAGACGGCTGAGACAATACTCTCCGGCAGGTCGGCCGGCAGTGCCATCACCATGCCGACTTCGCAGGTCTCGCCCGGCTTGGCCGCCAAAGCCCCGCCCTGCCAATTGGTCACTTCGCCGGCATTGTGGTTCTCGAAACCCATCATCTCGAAAGGACCGCCATTTGCCGCCTCGACATCGGCAAGGCTCGCGCCGACGAACAGGCCGACAGGGCCGATCCACTGGCTGTCCTCACCTTGCACCCGCACGTGGCGCGGGCCGCCGCTCGACTTGTCCAGCCAGAAGAGTTCGGCGCGCGTCGCCGGCTCATTCGGGTACAGCACGAGCGCCGTCTCGGTGCTGTCGACCCAGGACAATTCCTCCTCCGCCAGGTTTTCCGCACCAAACATTGCCGCGAGCGTCTCGCGGGTCGTCTCCGCGCCGATCAATCCATCGGCGCCGCAGGTCATGGCAGGCAGGCGCGACATGGTCTCGGTCACCGGTGCGTCCTCGACAATCAATTCGGCCGCTTCCAGCGCCGCAACCGGCGGCCCAGTCTCCTGACAAGCCGTAAGGGCAATCGCGCCGATCGACGCCAGAAGGGCCGCGCGGAATGGGAGCCGGGTCAAGGTTTATCCTCCAGGGGGCGCTCCCGGTGCAGGAGCTTCGGGCGCACTAAAGCCGAGCGCTGGCCTTGTGTCCATTCACGCCAGAGGCCGCCGCCGCAGCCATCCGGTCACGGCATGGCGCGCGCCTTTCGCAAAAGGCGCAACCGCGCTGACCCCATGCCGCTGGGGCGCGCGCGCAACAGCGACAGCGTGTTGAACCTGGGCGTGAAGGCTTCCTGCACATGCCCGTCCTCGCCGGTAAACATCAGCAGGCCGCCGAGAGCAGCTGGCCAGTCGGGTGTCAGGTTCACGGCGAAGGCTGCAATCTGGTTGAACTCCGGCAGGCCGTCATCATGGGAGGTCAGGAAATGACCCGCGCGGTAAAGGGTCAGCTGGCCGTCGCAGAGGTTATGCCGGGGCGTGGGGCTCATTCAGCACGGTATGGAGGAGGCAGATGAAAGCGTCCGAATTCAGCGCCTCCGCCATCGTGCGCAGCGGGCCGTCGGGCAGGGCGCCGCCGCCCGGGTTGTCGTAAAGAGGGTGACGCTCGAACCGGTACTGGAAGCCTTTGCGCGCTTCCTGCGCCACCAGTACCTCGAAGGTCTGCAGCCGGTCCTTCCGCGCCTGCTCCATCTGCGCGGCGTCAA
>NZ_JBBEBT010000172.1:0-4064 GCF_040882205.1 Hyphomonas sp.
GCAAGGCGGCCCTGCGCGCCCGTGGTCAGGACGGCTGATCCCGAGGCGAACTGAAGATCGCGCATGATCAGGGTTACACCGAGATCGGTTTTGGTCTGCTCATATCCGGCAAGTTCTGCCGCCAGGGCAGCAGTCCTTGCTTCCGCGGCAACCCGGCCCGCTTGCGAAACGGCGCTGTCTGCGACGGCGCCTGCGGCAACGGCGGCAGATTGGTCTGCGCGGTTTTCGGCGGCCGCTGTCGCCGCTTGGGCGTCAGCGACTTCGCGCATCCGGGCCTGCGAGACAACTTCTGCGCGCTGCGTATTCAAGGCTTCGATCCTGGCATTGGCACTGCGCTGGAGGCCGCGCGTTTCGGCGAGATCGAGATAGCCCTCTCCCATGCGGATATTGTGCGTGTACGCGTCATCCTTGCCGCGCGAATAGTCGTCGCGGGCGGCGGTGAGCGCTGCATCTGCCTTCTCGATGGCCGAGCGGCCGGATTCCATCGTCGCCGGATTGGCCTTGGCTTGCTGGAGCGAAGTTTCAGCCATCAGCAACCTGGGGTTTGCTTCCGGCGTGGAGGCGCAAGCGCCAAGCGAGATCGCAAGCGCGACGAGGCCAGCAGTTTTTTTGAGTGCGTGTTGCATTTGGATGGCTTTCTATGAGTTCAGTTCGCGGCGCAGCGTGGCGATACCGGTCTCGATTTCAGAGACGGTGCGTTCAAGGGCCTGCAGTTTGATCTTTTCCTGGACGATTTCGGCCTGGAGCGAGGCTTCTGCCGAGCGCCAGAGCGAGGTCGTGTCCTTGTTCTTGTCTTCTGCAGTCCGCGCTTCGTTGAGGCGAAGTTGCGCTTCCTGGAAGTTGACCGGCGCCGCCGACGAGGCGTCGGCAGTGTTCAGGGCAGCGATCTGGGCTTGCGTGCGGATGAGTTCATCCCGCGCGGGTTCAGCGAGTGCTGCAGGTGCAGCAAATAGAAGCGCGCCCGCCAGGGCCGCAGCGACAATCGTTTTCATGGGGATCTCCTCGGCCGCTCCAGGAAGGAGCTCGGGCCATGCGATTGTAACGGGCGCCGGAAACAAAGGTTCCGGTACTTCGGGAATTTAATCAGCCAGAGGCGTACTGTTCCCGCAGCGCCGTATCTTCTCCTGACGGCTCAAACAGCATAGGGTGAGTGCTCCAGAAGAGGAGTGTGCCTGTGCGGTATGGGGGTTGGCTGGCATTTGCAGCTTTTTTGTCCGCTATGGTGTCCGCGCCCGTTCAGGCGCAGGGCCGGGACGCCGAGACCGAAACCTTCGTGCGCGGGTTTGTGCGTTTCCTCGCCTATCACGAAGCTGGTCACATGCTGATGGGACAGGTTGCTGACCTGAACAGCCGGCCGGACTGGACTGCCATGGACCGGGAAGACTACGCAGACCGGTTTGCGATGGTGCTCCTGGCGCCCGATGCGGATGATCCGGACGGTGTCGACGAGATCATCAGTGCAGCCGGAGGATGGTTGCAGGTCGACAGTTCGATTGTTCGCAATGAACCACATGCCCCGGCCGAAGTGCGTGCACTTGAAATCATTTGCCTCATGTACGGAAGCAATGCGTCTGCATTCAGCGAGTTTGCCGAATATGTTCCGGAGGGGCGCGACTGCTCTGCCGACTACAAGCAGATCGAGGACGATGTCGAAGAGGTCTTCCGCGACTATAGCGGTGAGGTGGGACGCCAGATCGAGGTGGTGTATGCGGCCCCTGCCGGCGGCATGGAAGACGCCCGGCAGTTTCTTCAGGACAGCGGGATCGCCGAAGACCTCAAGTCTGATATCGAGTTCGACTTCTATCTCACGCACCGCACGACGATCCAGGCGATGAGCTGTACCGGCAAGGCCAAGCCGGACACGTTTTATTCAGATCGCGTTCGGGGCACAACGCCGGATCAGGATCATTTCGTGATCACGCTCTGCTACGAGATGATTGATGCCCGGCTGAAGTACGGCATGCGCGGATTCGATGACGAGACCCGGTAACAGCAACAGAAAAGCGCGCCGTCTGCACAATTGCGTATGCTTCAATTCGGGTCGGGAGTAGGATCTGGAACACTAAGTGGGAGGAACTGTAGAAATGCGTCTGATAAACAAATCACTGCTTTCAGCGTCCATGATGCTTGGGGCGGCAATGTCATTCACGGGTCTGGCGCCTGCGCTTGCGCAGGGAGCCGACGGGATCGAAGCTGAAGAGCCCGCCGAGTTTCCCGAAGAAACGGAATTCTGCGCTGAAGACGAAGACTGCGCTGACGCAGAAGTCGCAGCAGAGGAAGCAGGCCCGGTTGAACCCGAAAGTGAACCCGCCGATGAGCCGGCAACCGCCGAGCCTGGCGCTATAGAGCCGGAGGGCGCAGTCCTCGCTGCGCCGGGTTCGACCGATGAGAGCAATCCTGGCGGCTCGACGCGTCCCGGTACCCGTCCCGACGATTAGCCTGAACGCTCGCCGCGGGGTTATTCCGTCCCGGCGGGCATAAGCCCTGCGGCGTCATTCAGTTCGCCAATCGCGGGAACACCGTCAATATCGCGGCAGACATCGCGCGCGCTGTCCGGCCATTCGGCCTGAAGCAGCGGGTCTGTTTCGATTTCGAGCTCCGAGAAATTCCGGCCGCTGGCAGAGAGCAGCCGCGTACACGCATCGCCAGCCAGGACATCCCAGCTCTGCGTCTGGCGGGAAATGTCCCACAGCCTGATCTTTCCGTCACTGCTGGCCAGTACGATGCGCCGGCCGTCCGCCGAGAAGGTCGCGCTGCGTGCATCGCTTCCAAAAGCTGGCAATGTGCCGAGGAGACGTCCGGACGCTGTGTCCCAGATGTTGGCCGTCTGGTCGAGGTGAGCGGTTGCGATCCTGGTTCCATCCGGAGAGAACTGGACGCCGAATATGCGTCCTCTCGAGGCACTCAGCGTCGTGATGACGCGCTGGTCTCGCGCGTTCCAGACACGCGCTGTGCCGTCGTCACTTCCGGAAACAATATAGGCTCCGTCTGGCGAGAACATGGCAGAGCTGACACTGCCGCTATGGCCCTGGAGCTCACCGCTGGGTGATCCGTCTGCGGACGTCCAGATGCGCGCGGTCCGGTCGTGCCCGGAAGTGACGATCAGTTTCCCGTCGGCGGAAAACTCGGCGCCGCGAACGGCGCCTTCATGGCCGGTAAGGGTTGTCAGGGGCTCGCCGCCGGACGAACTCCAGACCCTTGCCGTCCCATCCGAGCTTGCCGTGACGATCCTGTCACCCTGCCGGGTATAGGAGGCGCTGTTAATGGAGCCCTCGTGCCCCGCAAGGCGCGCAACTATCCTGCCGGCGCGCCAGTCCCAGATCAGGCTTGTCGCATCTTCACCCGCCGTTACCACATGCAGGCCGCCGGGCGAGAAAGCCACGCCGTAGACGCTGCCGGTGTGCTCCGACAGGACTGCGAGACGCTTGCTGCTCGCGGTGTCCCAGACTTGCACCTGGCCGTCCTGCGCCGCGGAGACCAGGTAGGCGCCGTCCCGCGAAAGCTCGGCAAAGGAAACGTCCTCGCCGCCCGCAACCAGCGTTGCCAGCAGGCGGCCCCGGGTCTGCCAGATCTTGGCTGTGTCATCGTCGCTGGCGGTGACAATCTGAGAGCCGTCCGGAGAGAAGCTTCCCATCCTGATCCGGTCCCCATGCCCAAGTAGTGTCCGGACAAGTTCGCCGCTTTCGGCATCCCACAGCCTGGCAGTCGAATCATTGCTGATCGTAAGCAATGTTTTCCCGTCCGGTGAATAGCGGATGGCCCGCACGGCCCCGGCATGTCCACGCAGATAATGTTTCAGGCGCCCGGTACGGGTGTCCCAGAGACTGGCGGCCGCGTCGCCGCTGGCAGCCGCCACGGATTTTCCATCCGGAGAAAACACTGCATTCAGGATTGTGTCCGAATGCCCTTCCAGTGTCGATTGCAGGCGTCCTGTCGAAGCCGTCCAGATGCTCGCCGTCTGATCGAAACTTGACGTCACAACCAGCCCGCCATCGGCAGAATAGGATGCACCAAAGACCGGCCCCGTATGGCCGCTCAGTGTGCGGATCAAGCGTCCGGTTTCA
>NZ_JBBEBT010000173.1:0-4032 GCF_040882205.1 Hyphomonas sp.
TAGAGCGAACCATACGAGCCATCGTTGATGTAGAGTGTGTTGCCTTTCGCAAGGTCAACGCGCACCAGCAGGCTCTCGGCTTCGGCGACCAGCGCCCGGCCCGGCTCGCACCACAGGTCTGCGTTCTCGAGAACGAACATGTTCTCGAACGAGCGCATCACTATTGCGACATAGTCTTCCATTTCCGGCGGGGCCTTGTCACCATAAATTGCCGGGAAGCCGCCGCCGACATCCACGATGTCCACGGTCACGCCGGCCTCGATGATCACGCGGCTTGCGTCGGCCATCGCCTGTGCCCAGGCTGACGGCTTCATTGCCTGGCTGCCCACGTGGAAAGACACGCCGACCTCGTCTGCATGACGGCGGGCAAGGCGAAGGATTTCCGCAGCTTCTTCCGGGCCGGCGCCAAACTTGTTCGCCAGCGGAAGGGCCGAGCCCTCGCAGGAAACGGCAATCCGAACGAGGATCGTCAGATCCTTCGCGTGGCCGGTGGCCTCGAGAATCTTGTTCAGCTCCGCCACCGTGTCGGTCACGAAGATGCGCACGCCATAGTTCTCATAGGCGCGTTTGATCGCGTGACGCGGCTTCACCGGGTGCAGGAACGCAATCCGCGCGCCGGGGAAACGGCCATAGATCAGCGCGATCTCTTTCTCGGACGCGGCATCGAAGCTGCGCACGCCGCCTTCCCACAGCGCGTCGAGGACGTGCGGGGCAGGGTTGGCTTTCACCGCATAGAAAGGCTGGGCCGGGAATTTCTCCACAAACCAGCGGGCCGCCGCCGTCACACGCTCGGGACGGAAGCAATAGACTGGCAGTTCCGGTTGAACGGAACGCACAATATTATACGGGGTCGCGTAAGTGTGCATGACACCTAACCTCCAAAGGGCTTCAAACCAGCTTTGGGCGTTAGTACAGGGGGCCCCCCTTTTTGTCGGGTTAGCCCAGATGTCCGCCACATCAATTTCGAATGCGCGTGTAGGGGGTAATGCCCGGGCCTGCAAGAAGTTTTTTTGGCCTCCAGCCCCATGTCATGAAACTGTCACTATTTTTCGCAGCAACTGTCACAAGACAGGCGTAAGGCAAGCGCTCGAATCCCACACTATTGCTGGCAGAATCAAGCGGAGAGACAAGATGTTCACTGGATTTCTCAAATCGGCACTTCCCGCAGTTGTAATGCTCGCAGCGGCCGCTTGCGGGCAGAGCGACCTGTCGAAACTGGAAGATGATTCGGCCTCGGGGGCCGCACCTGTGGCCGGAACCGCCTCTGCCGAGCAGAAGATCAAGATCGTCGGCTCCTCCACGGTCGCGCCCTTCTCGCGCACCATTGCCGAGCGCTTTGGCGCCACGACCTCCTTTTCCACGCCGATCGTAGAATCGACCGGCACCGGCGGCGGCTTCAAGGCCTTCTGCGCCGGTGTCGGCGCCGCCCAGCCCTCGATCTCCAACGCCTCCCGCCCGATCAAGGGGTCCGAGCGCGGCCTTTGCTCGGCCGCCGGTGTCACCGCGATCACCGAAATCGCCCTCGGCTATGACGGCATCGTCGTCGCCAATGCCAAAGAGGGCCTCCCGTTCGACCTGACCAAGCAGGAACTCTACCTTGCACTCGCTAAGGACGTGCCCGACGGGCAGGGCGGCTTCAAGCCGAACCCCTACAAGATGTGGAACGAAGTGGCCCCGAACCTCCCGGCCAAGCCGATCCTCGTCCTCGGTCCCCCGCCGACCTCCGGCACGCGCGACGCTTTCGTCGAGCTTGGCATGGAACTCGGCGCCCTCGAAATCCCGGAACTTGCCGCTCTGAAGGAAACCGATGAAGATGCCTTCAAGGCCCGCGCCCATACCGTGCGCACCGATGGCGCCTGGGTCGATTTCGGCGAGAACGACACTGCCATTGTCCAGTCGCTCGTGAAATCGCCGGATGCCATCGGCATTCTCGGCTTCTCCTTCCTCGAGCAGAACGGTGACCGCGTGAAGGGCGCCAATCTCGGCGGCGTCGAGCCGACCTTCGAGAACATCACCAACGGCCAGTACGGTCTCGCCCGCGTGATGTACTTCTACGTCAAGGACCAGAACCTGCCACTCGTCCCCGGCCTCGCCGAATTCATCATCGAATCGGTCAGCGATGGCGCCGCCGGTGAAGATGGCTACATGATCGAGAAAGGCCTGATCCCGCTCCATGAAGCCGAACTCGGCAAGGCCCAGGAAATCGCCGCCTCGCTGAAAACAAGCGCAGCCCCTACGCCGTAAATCTTGCTTCCCCCCTCTCCCGCATCGCGCAGGGGCCGGGGGTGGGGGTCCTCAGGCAGCATCCAAACCAGGCTGTGCCGCGCGGCGCTGACGCCCGGCCTCACACCACCGGCACGTCGGGCTTCACCTTGCGTCTCCGTATACGGATCTTGTGCCAGAACCGGCGGCGCTGCGGAGGGTCCAGCGGCTGGAGGTTTTCCAGGAACACTTCCGCGCACGCCCGCCAGCTATAGGTCTCCGCATGCGCGCGCGCGGTCTCGCGGCTGAGCGCCAGGCAATCGACCGCGCCCTTGGCGAGGTCTCCGTTCAGCGGTGTGATCGTGCCGGCGCCGGAGCCGGGAATCACATCGCGCGGACCCGTCGCATCAAATGCCGCCACCGGTGTGCCGGCCGCCATCGCTTCCAGCACCACCAGCCCGAACGTATCTGTCAGGCTCGGAAACACGAAGACATCCGCGCTTGCATAGATCGCCGAGAGTTCATCGGCAAACTTCGCGCCCAGGAACACCGCGTCCCTGTACTTGCGCTTCAGCTCTTCCAGCTGCGGCCCGTCGCCGACGATCACCTTGGTGCCTGGCAGGTCCAGTTCGGCGAAGGACTCGATATTCTTCTCAACCGCCACACGCCCGACATTCAGGAAAATCGGCCGCGCCATGCCTGCGAACGGATCGCCCGGCTGGCCTTGTTCCACGCGCTTCAGCGGCGTGAAGGCTTCGGTGTCGACGCCCCGGCTCCAGGCGACAAGGTTCGAGAAGCCGTGCCCTTCCAGTTCCGCCATCAGCGACGACGTCGCTACCATCACCTTGCCGGAATACTTGTGGAACCAGCGCACGAAGGAATAACCCCAGCTCACTGGCACCGGCAGGCGCGCTGACACATATTCCGGAAACCGCGTGTGATAGGCTGTGGAGAAAGGGTGTTTCTCGGTCAGACATACGGCGCGCGCCGCCATGCCGAGGGTGCCTTCGGTGGCAATGTGCACCGCGTCCGGTTCAAACTCGTGAAAGATTTCGCTGATCCGCGGGCGCCCCCAGAGACCCATCTTGATCTCGGGATAGGTCGGCAGCGGCATCGTCATGAAGCCAGCGCCGGGATGCACGATCTCCCAGACATGCCCCATCGCTTCGGTCTCGGCGATGATGCGCTTCATCGTGCGCACAACGCCGTTGACCTGGGGGTCCCAGGCGTCTGTGACGAGCATGATGCGCATGGCATCTCCCACTGGACGTTTCATCGGGGCCCCCCGCGGGCCGTTCGGGGCGCAATGTGGCGGCGTTGCCCCAGTGCGTAAAGAGGGCCATTGCCGTCAAATTCTGCTCGCAGGCAACCCCGTCCACAGGTAATCTCATGCTTCGGCCGCTTCGGCGGGCACAGAACCATGCCTCTTTCCTTGTGAGTTGACCTGTTCCCATGCCTGATACACTCGCCTCGCTCCCGGTTGATTGGGACGCGCTCGATGCCCTGAAGTTCGCCGATGAGGAGGCCCTCCTCGAGGCGCTGATCAAGCAGGGTGTAATGGCAGGTCCCATCCGTGAGGCCGCCGTGCGCCGGGGCAGGGAACTGGTGGTGATCGCCCGCGCGCGCGGCCGCCGCAAAGGCATGATGGAAAGCTTCCTCGAAGAGTTCGGCCTTACGAATTCAGAAGGTCTCGCCCTGATGTGCCTCGCCGAAGCGCTGCTGCGCGTGCCTGACGCCGCCACCGCCGACGCGCTGATCAAGGACAAGATCGGCAGCATCGACTGGAGCGAGCATCTTGGGGAAAGCGCCTCCACCTTCGTCAACGCGGCG
>NZ_JBBEBT010000174.1:0-4009 GCF_040882205.1 Hyphomonas sp.
CCCCACTGCTGCCTCCCGTAGGAGTTTGGGCCGTGTCTCAGTCCCAATGTGGCTGATCATCCTCTCAGACCAGCTATGGATCGTCGCCTTTGTGAGCCATTACCTCACCAACTAGCTAATCCAACGCGGGCCGATCTTTCACCGATAAATCTTTCCCCCTAAGGGCGTATACGGTATTACCACCAGTTTCCCGGAGCTATTCCGTAGTGAAAGGTACGTTCCCACGCGTTACTCACCCGTCTGCCACTATATCGTTCGACTTGCATGTGTTAAGCCTGCCGCCAGCGTTCGTTCTGAGCCAGAATCAAACTCTCAAGTTGAGTGTTGATCTGACGATCCGTCCATTGGAATATGGACGGCTACTATTGCTGTTAAGCATAAGTATTGCGTTCTTTGACGAGAAACCCTTTTAGCAAAGACCAGGCCGAAACCTGATCGATGGAAAAAAGAATTCTCTCAAGAAACACATTCGTCGTGATCGTATTGGACATCTCGCGATGTCCGCAAGCCGTCACGCCGCCTGCGTTTCTCTTCCTATCTCTTACAATGTCAAACAGCTGGAAACAGAAGCTTCCGAAGGTCGTTGCCAAGACCCTCGGGTCCCGGCGAAGTGGCGGCTTATACAGCCGAGCTTTTTCTCGTCAACACCCTTTTTGCGCTCTTCTGCAGATCAGTGGATTAACCACAAGGCCTGCCACGTTCAGAGCGAACAGAAGTCTTAGACCGATTGTCTCGGCCCAAAAAATCAGGCGTTCAGAGGAACCGCACATATAGCCGCTGTTCGGGGGAAAGGGCAAGCCCTTTTCTTTCAAGAAGCGACCATCTGGGGGCCATCACGTCGCCCGCCCAAAGGCCGGTTCAGCGAAGAGCGCAGATTAGCCCCCCGGGCTCCAGGCCGCAAGGGCTTATTGCGTGAATTACACAGGTTCAGTGCTTTTTCTTGGCCTTGCAGCTCAGAATTGCGCGGAAAGATATGATTTCATGGCCTTCGCTTCGGCCTCCGTCTCCGCGATCTTCCATTTCACGAGATCGCCAATCGACACGAAGCCGGCCAGTCGGTCATTGTGGACAACCGGCAGGTGCCGGATCCGCCGGTCTGTCATGGTCTGCAGCGCTTCATCGATAGCGGTCGTGGAATGTACCGTGACGACGGCGCGGGTCATCGCGCTCCCCACCTGCATCTCCAGCGCCGCCGCGCCATGGCGGGCAAACTGGCGGACGATATCGCGTTCTGACAGGACGCCGACGATCCGGTCGTCGTCATCGAGGGCCACCACCGCGCCGATTTTCTTGTCGTCCATAAGCATGGCCGCGTCTTTGAGGGTAATGCTGGCCTTCAGCGTGACGACTTCACGGCCTTTGTCGTTCAGGATCTGCTCAACAATCATCAGCCGGGCCTCCCGTCCCGCGGGCGCGGAAGCTCTGTGAGACTGGCGCCTGCGGCAGGATAACACACCCCTACCCCCGAATCGACCCGCTCTTTGGCGGGGGGGGGCATCCCCACTGACCGGGCGGTTCAGGCTGGTCCGGCCTGCATCTGCCAGAGCACACCCCGCATGAAGAGAGCTCCGCCGATATAGCCGCCGACATGCGCCTGCCAGGCGATGCCGGCGCCAAGCAGGCTCGGGCCGATCACCGCAAACAGGGCGTTGGCCACGACAAACAACGCGCTCGTCCCAAGGAACCGGCGGCTCAGCAGCCAGCGGTCCGGCCCTTCGCGCAGCAGCAGAACCGCCGCCAGCAGCCCGCTGATTCCCCCCGAGGCGCCCACAGCAGCGCCCCCGCCGGGATAATTTGCGGCAAGATAAACGAGGCTCGAGGTAAGCTGCGCGAACAGGAAGAGGGCCAGCAATAGCCCGGACGCCCCCGGTTCGCGGCCCGGCCAGACCCGGCGGAAGAGCTCGAGCAGCGGCTTGGCCAGCGCCACGAGAAATGCCGCATTCAGGATCACATGCATCCAGTCCCCGTGCAGGAATGCGCTCGCAATCAAGGGCAGGAACGCCTCCAGCACGCCGGAATACGCAGGCAACCCCGACAAAGATGGCGCCTCAGCCGACGACCAGAATCGCTCCGGGAACAGGGCGCCGTAGAAGAAGGCCACGTTCTGCCATGCGTCAGGCAGGAGGATGCGCACCAGATGGGCCGCGACCAGGACGACGGCGAAGATCGCGACGGGCCAGGGGGCATTGATGATCGGCGGTTGTCGGGTCGGGGTCGTCATGTCGGCTCCGCTGGCGGCGCAGGGGCGCCTTCTTGGATCTATATAGTGACACGCGCCCCGCTGCGTATCCCCGCCCCGGCCATTGCCCGCCGCCGTCCCGGCGCTAGCTCTCGCCCCATGCTGATCCGGATCTTCCTCGCGCTGATGGCGCTCATGTTCGCCGCCTTCGGGCTCTACGCCTTGCTCAGCCCCCTGCAGATGGCTGCGGGTCTGGGCGTGGAGGTCAGCGGCCCCAACGGCGCCTACGAACTGCGTGGCATCTACGGCGGCGTCAGCCTCGCAGCCGGGCTCCTTTGCGCCGCCGGCGCAGTACGGGCCGGCCTGCGGATCCCCGCCCTTTGGTTCCTGGTGGTCTACATGGGCGGCTATGTCTTTGCCCGCGCCGCCGCATTGACCCTCGGCCCGCCGCCGACGCCGGACTTCGCGGCCTTCATTGCCTTCGAAGCGGTCAGCCTCGTGCTCTCCGCCCTCGCCCTGCGGGCTGCATACCGCGCCTGAAACGAAAAAGCCCCGCCGTTTCCGGCGGGGCGTGCGTCTATTGCAGTCTTCGCAGCGTCAGAATGACCTGCGCACCGTCACGCCGAAGGTGCCCGGCGGGTTCGGGTAGCCAGGGATCGCACCGGCCTGAGCCGCGGCCGGGAAGGCCGCCGTGATAAAAGCTTCGCCGGCCAGGTTGCACACCCATGCCGTGACGCCGCCACCAAGGCAAAGAACCGCTTTCAGCCGGCCGAAGCGGGCCTTGTTGGAACTGAAATAATGCACTCGGAGTTTCCTTCCCGGGAGTTCGGGGCAGACGGGGTATCGAGACCGGTTGTTCGCAAGGCGATTCCCAATCTTCGTATATTTTGTGAGGGGATAATCGGCAGCGCTTGGCGAGCGCAAGCCCGCCCTCCTCTTCAATCGCAGCGTGTCCGGCAATCGCAGCGTGTCTGGCAATCGCAGCGTGTCTGGCAATCGCAGCGTGTCTGGCAATCGAAGGCGCTTTCCAGGCCGCAGGCGCTGGACTGTTGCCGCCAGCCAACACCCGCTTCGGGTGTTCCGCCTTGGAACGCGCCATTGCGCAGGTCTCTCTCTTACTCGCCTTTCAGGACGCCCCCGGCACCAGGCACAGGCGCCCGAGGGAGAATCCGCATGTCTTTCGAGGCGAGAGTTTCCCATTCCCGGTGAGCCGCGATCTGGAACAGATATTGCGATTGGCAGCTTCGAAGAGATCCCGTGACGGGACCGCACAGATGTTATCCGGAGCACACCCACCCATGATCGACCGGTCGCTCCACCCCAACACGCGCATCCTGCTGGACGCCTGGCGCCGCATGCAGGGCGACCCGCAAGGCCATGGCATGAGCGGCCCGGATGTCAGCGACCATGCCGGCCTTGTCGACCGAATCTTCATGATCGAGTTGCGCGAGGACCATTCCTGGCTCGTGCGGACGTCCGGCGGAATCCTCAACGCGCTCGTCGGCCGCAACCTCGTCAACCACAATTACCTGGACCTGTGGACCGGACCCGACCGCACCATGATGGGCGCCTTCCTCGAAGCGATCCGCTTTGACGGCGCCCCCGGCGTGGTGCGCGGCCGCGGCGAGACACTCAACGGTGAACGCGTCGAACTTGAAATCTCCCTGATGCCGCTCAGCCAGGAGAGCGGGCGCTCACCGCGCCAGCGAATGCTGGGCCTCTACCAGACGCTTGAGCACGAGCCGGTCGTGACCACCAAACAGGTGTTCCGCCACCGGATCTTGATGCTCGCGCCGCCGGACACGCGCCGTTGCGGCGCGCAGTTGAGGC
>NZ_JBBEBT010000175.1:0-25749 GCF_040882205.1 Hyphomonas sp.
CTTTGCGTCTGCGCGGCGCTGTTTCCTGTTCATCCCGCCCCTTACCCTCAACAACCCGAGCATTTTCAACCGAAGTCGCCACTGTCGGCGGCAAGTCAATGTGCCCAGACAAGGCTTTTAAAGCGGGGTGCGCAAACTGGAGCTCACGCAAACTGCTTTAAACTGCGGCCCGGTAAGGGTGCTCGTCGTGAATAAAATCCATCAGCCTGCCGCCATGTTCGATGAGGATGGTTTCGTAAGTAATGCCATTGCGCTCGATCTCTCCCAGGATGTCGGCCGCCCGCCATTGCGGCGGAATGATGATGACCTCCACGGGATGGTCCTTCAACCAGAGGCTCGGACGGATGTCCTGCCCGGTGCCGGGCACGAAGGTTCCCGCCTTTCCAGCATCCGAATCCACGACGATCGGGAAACGGCCGGCATCCACGCCGTACCGGCACATGAAAGCGGCCGACTTGCCGGTTCCGCCCCACACCGCCGTCCGCTTGCCCGATTCGTACAGCTCCCCCAGTTGCTGCGAAATCAGGCCGAGGGCCGCCGCACTGTCCTCGCGAAAGGCGACAGCCTCCCTGATGAAGGCCGTCGGGAAGGGTGCCCCCCCCAGGCGGACGATGCCGAAAATCACCTCATTGCCATAGCTTTGGCCGATCTCGATGATCTGCGCCTGGCACCTGGTCAGCATCCTGACAAAGGATGTGGTGGTAAACTGGGAGCTATGTTCATAGTAAAAATCCACCGTGCGACCTGCCGCCACGGCATTGTCGATGCACGGGACCTCGAAATAGGCCAGGGGCGTGACCCCCAGGGCAGACGCCGCCGCCGCAATCCGCTGCAGGAACCCCAGCGGGTTTACCAGATGTTCAAGCACATGCCGGCTCACGATGACGTCCGGTCGGATCTCCGCCAGATGCCGTGCGGCGTCAAAGTATTCCTTGCGCAGATCCAGGCCGGACACACGCCCGTCGGCGCCGTGCGGGTCAAACCCAATGAAGCGCCCCTCGGGACGTTGCTGGCGCAGGGAGGCCAGGAACCCTCCATCTCCATAACCCACATCGACCACGACCGGAGCCTTGGGCAGGCGGCTCAGTATATCGCGGGACCGCCGGACTATATGCTCCGACCACAAAACCCCGTCATTAAACATCAGGTTCGGTTTGTCGGTATAGGGAACCTGAGCGTAGTCGAAGGCCATGTTGTAGACATGGCCACACTCTGTGCAGCGCACAAAATCCAGCGGCAACCGGGGCAGCGTTCTGGCCTCGTCCATCGACGCCGGCCACGCAATGGTCGCTAAAGGCTGGTGACCGCCATCAAAGAACGCAATCGCCACATAGTGCCCGCACGCCGGGCATGTTGCCTCCCGGAAGTCCGCCAGGATCCCAGCGTCCACTTTTCTAGCCCCCTTAACGCCGTGTGCTGCGAATCTCCTTAACCACGCCGTGAAGCCCCGGCAACCCCGCGCGGCAGGCTGGGCTGGGTTCTAAATGTCTCAGTTTCGTTCTCGGTCAGGATCACCGCGCCCAAAGGATCAGAGCAGGTCAGTACGATTTCTAACTGCCCTGATTCTTGACGTCAGTGAGCAAACCGGTCCGGTTAGCGGGTGGGGGAATCGTCAACCCATGCTGCCCAATCCTGCGCCGCCTGCCAGCCGAAGCTCGGCTGGATGCCCTGCGGCCCGGGGATCTCCGCCTGAAGTAGGGGCGGATGCACGGCGGGCACTTTCAGCGCAGGGCGTTCGCCTGGGGCCAACTTAAAACCGAAGCTAATCGCAAGGCCTCGCGCCCGGTCGCCTGCTCGACCTTGGCCTGAGGCGCGGAGTGTCTAAAGGGGTCATCGCGGTTCGGCGGCAAATCCGCACGCGGCTTGAAAACGGCGCCCGATGGGGCCGGCGCACTGCATCTGGTCTCGGCCTATGCGAGCCGGGCAGGCCCTGTGCCGGCGCAGCGCCCGGTTGGCGCCAGACTCAATGAAAAGGCGGTTCCTGAGTGGCCCGATCTTCTGGCGCCCGGCGGGGCGATCGTCTCTATTGATGCAATCGCAACCCAGACCGGGAAGCCAAGGCCGGCCGCGCCCGTTGAAACATAGAGAATAATCTGCACTCGGTCCTCGACGTCGCCTTCGACGAAGATCGTTGCGAGACCCGAAAAGATAACTCCGCCAGAGGCCTGGCTTTCCTTCGCAAAGCCGCCCTCGGCCTCCTAACGCGCGGGCCATCGGGGCTCTCCATCGGTTGCAAACGCGCAAAAGCCTGCATCAGCCCGGTGTTCCGAGCCGCCGCCCTTGCATGTTAACGATTTAGGATCTGGCCCCGGGATCGTCAGGCTCCGGCCTATCCTTCTTCGGCTGCGTCCGGCACGCCGACCACGTGGAAGCCCGCATCGACGTGGATCACTTCGCCGGCGATAGAGCGGCCTAGCGGGGAGAGCAGGTAGAGCGCGCAGCCGGCGACGCCTTCCATGCTGGTGTCCTCTTTCAGCAGGGACCAGCTGCGGCCGGTACCCATCAGGCTCTTGCCGCCCTTGATGCCAGCCAGCGACAGCGTCCGCATGGCCCCGGCCGAGATCGCGTTGACGCGAATGCCCTGGGGCCCAAGATCACGCGCGGCGTAGCGGGTGGAGGCTTCGAGCGCGGCTTTCGCGACGCCCATGACGTTATAGGAAGGCACGGTGCGCTCGGCGCCGAGATAGGTCATGCAGAGAATGGCGCCGCCATCGGGCATGATTTCGGAGGCGCGGCGCGCGCAGTCGATAAAGCTGTATACGGAGATATCCAGTGCGCGGCGGAAGCCTTCGCGCGTGGTGTTTGCGACCATCGAGCCTTGCAGCTCTTCCTTTCCGGCGAAGGCAATCGAGTGAACGAGGAAGTCGATCTTGCCCCACTTCGCCTTGATGGCGGCGAAGGCGGCGTCCATCGAGGCGTCGTCGGTGACGTCGGCGGAAATCATGAAATTCATCCCGATGGATTCGACCAGCGGGCGCACCCGGCGCTCGAGGTTTTCGCCCTGATAGGTGAAGGCAATCTCGGCGCCCTGCGCGGCGAGCTGGCTGGCGATGCCCCAGGCAATCGAATTCTGGTTGGCAACGCCCATCACGACGCCGCGCTTGCCCTTCATCAGGTCGCCCTTGGGCATGTTCCAGTCATCGGCCATTGGAGGCTCCCTTGAAGTTTTTGCTACACGGCTTGGGCTAGGCGGGCCTGCGGAGCACGTCAAGTTTCCGGCATGTTTCCTGCAAATCCGCGGGCGAACCGCGCGACCCCGCCCGGCAGCTTTCCGGAAGACGACATGCGTACTGCCATCGCCCTCTTCGTGATCATCGGGTTGTTTCTGGAGCCTGCCTGGTCGCAGGCGCTGATCGGCGCCTGATCCCTGACACCCTGACAGCTCGCCTTACAGGCGAATTTCCGTCCGTAAGTCAGGGGCCGTTAGCGCGCCGCCTTGTGGACGGTTTATGGACGGCCTGCTCAGCCCGCGTCGGCGAGGTTCTTAAGGCCGACTTTCATATCCAGCGCCGTGTAGACGTGTTCACCGTCGACATAGACGCGGCCGTCGGCGATGCCGAGGTTCAGCTTGCCGCGGCGCACGCGCTTGATGTCGATTTCGTAGCGTACAAGCTTCTTGTCCGGTGTGATTTCGCCGGTGAACTTCACTTCGCCGACGCCGAGGGCGCGGCCCTTGCCGGGGCTGCCGGACCAGCCGAGCCAGTAGCCGACGGCCTGCCACATGGCATCGAGGCCGAGGCAGCCGGGCATCACCGGGTCGCCGGGGAAATGGCATTTGAAGAACCAGAGGTCCGGGTGGATATCGAGTTCGCCCAAAACATGACCCTTGCCGAACGGGCCGCCATCGACGCTGATCTCGGTGATCCGGTCCATCATCAGCATCGGCGGTTCCGGCAGCTGGGCATTGCCCGGGCCGAAATAGCCGCCCTTGCCGGAAAGCAGCAGGTCTTCCTTGGTATAGGACGATTTTGGTGTGTGGAAATCGTGGGGACCGGACATGGGCGGCATCCTGTGAAGCGCTGGAAATTCAGGCGCCTTCCCAGCCGGTGCCGGGGTCAAAGTCAACCATTTGTCGCGGTGGCGCCCCAGAGCTGGGCACGCGGCGCCCATCCCCGGAAGCCGTCGACGCTGACCTGGCAGAGGCTGGCCTTGCACGGGCCGAGTTCGACCAGTGCGCCGGCAGCAACCTTGGCCACACCCGCGCTGTCGGGCGCGCGGCCGGCCTTCAGGACGAAATCGCCGAGGGCGACGGCGTTCTGCTGGCCGGTCAGCTGGGTGCGATTGATCCAGACCTCGTCGCCGGCCGGGTCGCGCACATAGCGCCAGTCCCCGCTTTCCTTGACGATCAGCATGGGCAGGCCCTTGCGGGCGTATTCCCACTGCACCTGGTATTCCTCGCTGGGACCCTTGCGGCCGTTTACCTTCTCATGTTTCAGGGTCTCGAAACGCGGTACGGGCTTGCCGGAAAAGCGGCTGATCTGCATCTCTTCCTGCGCCTCAGCCGAAGCGAAGGGCAGGAACGGGCCGGCAAACAGCACGGCGAGTGCGAAAACTGCCCGTTTCATGTGCAGCGATCCTGAAAAACTGGAAGACGTTCTTGTACAACGCACTACATGAATCTGAGGTAAAACAGCGTGTCATTGGCGCGGCGCATCTGCTCTGGTAAGCGGCGATGACAATAAGAAAGATCTACGGGGGTCCCATGCCGGCATCGAAGCTGAAAGTTGTTGTCACCCGCAAGCTGCCGGCTCCGGTGGAATTGCGGATGAAAGAGCTGTTCGACGCGCGGTTGAATGAGGCCGATATCCCCCTGACACAGGAACAGCTGGCCGAGGCCATGCAGACCGCCGATGTGCTGGTGCCGACCGTGACCGACCGGATCGACGGGCGCCTGATGGCCAGGGCCGGCCAGCAGCTGCGCCTGATCGCCCAGTTCGGGGCAGGGGTAGATAATATCGACGTGGCGAGCGCCGTGCAGCGCGGCATCACGGTGACCAATACGCCGGGCGTGCTGACCGATGACACGGCGGACGTCGCCATGGCGCTGATCCTTGCCGTGCCGCGCCGCCTGCACGAGGGCGTGCAGATCATGGAAAGCGGCAAGTTCGACGGCTGGACACCGACCTGGATGATGGGGCGGCGCCTCTCCGGCAAGCGCCTCGGCATCATCGGGATGGGCCGGATAGGCCAGGCGGTCGCGCGCCGGGCCAAGGCCTTCGGCATGCAGATCCACTATCACAACCGCAAGCCGGTCGGCCCGCGCATTGAGGAAGGCCTCGAGGCGACCTATTGGGATTCGCTCGACCAGATGCTGGCGCGGATGGACATTGTCTCGGTCAACTGCCCGCACACGCCGGCGACCTTCCACCTGATCAATTCGCGCCGCCTCGCGCTGATGAAGGCTGAGGCCTACATCATCAACACGGCGCGCGGCGAAGTGATCGACGAAGCTGCGCTCGCCCGCGCGATCCGCGGCGGCAAGCTGGCGGGCGCCGGGCTCGACGTGTTCGAGCGCGAGCCTTCGGTGAACCCGGACCTGCTCGGCCTGCCGAACGTGCTGCTCCTGCCGCACATGGGCTCGTCCACCATCGAGGGGCGCACCGAGATGGGCGAGAAGGTGATCATCAACATCAAGACCTTCGCGGATGGCCACCGTCCGCCGGACCGCGTGATCCCGGCAATCCTCTAGGCCCTCGCGGGATCAGTTCGTGGCGCCGGAAACGGCCTCAAGAGCGACGTCCTTAACGCCGTGGACCCGGGTAGTGAGGAAGGCGCGCAGGTCGCTGGCCGAGAGGTCGGCGATTTCTTCCTGCGGCAAGTGGCCGACGCCGGCATAGAGTTTCAGATCTGCGCCCGGTATGGCGGCGGCGAACTGGCGGCCGTGTTCGGCCGGGATCAGGTTGTCGAGTTCGCCGTGCATCACCAGCGTCGGTGCCGTGATGGAGGCGAGTTGTTCGGGCGTAGCGATGCGGCGCTCATCCTGGCTCGACGTGAGCGCGAGCAAGGCCTCGCGGTGGCAGGGCGCGCGGGCGAGCGTGCCATAGCGTTCCACCATTTCGGCGGTTACGAAAGACGGGTCGCCGAAGCTGTCCTCAAGGCCGCCCTTGATCAGGGACGAGAGGTCGAGATCCTGCATGATACGGCGGGCGAGCCCGATCTCGAGCAGGCGGAATACCAGCGGGCGCGAACCGCCTTCCGTTTCGGTGCGCGGCCAGCCGGCGGCATCAACCAGGACGAGGCCGTCAAGGCGCTCGGGATGCGCCAGCGCATAATTCCAGGCCGCCGCCCCGCCCATCGAGTTTCCGGCCAGGGTGAAGCGGTCGATCTCGAGCTTATTGGCGACGCGGTTGATCGTCTCGACGAATTGCACGGGGCCGATTTGCGAGTTGTCGAGACAGCGCGAGAGGCCATGCCCGGGAAGATCGAGGCTGATCACGCGGTAGTCGCGTTTCAGATTGTCGACCCAGGGCTCCCAGGTGTGCAGCGAGGCCGAAAATCCGTGCACCAGCACAATCACTTCGGCGTCGCGCGGGCCGACATCGCGAAAGTGGACGCGCATGTCATCGCCGAAGGCGAGATAGCGGCTGTCGGCATTGGCATAGACCGGCTCCAGCTGCTCGAACGCAATGTCGCCGCGGCGAAGCGTCAGCCAGCCGGCGCCGAGAATAACTCCGAGAGTAAGGATGACCGCGAGGAGGCGTCGGAACATGAAGCATACGCTTTATCTGATATTCGAATTTGCGCGAGATAACGCCTTCAGATGGCGCGGTGTCAAACCCTCAGATCATCCATTGCATATTGGACACTGCAGATCGCGCCGCAAATTGACCGTCCGGGTTGAAGCAGCAAGGCCGTCGATCAGCAGGAGGCGCCCGATCAGCGGTGTGCCGGCACCGGTGACGAGCTTCAGCACTTCGAGCGCCAGAGCCGAACCTGTCATGCCGGTAACCGGGCCGGCCACGCCGACTTCGTCGCAGGCTTCGGCGGCGGGTGGCGGCTCCGGCACCCAGCATTGGTAGCAGGGCGCGCCCGCCACGGTGCCCGAGGCGAAGACGGAAACCTGTCCGGTCCAGCCGCTGGCTGCGCCGGAAACGAGGGGGCGGTGCGTGGCATGCGCAAGGCGGTTCAGCGCGAAGCGGGCGGGGAAATTGTCCGTAGCATCGACAAGAATGGCGCCGGTGGGCGTGTCGCCTTCGGCAAAACGGCACGGTACGGCGGTGATCCTCAGCACAGGATCAATTGCCCGCAGGCGAGCGGCGAGGCGTTCTGCTTTTCCGGTGCCGGTGTCAGCTTCGACGAACTGTATCTGGCGCTGCAGGTTCGAGCGTTCGACCCGGTCATCATCCCAGAGTTCGATCTGCCCAATGCCTGCGGCGGCGAGGTAGAGTGCGCAGGGGCCACCCAGCGCGCCAGAACCCATGATTGAAACCGAGGCAGCACGAATTTTCTGCACGCCGGGCCCGCCGATCTCCTTCAGGAGGATGTGGCGCTTGTGACGTTCGAGCTCTTCGGGCGGGAGGCTCATCGCGCCGCTCTCAGCCTGGTTGACGACTGGGCGTTTCCGGGCGCCCTGAGATAGACCCAGGCGGGCGCTGCGTGGCCGGGCAGCGTGCGCGCGTCGCGTTCGGGCAGGCGCGCGTCTGCAAACCGGCGCACGAAAGGCAGCGCCCGCGAGACGCGTGTGCCGGGGCGCGAGATGACGGCGATGGGGACGCGGGCGGCGATCTCTTCCCAGTCTTTCCAGAGATGGAAGCTCGCCGCGCTGTCGGCGCCCATCAGCCAGACGAACCGCGCTGCGGGCTCGGTGGCCTGCAAGACACGAAGCGTGTCAACTGTGTAGGTCAGGTCCAGCTGGCGCTCGATATCGGTGACATGCATGCCGGGACCGCGCGCCGCGATTGCGGCCGAGGCGAGGCGCTCGTCAAATGATCCGTGCTCGGACTTCAGTGGATTGCCGCGCGCGACGATCCACCAGACGCCGTCGAGCCGCAGGCGTTTCAACGCAGTTTCGGCGACGTGCCGGTGGCCGTCATGGGCGGGATTGAAGCTGCCGCCGAGGAGGCCGATCCGCTGGCCGGCAGCGGGGCCGGGCAGGTGCGCGCGCGTCAAGGCCGAACCTGGCCCGTGCCGCGCACGGCATATTTGTAGGTTGTCAGCTGCTCGGCGCCGACTGGCCCGCGTGCGTGGATACGCCCGGTGGCGATGCCGATTTCGGCGCCGAAGCCGAACTCGCCGCCATCGGCAAACTGGGTCGAGGCATTGTGCAAAACGATGGCACTGTCGACGCGGGCGAGGAAGGCCTCGGCGGCCGCAGTGTCCTCGGTGATGATCGCGTCCGTGTGCCCGGACGACCAGCGCGCGATATGCGCGAGCGCGCCTTCGAGCCCGTCTACCACGGCGACGGAGAGGATGGGCGCGAGATATTCGGTCGCCCAGTCTTCCTCGGTGGCGGCGGTGATGTGTGGCAGCAGCGCGCGGCTGCGCCGGTCGCCGCGCAGTTCGCAGCCGGCCGCTTCGAGCGCATCAGCGATCTGCGGCAGCAAAGTCGCGGCGCAGGCAACATCGATCAGCAACGTCTCGGTAGAGCCGCAGACGCCCGTGCGGCGCATCTTGGCGTTGAGGACGATATCCACCGCCTTGGCCGGATCGGCGGCGCCGTCGACATAGGTATGGCAGAGGCCCTCGAGGTGGCCGATCACCGGCACACGCGCCTCAGCCTGCACGCGGTCTACGAGACTGCGCCCGCCGCGCGGCACGATCACGTCGAGCGCGCCGTCGAGGCCTGCCAGCATATGGCCGACCGCTTCGCGGCTGGGCGTCTCGACAAGCTGGATCGCATCGGCGCACAAGCCTTCACGGGCGAGGGCCGATTGGATCGCACCTGCGAGGGCGCGGGAGGAGTGAATGCTTTCCGAGCCGCCGCGCAGGATGGCGGCATTGCCGGAACGCAGGCAGAGTGCGCCGGCATCGGCGGTGACGTTCGGGCGGCTTTCGTAGATGATGCCGATGACACCGATCGGTATGGCGACGCGGGCAATGTCGAGCCCGTTGGGCGGTGTCCAGCGGGCGAGTTCGCGGCCGACCGGATCAGGCAGGGCGGCGATTGTCTCGACGCCGGCGGCGATTGTCTCGACGCGGGCCGCGTCCAGCGCCAGCCGGTCAAGCATCGAGGGGGCGAGGCCCTTGGCCGTCGCGGCGGTCATGTCCTCGGCGTTCGCTTTGAGGATCTCCGGCGCAGCGGCGCGGATGGCCGCAGCAATGGCGGTGAGGCCGCGCGTGCGGTCCGCCGCCGTCATCAGGCCCAGCGCGCGCGAGGCGGCGCGCGCGCGCGTGCCCATGGCGTGCATGTGCTCGGCGAGGGCAGCGTCAGGGGGCGGGGCGGCAAGGGTCATGACAGGCAGGGATGTGCCGCAAATGGACGCCAGCCGCAAGGTTTGGCTCAGGCCAGCAGGTTCAGGAATTCGAAGGCGGCGCTCGCAAGCGGTTTCATCCGGTCGTCATGGCGGGCGACGGCGTTGATATAGGCGGACTGGGTGAGGACCTTGAGATTGTGCGGCCTGGTTAGGCCAGCTTCGGATCTGCAGGTATCTTCGCGCAAGGGGTCTTCCGGCGGACAGAGGCAGAGGAACCAGGCGCTCCCTTCCTCGGCGGTGAAGGTTTCCTCGAAGGCGAGATAGGTCGCCGGGGCGGCGAGGCGTTCGCTTTCACCGCAGATATAGGCATGATCCGGCGTGCCCACTTTCAGCGCGACGGCGGCGAGGATGTCCTTGGCCTGCGGCTTTCTGACTTGCGGATTGAGCGAGACCGGCAGCAAAAGGTCGCCCGTGTGGGCGACGCTGCGGCGCCAGCTCTCGGTGTCCGAATAGCCGCAATGGACCGTGAGCGTTTCGAGATAGGCATGTACCGCCGCGATCAGCTCGCTGCGTTCAGTCTCGTTAATCCAGGATGCGACGCGGTCTGTGCGCGCGACTTCGGCGAGGGTGAGCGCTGCGAAGGGGCCGCGAAAGCCGTTCGGGTCTTCGCTGGCACGGGCGAGCCTATCCACGAGGCCGGTCGTCAGCGGGCGGAGTATTTCATCGGTCTGCTCCCTGCCCCGGAGGACCGGGGTTTTCGAGGCAGTCCGGCAGGGTGAGCAGCAGCGCGCTGCGCGCGGCGGTATCGGGCGCGGTGAAAGCGACATCGCGCGCCGAGCCTTCCGCAAACATGGCTGGTATAAGGCCGCATTGCGAGGGAGCGGCAGGTTCAACAGGTGTTGATGCGCAGGTAGCAAGGAGCAGTGCTTAGGAGGATATCATCATACCACGCTTCCTTAGTCGTGTTCCAGCGCGACCCGGAAGCCGTACTGGCGGTCGCGCGTGGAGGCCGACAGGCGCGCCCGGTTGGCCGCCCGGTGGGCGGCCGGGCTCGACTTGACCGAGCCGCCGCGCACGACGCGCCGGCTGCAATCGCCGCTGGTCACAGCGCTGCCATCTGTGGGCGCGTCAGTATAGCCGTTGACATAGCAATCCTCCACCCATTCGCCGACATTGCCGAGCATGCCCTGCAGGCCGAAGGCATTCTCAGGCAGGCTCGCAGCGTCACGGATCTTGTCGCGCGGCGCCTTGGAGGTATCGAATTTGGCGCCCCACCAATAGGGCGTTGTGGTCTCTCCGCGTGCAGCGTATTCTCATTCGGCTTCGGTCGGCAGGCGGTAGGTGCGGCCAGTCTTTTCCGAGAGCCATTGGGCGTAGGCGGCGGCATCGCGCCAGGACACGGCGGCGACGGGCATAGCCTCACTGCTCGGCGCGCCCGGGCGGTGGCCGTTGCAGCCGCCATCCTCAACACAGGCCATCCACTGCGCATGGGTGATCTCGGTTTTGCTGATTGAGAAGGGCTTCAGGGTCACCTCGCGCACCGGACCTTCGATCGGCTCGCGTCCGGGTTCGGTAGGGGGCGATCCCATCTGGAATGTGCCGCCGTCGAGGGCGACCATCGCAGGGCAGGCCTCGCACACGGGGGCGGGCGGCGCAGCCGGCTCGGGCAGGAGCTCCGGAGGCGTTTCAGGTGCCGGATCGGCAACAGCGGCAATCTCGATGGCAGGGAGTTGCGGCGCCGCAGGCGCGGCGGCGCTCTTTTCCGCCGATGCAGTCTGCACCGCGCCGGTTTCGGCCGTGTCGTCCACCTTGTCCGGCAGGACCATCGACAAGGCCCAGCCTGCGATGATGATGGACATAAGGCCGCCGACCATGACGGGTACGGTTGATCCGGATTTCTTTTTCAGGAGAGGGGCGGGTGCTGCGCCTTTGGCCGGGGCCGGCGGCGGCCGGGGCGTGGCAGATTTCGCGGCCGCCGGAGGCGGTGTTGCCGCAACCGGCTTCGGCGCAGGCATGGGTGGCGGTGGTGGTGGAGTAGGCGCCGCTGGCGGCGCTGCGGCCTTCGCTTCTGCGCGTCCCATCGCGGCGATGCGGTTGCGCGCCAGATCTGAATAGTGCCCGTCCGGATAGCGCTTCAGGTAGGCCTCGAAATCCGCCCGGTCGCCGCTGTCCTTCACCGAGGTCCAGAAGGTCAGCTCCATCGTCAAATCGGCGGCCTGTCCCGGGGCGGCCGGCGGCACCACGGGCGCTTCGGCGGGCTTTGCGTTTTCCGCCGCGCGGCGAATGTCGATCACGAATTCCTTCCAGCGCGGATCATTCCGGTCGCCGTCCCAGCCGATCAGGTCCGCCGACTGGGTGAGCTCGAACATGATCGGACGTTCGGCGTCCTCGATCATCGCGGGAATGAGGATGGAGGTGCGCTGGCCCAGCGTCGCCTCGGCGCGCACCCATTTCGATTTCACCGACACGCCCGACCAGAGCACGACCACCACGTCAGCGTCGCGCAGCATGCCTTCAGTCACTTCGTCATAGGTCTGCCCGGCGCGCAGCACCTTGTCCCACCAGACGCCAAAGCCTTCACCCGCCAGCGCTTCGGCCACGATCTGCGCCTTCGGGCGGTCAGCCCGGCTGTAGGATAAGAATATGTCCGCCATTGGTCTGCTCCCGCTCGCCAGTCTTGTCTGCTCGCGTGTGGGGCGAATGTTTGCACAGTTTCCGGCTTTGCCAAAGGGGCGGAAGTGCGCCGTGCATCGCCCGCAGCGGGGTGGGGGCTGACAGGTGCAGGAAATGCCTTAAGCTCACTCATAACGAGACGTGCTGAGACACCCGGAGGAAACGTATGATCGACATTGAGGCGATGCCTAACCTGGCAGACATTCCGCGCGTGCAGGCGACCTTGCGCCCGGATGAGACCGCGCTCTGGTTCGAGGGCACTGCGACCAGCTATGGCGATCTCGACACGCGCACCAACCAGGTCGCCAACGGCCTCCTCGCGCTCGGCATCCAGCCGGATGACCGGATCGGCTATCTCGCGAAGAATACCGACGTCTATTACGAGATGCTGTTTGGCGCGGCCAAGGCGCGCGCTGTGATGAACGGCGTCAACACGCGGCTCGCCGCGCCGGAGGTCAAATTCATCCTGTCGGACGCCCGCGCGAAGGTGCTGTTCGTGGGCAAGGAATTCTACGCCATGATCGACCAGATCAAGGCCGAGCTGCCGGACCTGAAGCGTATCATCACGCTGGACGGGGACCGCGAGGACTGGGATTTCTACCCCTCCTGGCGCAGCTCCAAACCGGCCACTAATCCGGGCCTCGAAATACGGGGCGATGACGATGTCATCCAGCTCTACACATCGGGCACGACGGGCCTGCCGAAGGGCGTGCAGCTGACGAACGACAATTACCGCGCCTTCTTCACACAGGCCGGCATGCTCGAATGGTCGAGCTATGATGCCGGCGAGGCGGTGATGAACGCTATGCCGCAATTCCATGTGGCGGGCGTGAATGTCGGCGTGCTGGCGACCCTGCAGGGCGCCAAGACAGTGATCCTGCGCGAGATCGACCCGCAGCTGATCCTGAAACTGATCCCGGAGCACAGGATCGCGCATGCCTTCTGGGTGCCGGCGGTGATCCTTATGCTGACGCAGCAGAAAAATATCCGCGAGGTGGATTTCTCTGCCCTGAAGCAGGTGTTCTATGGCGCCTCGCCGATTTCGGAGGCGCTGCTGCGCGACGCGGTGGACATCATGGGCGCGCGCTTCACGCAGCTCTATGGTCTGACCGAAACGGTCGGCGCCGCCACCTTCCTGCCGCCGGAAGCGCATGACCCCGCCTGGGGCAAGTTGCGCTCCTGCGGTGTGCCCTGGCCGGGCGCCGTGGTGCGCGTTGTGGACGGGGAGGGCAAGGAGGTGGCGACAGGCGAGGTCGGCGAGATCGTCGTCAAGTCCGGCTTCGTGATGAAGGGCTACTGGAACCGGGCAGACGCCACCGCTGACGCTGTGCGCAATGGCTTCTTCCACACGGGCGACGCCGGATACTTCGACGAGGATGGCTTCCTCTACATCCATGACCGCGTGAAGGACATGATCGTCTCCGGCGGCGAGAACGTCTATCCGGCGGAAGTAGAGAACGCGATTTTCGGTGCGCCGGGTGTTGCGGACGTGGCCGTGATCGGTGTGCCGGACGAGAAATGGGGCGAGGCGGTAAAAGCCATCGTCGTCCGCAAGCCTGGCGAAGAGCCGACGGCCGAGAGCATTATCGCCTGGGCGAAGGAGCGTATCGCCGCTTATAAGGCGCCAAAGACGGTGGACTTCATCGACGCGCTGCCGAGAAACCCCTCTGGCAAGATCCTGCGCAAGGATCTGCGCGAGCCCTACTGGCAGGGTATGACGCGGCGCGTCGGATAATCTCGCGGCGGCGATACATCCATCGGCGCGCGCAGGCCCATCTCCCTTCAAAGAGGAGATCTATCCACTATGCGACGCGCCGTTTTCGCCGCTCTTTCCGCCGCAATGCTCGCGGCCCGCTCTCCTGCGCAGAGAGCTGTAGAGCCCGCGCTCGCAGCCGAGCTGCCGGCCCCGGAGCCGGTCGATGGCCGCGTCAACATTGCCGATATCGGGCGGTTCGCGCCGCCCGGTCATCCCTCAGTTCGCGAGCTTCATCCAGGCGCGGGCGGATTGCAGGGCGAGCTTCACTTCATCGCTGGTCAGCATCTCGGCCATGTCCTGGCGCTGGTTGCGGGCATCCTCATGGCCGCGAACGGCGGCGAGGTTGAACCACTTGTGAGCTTCCACGAGATTGATCTCGGTGCCAGTGCCAGTCGCGTAGGCAAGGCCGGCGCGGTAGAGGTCGTCGGGCTGGGAATGCGCGCCGAGCAGGGCTCCGGGCGCGACGGGTAAGTCTGAATAGGCCATCTGTAGTCTTCCTTGAACACCTGCCGCGCGCTGGCTGGGATATCCCCATGTCCGTTCTGCGGCTCAATCACCATGCCGGACCATCCGGCAACGGATGAAAGGTGACTTGAAGGGATTGGAACATGGTTAATTTGTGCGCCCCCGCCGGCCGGGATCGTGAAGGGATCGGGGTCAGGTGTTAGGAATTGCGCCGTGAGCGGATGTTTTCAGTCCATACCCGGATAGCGGGCGAAGGCTGGCAGGGTATGCAGATGCGCCGCCCATGTGGGTTGCTCGGCTGTCTGCACCTGCGCGCCCGGCGGAAATGCGGATGGGTCATCGAGGGTGATCGACTGGACATCCACGAGGCCCGGCAGGAAGGTTTCATTGACGTAGAACAGCCCCGTACCGCACTGGCTGCAGAAGCGGCGGAAACTGTCGCCGGAGGAGTTGATCGTCGCCGGTGCGCCCCTGGTGATCTTCAGGTTGTCGGCCGGCATCACGGCCCAGGCCACCATCGGCGCGCCGGCGTTGAGCTGGCAGTCCCTGCAATGGCAGATCGACACGCGATCCGGCGCCGCGCTCAGTTCATACCGGATTTCGCCGCAATGGCAGCCGCCTGTGATGGCCATGAAATCCCCCTGGTTGTTCATGCTTTGTTCAAAATGCCATGGCATGCAACGGGAGTCAAAATGAAAATCCCCGCAAGGCCATCGGCCTCGCGGGGATTTCCTCGGTTTACTTTGCCGAAGCCTGAGTTCAGGCGGCGATCTTCTTCTTGGCCAAAGATTTGGCGAGTTTTTCCATCGCCTTGCCCTTATCGATGTTCTCGACAGCGGCGAGTTCGCGGGCCATCCGGTCCAGCGCGCTCTCATAGAGCTGGCGCTCCGAGTAGGACTGTTCCGGCTGGTCATCGCCGCGGTGCAGGTCGCGAACGACTTCCGCGATCGAGATCAGGTCGCCCGAATTGATCTTCGCTTCATATTCCTGGGCGCGGCGCGACCACATGGTCCGCTTGATGCGAGCCTTGCCGCCGAGGGTTTTCAGGGCGTCATCGACCAGTTTCGAGCCAGCCAGGGCACGCATGCCAGAGGCTTCGGCCCGGTTGGTAGGCACCCGCAGGATCATCTTGTCCTGGTCAAAGGCAACGACATAAACTTCGAGCGCCATGCCGGCGACCGTCTGCTTTTCTACAGCGGTGATCCTGCCAACGCCGTGAGCTGGGTAGACAACACTTTGCCCGACCTCGAACGCCAAAGTTCGAGTCTCTGCTTTTTTCGCCATTCTGAATTGACCCTTTTTCTACACACACGGAAGCGATGTCATCCCGGCCCAGTTCCCTTAATGAGGTACTGAGTTAGGAATTTCCGCTTCTCTATGATTATTGATCAGAACTGACGTGTAGCACGAATTTGGCGCATTTACAACAGGTGCGAGCAGGGGCAGGTCAAAACTAAACGTTTTGGAATCAAGCGCCTCGTTAACTTCTGAGGCGCCTTGGAAGCTGTCGCGGCTGAAGGGAGAATCAGGGCTTTTCAGCCATTCAGTCGCCCGGGCCCGGGTTTGCGCTGAAGTATTTTTCCAGTTTCCCGGTTTCCTGCGCGAATTTCTCCCGGTCTTCGGGCGGGGCCTTCATCCGGGTGATGTTGGGCCAGATTTTCGCGTAATCGGTGTTCAGCTTCAGCCATTTGCTGTCCGGATCGTCCTCGGTATCGGGCTTGATCGCCTCGACCGGGCATTCCGGCTCGCAGACGCCGCAATCGATGCATTCATCCGGGTGAATGACGAGCATGTTCTCGCCTTCGTAGAAGCAGTCGACGGGGCAGACCTCCACACAGTCCATGTATTTGCAGCGGATGCAGGCATCGACGACGATATATGTCATGGGCGGGTCAGTCTCGCGGGCGGTTGCTCAGCCGAGCCAATTGGCGGCGAGGCATCGCACTGTCAATGTCGCTGGCTCAATCGGGTGTGCAGATTCACTCAAGCGGCGCCGGAAATGCGCGCTTCCGCCCGCTGTCGTGCCTGCGCGCGGCTGACATCGTCCACATGCAGCAGGCCGGCGACCTGGCGCACATAGGCTTCCTCCTTATCCGAGCGCTCGCCGTCCGACAGGATCACCCGGTAGATGGCCTCGACCACTTTCATCCGGTCCTGGAGGGCCAGCTTTTTCGCGTGCTTGGTGAACTGGTGGCTGCCGACGGCTTCCTCGGCCAGTGTCTCGGCCTGCGCCAGCACGGCGTCGGCCTTGTCGGCGTCGAATTCGAAGGACTCGAGCAGAATCTCGGCTATCATGTCACTTTCGATGTTCACATACACGCCGTCGATCAGCGCTGCCTCAACCAGCAGGGCTCCCACGGCGACCTCGACTGGCATCGCCAGCTCTGCGGGCGTTTTCGGCGTGAAAAGATTTTTGAGGGACTTCATCATGGCTCGGACTCCAGCGGCCGGTAGAGCGTCCGCGCCTCTTCCACCGGCCCCCTGCGTGTCCCGAGGTCCAGCACTTCGACGCTGAGAATATCCGCGCCTTGCCCGAATGTCACGATGTCGCCCACCGCGAGGCCGGCGCCCGGCTTGTCGGTCCGGCGGGTCTGGCCAGCATGCGAGAGACGCAGGCCGGACTTGCGGACATGGGCGCAGGAGAGCGCGCGCGTGCGGAAAAAGCGGGCGCGCCAGAGCCAGACGTCGGCGCGCACGGACGTCGCAACGCCGGTGTCTGGCGTCATCTGAACGGGCGGTACCGGAAGGCGGCGGGCGCGCGGGGCTGGGGCGCAGGTTTTTTCTGCTTTGGCGGACGCGGCGGTTTCTCCGGCTTCGGCGGCGGCAGCAGGGCGGCCAGCGCGGCGAAGGGGCTGTTCGGATCTATCGGTCTGGAGCGGCGTTCCGGCTGGGCAGGGGGGGTGCCCCGACGGCTGTCCGCACGACGCTCCGGATGCGGATCAGGTCTGCCTTCGGGCCTGCCACGGCCGGCTCTTCGCTCCGGGCGTCGGTCTCCGCGCGGGGCGCCTTCTGGCGGCGCGCCTGCTGCGTCCGGTCCTGCCGGGCTGCGGGCCGGGCTGCGGGCCGGGCTGCGGGCCGGGCGGCGGGGCGGGCGTTCCTCCGCGTCAGGCCGGGCGCGCGCCGCATAGCGCCACAGCTTTACGGCGCCGGTTTCGGCGTCCTTTTCGGCCGGCGCAATGCCAAAGCCTTTCAGCACCGCCGGCCAGTCGTCTGCCGGGCAGGAAATGACGGAGGCAAGATCGATCGGGATTTCGAACATGGCCTTGCCCGCTTCCTTGCGCCGCTTGGCGAGTTCCCAGCCGAGGCGTTCGGCAAGGTCTGCGCGCACCGCGCGGCGGCCGAAGCGCAGATAGCCGTTGGCAGCCAGCGCCGCTTCTGGCCAGGTGCCGTCGAGGCCAAAGGAGCCGGCGCCTTCTGGCGCGAGGGGATATTCGGTGGACGATTCAACCGCCTTCAGGATGGCGATCATCTTCTGCGCGGCGGGCTTCTGCGCATCGGGGGTATAGGCGGCGACGCGGCCAACGCGGATGCCTGCGCCTTTCAGGGCGTCGCGCTGCTCGGGGCTCAGGCGCGGTGCGGATTCGTCCGTACGCAGATCAATCGAGGCGCCGCTCTCAAGTATGCGGAAAGCAAGCCCGCGCAGCAGACCTTCCAGCGCTTCGCCGGATTTGGCGAAGGCGAGCCTGGCATGGGTTGGCAGCACGCGGCCGACTTCGCCGCGCACCCATTCCTCGATCCGCGTCATTGCGGGCTGGCGTTCGGAAGCCTCGGCTTCGACTGCGCCGATCAGCTCGGTGCGCGGGGTCATCCATTGGGCGCCCTTGCACAGGCGGGCGACGGGCGCGCCGCGGAACTCGATCTCTGCGGCCTCGGTCAGCTTGAACGCTTCGGCGGGCGCCGCCGCGATTTCGGCGAGGCGCGCGCTCAGCATCGGACGGATAGCGGCCATTGCGGCGCCGCGCACGGCTTTGCCTTCCAGCGTGCGCGCATCAACGACGGGCTCGAAGGTAAGGCCTCTCAGGCGGCCCACCAGATGGCCTTCCACGGTCACATCGCCGTCTGGCGTCAGGTCAGTCACGAGCGCATCTTCTTTCCTCAGGCTGGCGAGCAGGGCGGTGGTCCGCCGGTCTACAAATCGGGCGGTCAGCGCAAGGTGTAGCGCGTCTGACAGGGAGTCTTCAATCTCCCGGGTTTTCTCCCGCCAGTAGGCCGGGTTCCCGAGCCAGTCCTCGCGGTTGGCGGCGTAGGTCCAGGTGCGGATGGCGGCGAGGCGTTGCTGCAGCTGGTTGATGTCGCCGCGCGTCGAATTGAGGTCGTCCATCCGGCGGCGCAGGCCCTCGTCGGAGAGGCGCGCGTCCGGGTCGGCGAGCGTCTCGGCAAGGCCCAGGACGAGGCGGCCATGACCCTCCGGACCCGACTTACGGAAATCCGGCAGCCGGGCGAGGTCCCAGAGGCGGCGCACCTTCCGGTCGCCGGTCACGTTCGGTCCGATGGCGCCGTCTTCGCTCATCCGGCGCAGCACCCATTCGTCCAGCGCGCGCGGATTGTGGATCAGCACCGGATTGCCGGACGGGCGCTCCAGCGACCGGATCAGGGATTTGAGGCTGGCGTAATCGAGGGCGGAATTGCGCCACTGGATCGCATCGACCTGATCGAAACGGTGCGCCTCGATGGCTTTCCATTCCTCTTCCTGGAAGGGCGGGCAGCTGCTGGTCTCGCCAAACTCGCCATCGGTGCGGAAGCGTCCTGCACGTCCGGCGATCTGCGCGCATTCGGCCAGTGTCAGCGCGCGGTGGCGGCGACCGTCGAACTTTGTGCGCGAGGCGAACACGACCCGGTCGACGCCGAGATTGAGGCCCATGCCGATGGCGTCGGTGGCCACGATGTAATCGACTTCGCCGGACTGGTAGAGCGCGACCTGCGCATTGCGGGTGCGTGGACTGAGCGCGCCCATGACCACAGCCGCGCCGCCTTTCTGACGTCGGAGCAATTCGGCAATCGCATAGACTTCCTCGGCGCTGAACGCGACGATGGCCGTGCGCTTCGGCAGCTTTGTGATCTTGCAGGGCCCGGTATAGCGCAGCTGCGAAAAGCGAGGGCGGGGCTCGGTCTCGACGCCGAGCTTCAGCGCCTTCAGCAGGCTGCGCATCGTGTCAGCGCCCAGCAGCAGCGTCTCGTGTGTGCCGCGCATATGCAGGATACGGTCAGTGAACACATGGCCGCGGTCATCATCTTCGGCGAGCTGGATCTCGTCGATGGCGACGAAGTCGGCGCGCACGTCTACCGGCATCGATTCAACCGTGCAGACGAAGTAGCGCGCGGTCGGCGGGTGGATGCGTTCTTCGCCTGTGAACAGCGCGGCGGCGGCGTAGCCCTTGGCGGCGACGACCCGGTCATACACCTCGCGTGCGAGCAGGCGTAGCGGCAGGCCGATCATGCCGGTGCCGTGCGCGAGCATCCGCTCGATCGCATAATGGGTCTTGCCGGTATTGGTGGGGCCGAGGATGGCCTTCAGGGTGGACATGGTGCGGGGAGGGGTGGGGACGGCGCGGGCTTAAGTCAAGCGCGGCCAGCGGTGAGGCGGCGGATCATACCATGGATGTCCGGGCGCAAGGCGGGCGGCAGCAAGGTCTCGCCGTCGTAAAGCGCGCCGTCGAGGACCATTTGAGCGCTGTCATTCCAGAGGCAGGTTGCCCCGCAGAGATTGGCGCCGGAAAGGTTCGCCTGGCGCATCGCCGCGCCGGTGAAGTCTGCCCCGATCAGGCAGGCGGCGGACAGGTCTGCGCCTTTCAGCGTGGCAAAGCGCAGAGACGCGCCGCGCAGATGGGCATGGCGGAAGGTCGCCGCCATCAGCCGCGAATGGTCGAACCGGGCGCCTTCCAGATTTGCCCAGTCGAGGCAGGCGGCGCGCAGTTCGCAGTCCCGAAACGCGGCGCCGGAGAGGTCGCGCCCGCTTAGATCGGCGCGCAGGAAATCCTGCCGCTCGATCTGCGCCCCGCGCAGCTCGGCAAAGCCAAGCTCGGTCACCCGTTCAGATCCCATATGGCGGATCGCAATCACACGCAGCTCCCATCCCCATGTGGCAGGATGGCGTGATTGGCGTGCCAGCGCAATTCCCCCGTGCGGCGGGTTTCCGTTTGACCCTGAATGGGCGCTCCGATACCGGATGGGGGCAGTTTCAGAAGGTCCGCCCCGTGTTCGTCTATCGCTCATTTCTGTTTGTGCCCGGCGCCCGGTCTGACCGGTTCGGCAAGGCGGTCGCTGCCGGCGCCGACGCCGTGATCATTGATCTCGAGGACGCGGTGTTGCCGGCCGACAAGGCGCAGGCCCGCACCGATACGCTGACCTGGATCGGCGCCTGGCGCGGGCGCCATCTCGGCCTCAGGATCAATTCCCCGCGCACTGCTTTCGGCTGCGCCGACCTGGCCGCGCTGTCCGGTTCCGGCGCCGCTGCGCGGGCGGATTTCCTGATCGTGCCCAAGGCCGACACGCCGGTGGACCTGGAGATCGTTGCCGAGGCGCTCGGCCGGAAGATCCCGCTGATCCCTATCATCGAGAGCGGCCGGGCCCTGTCGAATGCCTTCGAGATCGCAAAGCTGGCAACCGGCGGCATGCTGTTCGGCGGTGTCGACTATTCCGCTAGTCTTGGCGCGGACTTGTCCGATTGGGACGCGATGCTCACCGCGCGCGGCACCATCGCGGCGGCCTGCGGCGCGGTGGGGGTACCCGCCTATGATGTGCCTTTTCTCGATACGGCAGATACGGACGGTCTCACCGCATCGACCCGCAAGGCGAAGGCGATGGGCTTTTCAGGGCGTGCCTGCATCCATCCGGCGCAGGTGGAGGCCGTGAACGCGGCCTATACGCCCACCGCCGAGGAGGTTACCGATGCCCGTGCCATCCTTGCCGCGATGGAGGCGGCCGGCAGCGGCGCAGCGCTCCACAAGGGCAAGATGATCGACCGCCCGGTCGTGCTGGCGGCGGAGCGTATCCTCGCGAGTGTCCGTGCAACCTGAAACCGGGAGTTAGCTCATGTCCTCCGTACACGTCACTCCGGTTGCCTATGTGCGCGGCGGACGGGCCGCGCCTGAAGACGACAATTGGGGCAGGCAACGCGCAACCATTGTTCTGGACGACAGGTTCACCCCCGAGGCGCTCTTTGGTCTTGATGCCTTCAGCCATGCCGAGATCATCTACCAGTTCCATCTTGTGCCGGACGGGAAGATCGAATCCGGCGCGCGTCGCCCGCGCGGAAATCCGGACTGGCCCCTCGTCGGCATTTTTGCACAGCGGGGCAAGAATCGTCCCAACCGGATCGGCGTCACAGTCTGCCGGATCGTGTCGGTGTCCAGCCGCGAGATCGAAGTCGAAGGCCTCGACGCCATCGACGCCACGCCGGTGCTGGACATCAAGCCGGTGATGCGGGAATTCCTGCCGCGCGGAGACATTCGCCAGCCGGACTGGTCGCGCGAACTGATGAATGAATATTGGCAGACCTGAAGGAACCCGGCCATGGCCGACACGATTGTGCATTCCGAAGCCGACGAGCGCCAGATGCTGGACGCGATCGCCAAGTGGATCAAAACGAAAGTCGCGCCGGTCGCGCTGAAGCTCGAGCACGACAACGAATGGCCGGCTGACCTTGTCGCGGACATGACAGAGCTTGGCCTCTTCGGCGCGCTGGTGCATCCGGACTATGGCGGACTTGGGCTTTCGGCGACGACCTATACGCGCATTGTCTCACTGATCTCCGAAGAGTGGATGAGCCTGACGGGCATCTTCAACACGCATATGATGATGGCGATCATCGTGCAGAAGTTCGGGACGGACGCGCAGCGGGCCTACTGGCTGCCGAAGTTTGCCAGCGGCGAGATGCGCGGCGGGCTGGGTCTCACCGAACCGGATGCGGGCAGTGACCTGCAGGGTATACGCACGGTCGCCAAGCGCCGGGGCGACACCTATGTCGTGAACGGAACGAAGACCTGGATCTCGAACGCCATCGAAGGCCATTGCGTGGCGTTGCTGGTGAAGACCGATCCGGACGCCGTGCCACGCCATCGGGGCATGTCGATGCTGATCGTGCCGAAGATTGATCCGCAGACGCGCAAACCGCTGGCCGGCGTGCGCAATGGCAAGAAGCTCGGCAAGCTGGGATACAAGGGCATCGATTCCGGCGAGTTCATCTTCGAAGATTACGAATGCAATGCGAGCCTCTGCCTTGTCGGCGGCAGGGAAGGAGAAGGCTTCTATATGGCGACCGGCGGACTGGAGCTTGGCCGGATCAACATAGCGGCGCGGGGCGTCGGGATTGCGCGCCGGGCGCTGCGGGAGAGCGTGGCTTATTCGCAGGTGCGCAAGACGATGGGCAAGCCGATCTGCGAGCATCAGGCGATCCAGCTGAAGCTCGGTGAGATGGCGGCGAAGACGCGTGCGGCAGAGTTGCTCGTCGAGGATGCGGCGCGGGCTTACGACTCAGGTGAGCGGGTCGACATGGAGGCCGGCATGGCGAAATGGTTTGCCTCCGAGACGGCGCTGGAAGTGGCGACCGAAGCCATGCGCATACATGGCGGTTATGGCTATTCCACCGAGTATGTTCTGGAGCGGCTTTACCGCGATGCACCCCTGCTCTGCATCGGCGAAGGCACAAATGAATTGCAGCGCATCATCATTGCCAAGCAGCTCATCAAGAGGAATCCCGCCTGATGTTCCGTCTCCTGACGATAGCCTTCGGATCACTCGCCCTGTCCGCCTGTATGGTCGGGCCTTCGGGCCGGGCGAAGGATGCCCCGCCGCTGGAGGCCGTCGCCTCGGTCGATGTCGAACGCTATATGGGCCTCTGGTACGAGATTGCGCGCTATCCCACGAGTTTCCAGAAGGATTGCGAGGGAACGACCGCTGAATACAGGCTGCGCGACGATGGCCGCGTCGATGTCCTGAACACCTGCCGCTTCGGCACCAAGGATGGGGAGGCGCGCTCCGCCGGGGCGGTGGCCCGCGTGATGGACGGTTCGAACGGCGCGCGCATCTTTGTCAACTTTGCACCAATCCCGCTGCCGGCGGGGCGTGGCAATTACTGGATCATCCATCTCGACGAGGGCTATCAGCATGCCCTCGTCGGCGAGCCATCGGGCCGCTTCCTCTGGATGCTGTCGCGCACGCCGGCGGTGACGCCGGACGTGCGGGCCGAGCTTTATGCGGCGGCTGTTGCCGCGGGGTATGATATCAGTATGCTGAAGGAAACCGAGCAGCGTTGAGCGCCGCTGAGTTTGTGATTTCCTTTGCCTGATTCGGCGGACGCAAGGTCTTACCTTGCTCCAGTCTAAGTCTCCCTAGGAGGGCTAGCCCCGCCCTGATCTGCAATCAGGGCGCTTGCTCGAGCTCTTTGATTGTCGCGGCGCTTTGGCGCAAAACCGCACACACTTTTGCGCGCGCCGCTAAACCCGAAGCACGTCCCGCGCCGCGGAAAAAAGCGCTGCAGTGAAGATGTTCGCTGACGGATGAAGATCCGACACTGCCGGGGTGGCGTCAGGGGTGCCTGTCACAGCATAGGCAAATTGAGCGCCGAGCCTTGGCACATGCCACGCGCCGCAAAAGAGGTTATAGGCCTCGCCCGGATGCCCAATCAATTCAAACCCTGGCAGCGGGGATGCCTGGCTTTCGTGGATCTGCGCACCTTCGCTGAAAGCCGCGAAGTATCCGTCCTCAGTATCGCCGTTCCTCGGATCCGGCCGGGAGCGCCAGCTTGGCCGCACAAGCGCACCTACTTTCGCCGTCTCGCGGGCAAGACGGCAAAGATCGGCAAGACTTGCACGCAGCCCGCCCTGCGGACTGAAAAGCGTGCCGTTCGTACCTGGACTATAGGATGCCAGAGGAAACCCTGCCTCAAGCATCACCTGTGGCGCGCCCGAATCAAGAACGCCCGGACCGTCGGTTGCGATCTGCCACCGCGCACCTTCCCTGCGATAAAGCGATGCGCCTCGTGCCTGATCGGCCTGCCGAACGCCGGACCAGTTAAACCCGGCAGATAAGCCGATAGGACCCAGGACAAGGCGCTGTGCGAGCCGGTCGAAGCGCTCGCCGCTTGCCCGTTCCAGAAGGGTCCCGGCCAGACCGTAACCAAAGTTGGAATAGCGAAACCCAGCGCCGGGCGGACCATAGGCGGCCGCTCGCCACATCCCCGGCACAAAGAGTGCGTCGATCGGCTGAGGCGAAGCGATCCAGTAAGCGTCCGGATCTTCCAGGCCCGCTGTATGGCTGAGGAGATGGCGCAACGTCACCTCCGAGTCCGGGAAGGCGGGGTGGCGCAGTGACGCTTTGAATGCTTTGGAAATGTCGGCGTCAAGATCAATGGCGCCAGCTTCTGCGAGGCGGTGTGCCGTCAATGCCGTCGCGAGCTTGGAAACGGACGCAACCCGCATCATGGTTGACGTCTCGAACGGGAGCGGAGGCGATTCGCCCGCCGCCCCCCGCGCAAGCCCGGCAGCGTGCGCAAAGATTGTCTCGCCGTTTCGCACCACCACCAGACCGGCAGCGGGCACATTCCCGCTCGCGACCAGCGCGTCGATCCGCCCCCGTGCGGTGTCCGCATGTCCAGCGGGCAAAGCCGAGGCGCACGCAGTCAAAGCGAGGCCCGCCGATCCGGTCAGAAATGCGCGTCTTGTCGATCGAGGTTCCGTCATATTTCTGTCCGCCATCGCAAAATCATCTGCCGTGTTTCGGGCGCGCGATACTGCTTCTCTTTTGCCTCAAACTCCTTTTTGCGAAGTGCAGGACGTATATGCGAGCCGTTATCCGAGATCCAACTGCTGTCATCTGGCGAGTATTGGTCTCTCAACCGGCCAGACACGGCCTTGGCGCGCTTGCGTGATCTGAAGCCCAGCATATCCTCTCTCCCTCGAGACTGGAGGTTATCATGCCAGCCGGGCATTCCGAAGGACAGTTGAAATCAGGACCGCGATATCCGGGCCCTGAATGCGCCTGTTGAAAGGGTTTTTCCGGGAACCCCGGATGGTGTCCCATTGCGCGGTGGAGCCTTCGGCGTCGCTCGCCGTGCTTTCCGGCATAGCGGGGTTGATCAGCGCGCTATAGCTGGCAGGCTGATATTGGGACGACCGCTCAACACTCCAACGCTTTCAAGTGTCAAGTCGCGGGATCTCTGGTCGGCCCATTCGTCTTTCGGTTCCAGCCGCCAAGCACCGACCAGGCGGACGACGGCGTCATTGTCCGGGAATAAAGGCATGCCTGTCGCCGGTCCGAAGGCGCGCCCGAACGCCGACGACGCCCACCTCGGGGGTCTCCGGGTGTAACGCCTGGAGGATCAAGCACGCTGAAAACTATCTTGCCCTCCTCTAGCTCGTCGCCATCCAAATCCGGCTTAGGGACACCCTGATCAATCTACCAGATTCCATTTATCCCCGAGCCGGTTCAGTAATTCTGCAGACAGACGGGGCTCACCATCAAGCAGATGCTGTTTTCGGCAGCTGGGTTTGACCTTTACGCCAG
>NZ_JBBEBT010000176.1:0-3993 GCF_040882205.1 Hyphomonas sp.
GCCGCTGCGGCCCTGACGCTGCCGGAGGGCGAGTCCGGCCTCGTGCTGACGATGTATGGTGACCTCGTCGCTGTCTCCGCGCTGCCGGAGCAGCCGGTGCTTGTCGCGCTCTCCCCGATCACGGCGACCTTCGACAAACCGGTAGACGCCCGCCTTACCCTGCGCTCGCGCGATGCCACCTTCAGCTTTGGCGGGGCGCACCTGTCGGCAGCGGCGGCGATTGCGCCGGTCTCGGGCGCGGCAATCCAGTCCGGCCCGGATGTGTTGCGTGCCGCCACCGCCTGCGCGCCCGTGTCCGCCAGCGGCATCAGCATCTGCATGACCATCGCCCGGCCGCTGATCACCGCCTCCAGCATTGCCCAGCTGGCCATCTTCTTCTTGTTGCTGCTCGCGCCCGCGCTGGCGCTGTTCGGGCTGACCCGCCGTCTGTCGAAGCGCGAAACCGAAGCGCTGGAGCAGGCAGCGCACAACAACGAATCCGACCGTATCCTCGGTCTCGTCATGCGCGGCGCGCAGGCGGGCTATTGGGAATGGTCCCACACCACCAACACCATCTTCTTCAGCGACGGCGCCTCGGAATTCCTCGGGCTTGGCCGCACCGGACTGGTTTCACTCGAAGATCTTCTAGCGCGCGCGCCGGTCGAGACGCATGAGCGTATCCGCGAGGCGTTCAACAAGGCGCGCACCATCGGCTGGATTCATTTGTCCTTCCCGGTCTCCGTGCCCGGCGGGCGCTGGATCGAGATGCGTGGCAGCCTCTCGGACGATCCGAACACCGGTGAGCCGGTCTTTGGCGGTATCATGCTGGACGTGACCGATCGCAAACAGGCGGAAGACCGCGTCCGCGCCGCCGAGCGCCGCCTGCGCGACGCCATCGAGGGTTTTGCCGGGCCATTCGCGCTCTGGGACTCGCGTAAGCGCCTGCTGTTCTGGAACCGCGCCTTCGCGCTCGATTTCGGCCTTCAGGATACGCTACGCGCCGGGATGGGCCACGATACGGTTCAGATCGCCCGGGCCGGCGCTGTGCTGGTCGAGCGTCAGTCCACGGAAGATCATCGCACCACGCTGATCGCGCTGCGCAACGGCCGCTGGCTGAAGATGGTGGAGCGCCCGACACCGGATGGCGGTCTGCTCACTGTCGGCGTCGACGTATCGGAGAACATCCGCAACGAGGAAGAGCTGAAGAAGCAGCAGGAAAAAATGAGGCGCACAGCGCTTGCTCTCCAGCGTGCTGAGGGTAAGGCAAGCGAGCTGTCGCGCAAGTATTCCGAGGAAAAGGCCAAGGCCGAGCACGCGGCATTCACCAAGTCGGCCTTCCTTGCCAATATGAGCCACGAGCTGCGCACGCCGCTGAACGCCATCATCGGCTTCTCCGAGATCATGATGAATGAACTGGCGGGCCCGCTTGGCCATGCGTCCTACAAGGAATATTCCCGCGACATCCTCACCTCCGGCCAGCACCTGCTCGACATGATCAACGACATCCTCGACATGGCGAAGATTGAAATTGGCAAGATGACGATCACACCGCAGGCGATCGACCCGTCAGACCCGGTCGACGTGGCGTTGCGCATGATCCGGCGCAAGGCCGAGGAGAAGGAGATCGATCTGGTGCTCGATACTGCGCAGAACCTGCCGGACATCGACGCCGATCACCGTGCCATCCGCCAGATGATGCTGAACCTCGTCTCCAACGCCATCAAGTTCACCGACCGCGGCGGCAAGATCACAGTCCGGGTCGAACAGCGCGGGCCAGAAATCTATTTCGGGGTCACCGATACCGGCATCGGCATCCCTGCCGAAGACCTCCCGCGTCTCGGTCAGCCGTTCGAGCAGGTCTCCAAGACCAAGGACCGCAATACCGATGGCACCGGCCTTGGTCTCGCGCTCACCAAGTCCTTTGCCGAGATGCATGGCGGCCGGCTGACGCTATCCTCGATCTATGGCGAAGGCACGACGGTCGCCTTCTGCCTGCCCATCGGCGGGCCCGGCTCACTGGTCGAGCAAGGCGCCTCGCGCAACGTGGCCTGACCCCGGTCAGGGGCGCTTGTTCCAGACGAGAATTTCGGACCGGCCAGGCGTGACTGCGATCTCGCCCCAGGCGCCGGTTTTAAGCTTCCGGTCCAGCCCGGGGGGCGCCGCGTCCACCACATCCGGCAGGAAGCGCGCGGTGCCGTTGCTTGTCACCACCAGAACACTTGCCTCGCCCGGCAGTGCGGCAATGTCCGTCAGCAGCGCAGCCCATCCGGCGCGGATGGCTGCAGGCTCCACGATCCAGTCCGGCGGCGGTTTGCCATCCGTATCCCAGGCCTCGAGCTCGGCGGCGCCGAGGCGGGCAATTACCGCTTCCTCGGGCTGGTTCTCGTCGGGGCCATAGTCGATCTCACGCAGGTAGCTGCGGATCAGCAGGGCCGGTGCGTCTGTCCGTGCACCGAGGATTGCGCGGGCGGTAGCGCGCGTGCGCTCAAGCGGCGAGGCCAGCGCGGCGACGAACGGCGTGTTGGCAAAATGCGCCGCGAGCGCGCTGGCCTGCGCCCGGCCGGAGGAAGACAAGGGCAGGTCGGTACGCCCGCCGACGCGGGTCACCACATCGCCCGGATCGAACGTGTTGCCATGCCGGGCGACGAACAGGCGCGCCATCTGTCAGTCCTTGTCCGGATCGCCATGCTCGGCGACAAGGCGCTCGGCCAGCACAATGTCCTCAGCCGTGTCGATGCCGGGAATGGCAATACGGCCCGGCTGGACTTCTACCGCCTGCACCGTCAGCCCATTCTCGATCAGGCGCAGCTGTTCGAGGCCCTCAAGGCGTTCATAGCGACTTTCAGGCATGGCGCAGTAACGGCGCAGCGCGTCCAGCCGGTAGGCATAGAGCCCGACATGCTGGCACACCGGCGACAGCGGGCCCATGGTGCGCAGGTCGCGCTCCTTGCGCATCGCCGGCAGGATGATCTTCGAGAACCAGATCGCGCGCCCGGACGGATCGGTCACGACCGTCGTGCCGGAGAACGGGGTCTCCAGCTTGTGGGCGCGCAGCCGGTCGAGCGCTTCCCAGCTCAGCCGGATATAGGGCGTGGCGGCATCGGTGCCGGACGTGGCAAGCGCATCCACGACGGCAACCACATATGCGGCCGGCGTGAAGGGTGCGTCGCCTTGCAGGTTGACGATGAATTCCGGCTGCGCGCCGAGGCCTTCGGCGGCGGCCAGCGCCCGGTCGGAGCCGGATGGAAGCGCCGGGTCGGTCATTACGACGCGAATGCCGGCATCGCGGCAGTGTTCCAGTATGCGCATGTCATCCGTCGCGACAACATATTCGCCCGCCTCAAGCGCCGCGGCAGCGCGCCGGGCGAGGTCTGCCACCCGAGCGACCATGGTGCGCCCGGCAATCAGGGCGAGCGGTTTGCCCGGCAGGCGCGTGGAGGCGTACCGGGCCGGAACGACAATCAGGGTTTTCATCTTGGAGCCGGCCTCGCGTCAGCGCGTCATTGCTGGCTCTGGACGACCTGGGACACGGCCATGATCGGGCCAACCCATTGCAGCGCGGTCTCGGGCACGCCTTCGCGGCGCAGGAACTCGGTGAAGGCCGGAATGAAATCCGGATTGTTTCCGCATTGCCCGACCGCCGATTGCAGCTCGGGGATAACGATCCTGTCGAAGCTGTTGGCAAACCGGCGCAGATCGTCCGCCTTGGCGGCGAGCAGGATCGCCTGGACAGGGTCCACATCGGCGTCCGCACGGATCAGCTGCCGCAGGTCTGAAACAAGGCCCCGGTTCTCCCCCGCGAAACGCGACAGAATACGGTCGGTGCGGTACTCGACCCACGCGCGCGTGCAGGGCTCCGGCGAGGTCGCGCAGGCGCCAAGCGAGGTCGCCGCGATCAGGGCGGCACAGAGGGCACGAAGTTTCATGGCGTCAGCTCCCGGGCTTTTGTCTGAGGCGCACCCTAACGGCTCGCACGGGCGGCGCAAAGCACTGGCTGGCAGGCAAAAAAAGACC
>NZ_JBBEBT010000177.1:0-3985 GCF_040882205.1 Hyphomonas sp.
CACGCTGAGCCCTGAGTCCCTGATGATGGGCTTCGGCTATGATCCCTTCATGTCGGAAGGCTCGATCAAGCCACCGATCTTCATGACCTCCACGTTCGCCTTCAAATCGGCGCGAGACGGCGAGGCCTTGTTCCGCCGCCTTGCGGGCCGCCACGAGGAGGGCGACACTGAAGATGCCGACCTGATCTATACGCGCTTCAACAATCCCAACATGGAAGTTCTGGAAGACCGGTTGACGCTGTATGATGACGGCGAAGCAGCGCTGGCTTTCTCTTCTGGCATGTCGGCGATTACCACGGCGCTGTTTGCCTGCGCCGAGCCGGGCACCGCCGTGCTGCATTCGAGCCCGCTGTATGGGGCCTCGGAAGTGTTCATCCGCACTTTCCTGCCGGGCTGGGGCGTGCGCTCTGCTGAGTTCGACGCCTGGTCGACTGAAGACCAGATCCTCGCGGCGGCTCGGTCAACGGTGAAGGAATTCGGCCCCATCTCGGTGATCTTTACCGAGTCTCCTGCAAACCCGACCAATGCCCTTGTCGATATCGCTGCCTGCGCCCGCGTCTGCGACGGGCTGGAGAAGGAGACCGGCCGCCGTCCCATCCTGATGTGCGACAACACGATGATGGGGCCGATCGGACACCAGCCACTCAAACACGGCGCAGACCTCGCGCTCTACTCGCTGACGAAATATGTCGGCGGCCATTCGGACCTTATCGCCGGCGGCATCGTTGGCAATGAGGCGATGATGACGAAGATCCGCCGTATGCGCAACTATCTCGGCACGATGCTGGACGCGCATTCCTGCTGGCTACTCACGCGCTCGCTGGAAACGCTCCAGCTGCGCATGGAGCGCGCTTTCCGCAATGCGAAAGTGTGCGCAGAATATCTTAACACGCACCCGAAGATCACCAAGGTGATGTACCCGGAGTTCCTGAAAGCGGACGATCCGCAACGCAAGGTCTTCGACGAGCAATGCCTCGGGGCAGGGGCTACCTTCTCGTTCGACGTCAAGGGCGGCAAGGAAGCGGCATTCAAGCTGCTGGACAACCTTCGCTTGATCAAGCTCGCGGTCAGCCTCGGCGGCACCGAAAGCCTGATGTGCCACCCGGGCTCAACCACGCATTCTGCCGTCCCTGCAGACGTGCGCGCCCGCATCGGCTTTACCGACGGACTCGTGCGTTTCTCCGTGGGCATCGAGGCGCCGGAAGACCTGGTTGCCGACCTTGGACAGGCGCTCGCGCACGCTTGAGACAGGGCGGTCTTCAAATCCCCCGGGTTTTCCCCTATAGGAGAACCCGGCGATCCCGTAGCTCAGCAGGATAGAGCGACAGATTCCTAATCTGTAGGTCGTGCGTTCGAATCGCATCGGGATCACCATAAAACAAGGACTTACAGTTTTCTCAAAAATCCTAAAAACCTCCGTGCCCCAGCTTAGCGGCCGCAACGAACGGTTTTGATCTGGTTTCATCGGGTTTGGATTTTTAGAATGGTTGCCGACCAGGCTCGTCGTTCGCAGGATGGCTTCCCGCGAAGGCTCTCCACAGAGCTCAGCGGAAGGCAGGAAACCGGTGCATCCGGGTCTAAGCGATCGGCAGAGTAGGTGCGCGTTTCTGGCTTGTCCTGAACTCAGCCGCCAACATTGTCAGCTGTAGAGTAAAGAGGTGTCGTATGAATGCAGATCGTTTGAAAAAACACTGGGCCCCTGCGCGTCCCACCAGATGATCTTGATCAGGTCACCGCGCCGGCCGCGGAACACGAACAGGTGCCCGTAAAACGGATCCTCCTCGAGCACCTTCCCGGCGAGCCCGGAAAGGCCGTCGAATCCCTTGCGATGGTCAGTCACGCCGGCCGCCAGCGAGATCTTCATTGATGCCGGAACCGGGATCATGCCTCCAGTCCCCGAACGAACGCGCAGAGGCGGGCGACATCGAGCCCGCCTTCGACGCGCACCTTGCATCCGCCGGGTGTCGTGATCTCGACGCTCAACGCTGCGGGCACTGAATCCGGCGGGCGAGAGGCGTTCATTGCGAGGGGATCGGCTGCGATCATTACCGGCAGGAAACTGGCGCCAGGATCCCGCAGCCACTTGAAGACATGTTGGCGTTCATGTCATAGCGCCGCGCGACCTGAGCCACCGACACGCCCGCCACCCTGGTCTGCGCTACGATCTTCAGCTTCTCCGCGTCGTGCCAGAAACGACGTGTCCGCTTGCCGGCCATCTATGAAACCACCCTGGTGCCCACTATCGATAGTGGACACCATCGCCCTCTGTCGAACGCACCAGCATCAATGGATCACGCCAGGCCGCAAGGTCGGTCAGGCCGGACGCATACGCTGATGCCAAGCTCGCAGGCGACCGCCGTCACCTTCATCCCCGGCGAAAACGTCCCCGCCACCGCTGCCAGCTTCTCACTGCGTGACCAGCGCCGGCGCTGCAAACCAAGCATAAGATCTATGTATCACGGTCGATCTGCGGATAGTCTCGGTCCATGTCTCAAGACCAGTCCTTATCCGCCGATCATCACCACGCCGGCGATGCGCGCAAGGCGGTGCTCGGCGTATGCGCACCCCTAATCGCACAGAATGGGAGTATCCGTGGATCGGCTCGCGCGGTCTATTTCCTCCTTCGCCAGGACGGATTGAGCCATGAAAACCGGATCTGACTGCAGCCGGGCGTATGTCGCCGCCCCCATCAAGCGGCCGGCATCAACATCGCTTTGCCAATGAACTCCGCAAATCCGCCGGCTTTCAGCAAACGCATAACCGCGCTGAAGCAAATCATCGGCCTTTTCAGGTGCGAGGCCCGTCAGCAAGAGCCCCCACGCCCATCCCACCGCCGCATGTCCCGATGGGTATGACCCGTCACTGGACAGCATGGCTTGCGCTTCAGGAACACAACTTTCGTCTCCCAAGGTCACGAAGGGACGCACCCTCGTATAGGCTTCCTTGGCTTTGTAAGTGGAGCGACCAGCATCGGCGAGCGTACGCCGCATCAGGGTAACAAGATGGGGTGTGCTCTCTTGTGATATCTCAATGCCGAGCACACATGAAAAGGAGCGTCCCGCTTCAGGAAAATGTAGCTCGTTGTCCTGTTGCGCTATGCGCCATCGAGCCGTTTCACGGAGAAGCTGACCGGCTTCATGCGCTTCGAGATCGGCCTGCACCGATTTCGTCCCTTCTTGCGGCGGCGGAGGGAGCAGCGCCAGGCTGTCCGGCAAATCGCTGGGGGCCAGATACCCCGCGAGATATCCCGATCCTTGCCGTAATTCCCCGATCAGAACAGGGTCCGTAGGCGGAGCGATATCCTCTTCTTTAGGTTCTGGACCGCCCTGCGAAGGCAATTGGCAAGCGGTCACAAACAGCCCGATCGCGGCGACAGCGAAAATACCTGATTTCATTTTCAACACACTGCTCTCTTCGGTCTTAATTCCGGAGAGACCGCGGACAGGACAAGTCAATGACAACCTGGGCCTGTCCGCGGCTCTGACAGAGCCTGATTCAGTAACGATATGTCAGCTCTATCCCATACATGCGCGGATCACCGTACCAGACATCCAGGGTATTCACGAGGCCTGGAGTGTCGAGCTCCGCAGCGTAAACGATGTATTCTTTGTCTGCGAGGTTTCGGCCCCACAGCGCAACTTCAACATCTCCGCCTGCGCCGCCCGGAAGTTTCAGATCACCGAGGCTGAGCCGGGCATTGAGCAGGGTGTAGGACGGGTGCTGGTAGGTTAGAGATGACGTATAATTGCCGCCGGAATAGTTCGCATCGGCAAAAGCGCGCAGGCGACCGAAACTGAACGGCTTGAACTCGTAGCTAGCCGTCAGTGATGCAGCATGTTTTGGCGAAAAGCCGGGATTGGTCTCTACGAATCCGTTGGTAAACGGATTGAACTGATCCGGAGCGTCGCGATCAGTTAAGGCGTAGCCGAAATTGAACTCCAGTCCTTCGCTAGCGAGGACGGTTGCATCAAGCTCAAGGCCGCGT
>NZ_JBBEBT010000178.1:0-3984 GCF_040882205.1 Hyphomonas sp.
CACGACGAGGATGAAGAGGAAACCAAGGAACTCGTCGGCGAAGACGATGACGTTATTATCGAGGACGCCGAAGACGAGGAAGAGGCGCCCGCCGCCGGCAAGGTTCCGGCCGGCTTCACCGAAGGCGGCGCCGAAGCCGACGATGATGTGATCATCGCCGACGATGACGAGGAAGAATTCGAGATCGACGATGACGAAGATGGCGACGATGATCTCGCCATCGACGATGACGAAGATGATCGGTGATAAATAGGACTTGAAAGGGCGGGAGGCTGAGACTAATCCTCCCGCTCTCCCGGTCAGGGGCCATAGCTCAGTTGGTAGAGCGCTTGCATGGCATGCAAGAGGTCGTCGGTTCGACTCCGTCTGGCTCCACCAGGACCTGCTTTCCGGGCAGTCCTGTTAAAAAACGGGCATTCAGCCCCTCTGTACGCCCCTGTGAGCCCTGCGCCGCCATGTTGCCGCACGCTGGTGCTTGAACCGGACACAATCGAGGCCCACCTTCAGTCCATGGCAGAGCACCAGCCTGCCAGCGACCCCGCCGGGGCGCGGAAAGGAGTGGACCCATGACGACCGGACTGAAATCGACCTCCCCCGAAGGCAATGCATTCGTTTACATCCGTCATCTTGAGGACGGTGAAATCCGCAGCCTTTTGCCGCCGGAAGCCCTGGATGATGTGGCGGATCCGGACGATCTCTTCGTCGTCGCCTCCGCCGACGGCCAGCGCCTCGCAATTGTCGAAGGCCGGGAAGCCGCCTTCGCCGCCGCCCTTGCCAACGACCTGAACCCGCTCAGCGTCCACTGACACTCTGATCACGGACAAAAGATCGCGCCCCGCTGGCCCTGTCGGCGGGGCGTTTGCGCCAGGCGTTGCTAGCAGTCGCCAAGCCGGGTGGCCTTCGTAATCATGTGAGATGGCGGACCGTCTGACCCATGACGGTTGGGTATGATTTCAAAAGTGTAGGCCGTTTTGCCTGTCACGGTAAGACCCGAAGTCGTAAGAGTGCCATTCGGCGCCGTGCAGTCACTGCGCCGCTTATAACGGTCCCCGTTTTGGCTTTCGCTATTCGAGCAGGTGGTGCCGGATTGCGTTGCCGAAATGGACACGACCCTTCGGCCCGGATCACAAAATCCGGTCACCGGCAAAGCCCGGCCATTCAAAGTAATTTCGTGCCGCCATTTGACGGCGGCGGGTATCCGCGCGCCATCAAGGTTGGTGCCGGTGCCCGCAGGGACAGCGTCCCGAGCCTCGCTTTTCGAGCAGGCAACCGATACCAGCGCCGATAGCATGAGCAGCGCAAGGGCCTGGGCAGGGGTTGGCATGACGGCTTCGTAAGCGAGGCGTTTGGGCCTGAAGCACATTGCGCCAAAACCTGTGGAGCGCAAACCTGCGCCCGGCTTGCTTTTCCCGGGATTGAAGCTGAAACTCGCGTCAGCTGATCCGGGGAGGATTTCATGAAACCTGCGCGCGTTGCCTCTGCGATTCCGCTGGTACTGATCATTTCTGCCTGCACACCGAACACGTCGGCGCCTCCAGCCGCCGATCCCGGCGCGCCCGCAGCGCTTTCGGCGACGGGCGACTTTGGCGCCGCGCTGCAGGCCGCCCTCATCTCGGCCAGGCCGGGCGACACAATCCAGATGCCGGAAGGCACCTTCTCGCTGATCGATTCACTGTCACTGGATGTCGAAGGCGTCACGCTGCGCGGCGCCGGCGAGGGCAAGACGGTGCTCGACTTCGCCCAGCAGGCCGGCGCGGGGGAGGGCCTGCTTGTCACTTCGGACGGCGTCACGCTGACAGACTTCACCGTCCGCGACACCAAGGGCGACGGCATCAAGTCGAAAGGCGCCGACCAGATCATCTATCGCCATCTCACGGTCGAATGGAGCGGTGAGCCGGAAGAGACCAATGGCGCCTACGGGATCTACCCGGTCGAATCGAAAGACGTCCTCGTCGAGAACGTCACCGTGCGCGGCGCCTCGGACGCCGGTATCTATGTCGGCCAGTCCTCCAACATCATCGTGCGCAACTCTATCGTCGAATACAATGTGGCCGGCATCGAGATCGAGAATTCCTCGGGCGCCGACGTGTACGGAAATATCGCGCGCAACAATACCGGCGGCATCCTCGTGTTCGACCTGCCTGACCTGCCGGTTTCCGGCGGCAATTCCACACGCATTTTCTCCAATCAGATCCTCGCCAACAATACGCGCAACTTCGCCGCCGCCGGCAATATCGTCGCGGGCGTGCCGTCCGGCACCGGCGTCATCATCATGGCGAACCGCAACGTGCACGTCTTCGACAATACGTTCGACAACAACCGCTCCACTGGTATCCTGATCACGGCCTATTCTCTGCCATTCACCGATGCGGCCTATAATCCGCTGCCACGCGATATCGTGGTGCGCGCCAACAAGTATACCGGCGGCGGGGATGACCCGCAGGGCATCCTTGAGCCGCTTGCCGATGCGATGGGCGGCACGCTGCCGCCGGTCATCTGGGACGGGGTCAGCGCATGGCCGGGCGCTGAGCTGCAGGCCGTGAACCTGACCATCGGCGAAGCGCTGGAAGTCGGCTTCCTGAATTTCGGCGTGCCATCCTACCCGCTGGACCCGGCAGCGATTGCGCCGTCCACGGAGCGTCCGGCCTCCACGCCGCCGCCAGAGCCGGCGCCCATCGTGCTTTCGCACGGTCCGGCCTAAGCCTTGCGGATCACCGTTCTTCTGCTCGCCGCGCTGCTGTCGGCCTGCGGCCTCGGCAAGTCCGCGGGCCCGGACATGTCGGTCGTCCTCGCGCAGGAGCCTGCAAAGGTCCTGTCCGCCTACAGACTGTTCACGGATGCATCGGCTTTGCAGCCTGCGCCGGGTGTCGTGGCCTATGATCTTGTCAATCCGCTGTTCTCCGATCACGCCGTCAAGCACCGCTTCGTTCATGTGCCGCGAGGTGCCAAAGCCGTCTACAATGACACGGACGTGTTGGCCTTTCCGGTCGGAACGGTGCTAGTTAAAACCTTCGCCTTCGCGCCGGATATGCGCGCGCCGGAGGAGGGCGCTTACAAGGTCGAGACGCGCCTCCTGATCCACAAGGAAACCGGCTGGGCCGCCTTTGCCTATATCTGGAACGCGAAGGGCACCGAGGCCGAATACGCCCCTATCGGCGGGCGGCGTGAGGTCTCCACGATCGATCCGGCAGGCCGTCCGCTCACGGTCAATTATGCGGTGCCCAATCAGAACCAGTGCAAGACCTGCCATCAGGCCGGCGCCGCGATTGCGCCCATCGGCCCGAAGGCGCGCAATCTCAACCATCACGGCCAGCTAGAAGACTGGGCCGCGAGCGGTTTGCTCGGCCGTCTCCCTTCCAGCGCGCCCGCCGCCTCTGCCGTCTACGATATCGCGCTCCCGCTCGAGGCGCGCGCCCGGTCCTGGCTCGATATCAATTGCGCCCATTGCCACAAGCCGGATGGTTCGGCCTCAAATTCCGGGTTGCTCCTCTCGGCGACGGAAACTGATCCTGTGAAAGTCGGCATCGGCAAGCGTCCGGTTGCGGCCGGGCGCGGGGCAGGGACCCTGTTCCAGGTGATCGTGCCCGGCGCGCCGGACCGCTCGATCCTTGCCTACCGCATGGCCTCTGTTGAGCCCGGCATCGCGATGCCCGAACTCGGCCGCAGCGTGCATGACCCCGAAGGCCTCGCGCTGGTCCGGGACTGGATCGCCGAGATGGAGGCGCAATGAGCGTTCGCATTCTTGTCGATGCAGATGCCTGCCCGGTGAAGGACGAGATCTACAAGGTCAGCCTGCGCCACGGCGTGCCGGTCGTCATCGTCGCCAACGCCTACATCCGCATCCCTGAACATCCGCTGATCTCGCGCAAGATCGTCAGCGACGGATTCGATGCCGCCGATGACTGGATCGCAGAACAGGCCGATGCCTTTTCGGTCGTCATCACGGCCGATATCCCGCTTGCCGACCGGGCGCTGAAGGCGGGC
>NZ_JBBEBT010000179.1:0-3974 GCF_040882205.1 Hyphomonas sp.
GGGTGCTCGCCGTCCTGTCAATCATCCTCGTGCTGGCAGACCTCGTGATCCACCGGCACGAGTATCTGCATTTTGCCGAATCCACCGGCTTCTTCGGCCTCTGGGGCTTCGTGTCCTTTTCCTTTGTCGTGCTGATGGGCTGGCCGCTCGGCCGCCTGTTGCGCCGCGACGAGAACTATTACGGCGATGCCGGCGGCCCGCCCGACGACATCGATCCCGACCTTGAAGGCAAGCCGGTCGCCGCGCCGCATGGCGGACACGGAGGAGCGCACTGATGCCCGTCCTGCTTTCCGCCCTGAACCCCGGCTGGCTGCTGATCCTTGCCGGCCTTGTCGCCCTGTTCGTGCAGGTGCGCCTCGTGCGGCAGGTGATCACCATTGCGGCGCCGATTCTGGGCATCCTGCTGCTGGCCACCACCCACCACGGCGTGGACCACCTGACCTACAGCACGCTGGGGATCGACCTGTCCTTCTACCGCGTCGACAGCCTCAGCTTCCTGTTCGGCCTCGCCTTCCTGATCGCCGCGCTGCTCAACGCCATCTACGCCCTGCACACCGACAACCCCATCCAGGACGGCATGGCGCTCGCCTATGGCGGGGCTGCCATCTCCGCTGTCTTCGCCGGCGACCTGATGACGCTGTTCGTGTTCTGGGAACTCACCGCAGTCACCTCGGTCTTCGTCATCCTGCAGGCCGGTACGCGTGCGGCCTATTTCGCCTCGATGCGCTATCTCGCTGTCCAGATCCTGTCCGGCGTACTGCTGCTCGCGGGCATCACCTATGTCTGGAATGCCACCGGCAGCCTGTCGCTGACGGCCTTCACCGGCCTGAACCAGCCGGGCGCGCTGCTCATCTTCTTCGCCTTCGGCATCAAGGCAGCCTTCCCCTTCCTGCACAACTGGCTGCAGGATGCTTATCCAAAGGCTTCGGTCGTAGGCGCCGTCGTCCTCTCCGCCTTCACCACCAAATTCGCGGTCTACGCCTTCGCGCGCATGTTCCCCGGCCAGCCCGAACTGATCTGGATCGGCGCGGTGATGACCGTCTTCCCGGTCTTCTTTGCCGTCATCGAAAACGACCTGCGCCGCGTTCTGGCCTATTCGACCAACAACCAGGTCGGCTTCATGATCTGCGCCATCGGCGTCGGCACACCGCTAGCCCTCAACGGCGCAGTCGCCCACGCCTTTGCCGACATCCTGTTCAAGGGCCTCCTGTTCATGTCGATGGGCGCCGTCCTCTACCGGACCGGCACCACCAAGGCGAACGAACTGGGCGGCCTCTACCGTTCGATGCCGTGGACCACGCTCTTCTGCCTTGTCGGTGCGATCTCGATCTCGGCCATGCCGCTCTTCTCGGCCTTCGTCACCAAGTCGATGATCCTCTCGGCGGTCGCCTCCACCGGCATGGTCGTCGTCTGGCTGATGCTGATGTTCGCCTCGGCCGGTGTGCTCGAACACTCGGGCATCAAGATCCCGTACTTCGCCTTCTTCGGCCATGACAGCGGCAAGCGGGTCAAGGAGGCGCCCTTTAACATGCTCCTGGCGATGGGCATGGCGTCCTTCCTGTGTATCGCCATCGGCCTGCCGGCCTTCCTGCCGGGCTTTGGCTATGAATGGCTCTACAGTCTCCTGCCTTATCCGATCGAGGCGTCAGCCTACCAGCCGTTCACGCTCGGCCACATGCTGGCCCAGCTTCAGCTGCTCGCGCTCGCGGTCTTCGCCTTCGTGCTGCTGCAGCGCCTCGGCCTTTACCCGCCCGAGAAACCGGGCGTCATCCTCGATGCCGAATGGGCTTACCGAAGGGCCTGCTATGGCGTCGTCCGCTGGATCGACACGGTCTGGGCCAAGCTCGGCCCGGCCATGACGATCATCTTCGGCAGGCTGTCTGAGCGCGCCTATGACCGGCTCGTGGACACGTTCAGCCCCCGCGGCGGCTTCGCCCGCAGCCCGATTACCAGTGGCGCGGCCATCTGGACCACGGTGATTCTCGCGGTTGTCCTGCTGGTCTCGTTCATCCGGACCTGAAAAACCCTGCAGCTTCAGGGTGACAAAATTAAGCCATATTAAGCCGTGACAGCGGGGTAGTGGCTTGCCACGGCCTACCTTGCCGCGTGCGGCGGGGCCATCCGCGGCCAGCCGCAGCTGGAAAGGCAGGTTATGTTGTCAGAGGGTGAGGCCAATGCGCCGGGCAGCCTGAATGTGGTGTTCGCGACAGGGATCGTGTCCGCCTACGTGCGCAACAATACGCTCAACACGTCTGACCTGCCGGACCTGATCCGCAGCGTCCATGCGGCCCTGCAGGACCTCTCCCGGCCGGCTGGCGCCGCGCCGGAGCCGCCGCGCCCTGCCGTGCCGGCGAAGAAATCGATCTTCAAGGACTACCTGATCTGCCTGGAAGACGGGCTGAAGTTCAAATCCCTGAAACGCCACCTGCGCTCAAAATATGGTCTGTCTCCGGACGAATATCGCCAGAAATGGGGTTTGCCGGCAGATTATCCGATGGTTGCGCCGGGTTACTCGGAGAAGCGGTCAAAACTCGCAAAGAAAATGGGGCTCGGGCGCAACACTCGCGAAGAATAACCCCAATAAAAGCAGGCTTGTTCCGCGCCCGGAATGAAATATTCCGCAAATCAATGTTAACAAAAAGCTACAAAGACGCTTGATCGGTGAGTCCACTCGCGCAATAGGTGATTCCTGCGAATCACCACGGGGGTGGCGACATCATGTTCAACAAGCCGAATTTCTCGGGCGTTACCGAGGCCCAGCGCCTCCTGATCGCCCATTGGTATGAATGCCGGACGTCCGAAGGCCTCGTCCCGCGCGACGCTATCGATCCGGGTATCGTGCGCAGTACGCTGGCCAGCCTCTCCATCGTCGAGATCGATGCCGTGGGCGAGGGGCGTTTCCGAATTGCCGGTTCCCGCCTGCGCGATATCTTCGGCATGGATGTGCGCGGCCGCCGCGTTGCCGAAATCGCCGGCACCCACGGCGAATGCTACGCCCTCGGCCTGTCCTCCGCCCTCGAACGCGGCAACCCCGTCGGCGGCGTCATCGAAGGCGCTCGCCTCCATGCCTGGCTGCGCCTGCCGGTGGCGGACGAACACGGCGACCTCACGATGGTCCTCTGCCACGACGAACTCATTGCCAGCCGCCGCGCGCTGGAAACCCCTGCCGAAAAGACCGCATCTCCGCGCTTCGCCGCGTAGCGAAGCGCGCTTCGGCCGCGCTGGCGAGCCACCCTGCTCTCATACCGGCGAACACGAAGGCCGGACCCATACCTCGATATGCAGACTGGCGGCGTCTTTGGATCCCGGCTTTCATCTGGTTGGCTAAGCGGCGGCCAGCTGGGCGTCAGCCCGGATACGCACAAGCATCGAGGCAAGGCCGTTCGACCGCTGGGCTGTCAGCGCGCCCGACACGCCGATCTCGTCGAGCAATGTGTGCGCATCGAAGCGGAGAATGTCGGCCGGCGGCTCGCCGGAATAGAGCCGAACCAGCAGGGCAATCAGGCCGGACACGATGATCGCATCAGACTCGGCCCGCACGGTCAGCGCGCCGTTCGCGGCATCGGTCACCATCCAGACCTGCGAGGCACAGCCGCGCACCCGCGTTTCCTCGCTGCGCTCGTCCGGCGCCAGCGGCGGGTTCGCCTTGCCCAGGTCGATCAGGTGCGCATACCGCGCCTCCCAATCCTCCAGCCAGGAGAACTCTTCCCGGATGTCTGCCGCTTTGGTTTCGATACTCATGTAGCTCCATATGATTTGCGAAGCGCCAAAAAGAAACCCCGGCAAGCCAGTGGCTGCCAGGGCGGGAGGTGCAGAGTGGGCCTGGAGCGTATGGACTATTTGTAGACAGCGCCGAGGCAATCAGCGACTTCGGTCAGCGTGTGCTGGCTGATGCAGTGAGGAAGCTCGAATTCCTGGCCGACACCCGCGACGCAGCCCTGCAGCTGCAGGTTCTGCATTTTCAGGCAGCTCTG
>NZ_JBBEBT010000180.1:0-3964 GCF_040882205.1 Hyphomonas sp.
CATCTTGCGATGCCAGAACCTAAATCTGGTGCGTCTACCAATTCCGCCACATCCGCAGGTGGAGGCCTCTTACGCGACGGGCCTGCCGGGGGCAATCACCCGGTTGGACCTGCTTCCGGGCAAGCGGCCGAAACGCCGCTGTAATCGCCCGCCACGCGGCGTGGACAGGGCCTTCCCCGTATGACATAAGCCGCCGCTTCAGGCAGGATTCAGCGTATCCCGGGCCCCTAAACGGCACCCCGGCGACGCCTCATTGACGAAAGACGAGGACATGGAAGTCACTCAGACCAAGGCAGAAGGTCTCAGCCGCACCTTTGAGGTGAAGGTTACCGCCAGCGAACTCCAGGCCAAACTGGCCCAGCGGATCGAGGAAATCCGACCGCAGATGAAGCTCAAGGGCTTCCGCCCGGGAAAGGTTCCCGCCGCTCACGTGCGCAAGATGTACGGCCGCGACCTGATGGGCGAGATGATCGACAAGCTGATTAACGAGACCAACCAGAAGGCGCTCGAGGACAGCGCCCTTCGCCCCGCCGGCCAACCGGCCGTGAAGATGGACGGCGACATCGAGAAAGTCGTGAAGGGTGAGGCAGACCTCGCCTATCAGATGAATATTGACATCATGCCGGAATTCACTCCGGTTGACGCCTCGTCAATGACCATTACGCGCCCAGTCGCCGAAGTGACCGACGAGCAGATCGACGGTTCGCTGAAGCGGATTGCCGAGCAGAACATCAAGTACGAGCCCCGCGCCGAGACGGCGAAAGCCAAAGACGGCGACGCCGTTGTGATCGATTTCGTCGGCAAGATAGACGGCGTGCCGTTCGAAGGCGGCGCAGCCGAACAGCAGTCGGTCGTCCTCGGCTCGAACCGCTTCATCCCGGGCTTCGAAGAGCAGCTCGTTGGCGTGAAGACAGGCGAAGAGAAAGAGCTGAACGTCTCCTTCCCGGAAGACTACCAGGCTGAAACCCTCGCTGGCAAAGCTGCGGTTTTCGAGGTGAAGGTGCACGAAGTGCGCGCGCCGAAAACGCCGGACATCGACGAAGAGTTCGCCAAGGGCCTTGGCCTCGAAAGCCTCGAACAGCTGCGCGGCCTTGTGAAGGATCAGCTCACCGCCGAGCAGGCCAACGCCTCGCGCTCGAAAGCCAAGCGCGACCTGCTCGACAAGCTCGACGTCGCCCACAACTTTGACCTGCCGCCAGGCATGGTGAACATGGAGTTCGACCAGATCTGGCAACAGCTGCAGCGCGAGATGGATGCCGGCCGTGTCACCGACGAAGAGAAATCGAAGCCGGAAGACGAGCTGAAAGCCGAATACCGCAAGATCGCTGAACGCCGTGTGCGGCTCGGCCTCGTGCTGGCCGAGATGGGCCGCATTTCGGACGTCCGTATCACCGAGCAGGAAGTGAACCAGGCCCTGATACGCGAAGCCCGCCAGTATCCGGGCCAGGAGCGCGAAGTGATGCAATTCTTCCAGAAGAACACCAACGCGATGGCCCAGCTGCGCGCGCCGATCTACGAGGACAAGGTCGTCGACCACATCCTCTCGGTCGCCACGGTCGAGGAAGTCACGGTGTCGCGCGAAGAGCTGTTCAAGGAAGACGACGCTTAAGCATTGCTTTCACGCCATATTTCAAAGCCGGCCGGCGCAATCCGGTCGGCTTTTTCTTTGCAGTTTCCAGAGCTGGGCAGGTGGCTTGGTAAACGGATATTAACCAACCTCGCTCAGGTTCGTGCGTAACCACGTTTCTGAGGAATACCCTGTCCATGACGGTCCAGAGCATCCGGCCCCAGCTGACTGAAGACGACATCCTCCGCCTGATGCGGGGTGAGACGCCGGAGCAGCGTGCCTCGGTCGCCCATCGGCTGTGCCGCCGCATTGCGCTGGATGTTCTCACCGACACAGAGAGGGCCTTCGCCGAAGAGATTATCGCCATCCTCGCCGAAGACGCGGCCGATCTGGTGCGCCGCACGCTGGCCGTAACGTTGCGTTCTTCGCCGATCCTGCCGCGCGAGGTTGCGCTGCGCCTGGCGCGCGACATCGAAGCGGTCGCCATTCCGGTCCTGCAGGACTCGCCCGTGTTCACGGACGAGGATCTCGTGGAACTCGTGCTCTCGGTCACCGCTGCCAAGCAGGCCGCTATCGCCAGCCGGGATATGTTGTCGGTCACGATTACCGAAGTCATCTCCGAATATGGCAGCGTAGAGGCTGTTCGCGCGCTCACGTCCAACCGCGGCGCTGAGTGGACCGACAAGGCCTATGACGACACTCTGCGCCGTTTCGGCCGCGACGAGATCGTCCAGGCGGGCCTGATCAAGCGCGACTTTATCCCGGCGCATATCGCCGAGAAGATGGTCTCGCTCGTCTCCGGTCAGCTGTTCGACATCCTCGTCAGCCGCCACGAACTTCCGGCGCAGCTCGCCATCGACCTTGCCGCCAGCGCCCGCGAACGCGCTACGATCGACCTCGTCGAACAGGCCGGGCGCACCAACGATCTGGCGCGCTTCGTCTCGCAGCTGAACCTCAACGGCCGCTTGTCAAACTCATTGATTATGCGCGCGCTGTGCTGCGGTCAGATGCGCTTCGTGGAACATGCACTGGCCGAATTGTCAGGCGTCGGGCATCAGCGCGTATGGCTGATGATCCACGATGCTGGCCCGCTTGGCCTGCAGACTGTATTCGACCGTGCCGGCTTGCCGCGCAAGATGTTACCGGCCTTCAAGGCTGCGGTGAATGTGTTCCACGAGACGCAGCATGACGGCGGGCAGAATGACCGCGCACGGTTCCGTGCACGGATGATCGAGCGCGTGCTGACGCAGTTCCAGGCAATCCCGAAAGACGATCTCGACTACCTGCTCGACAAGCTCGACCATTATTCCGAGATGGCCGCGCGGGACGACGCGAATGCTGAAACCGACGCGGCCTGAATTCAGCCGTCCGTCCGGGGCGCAACTGCGCCCGCGACACCCAGCAGGTTCAGGAAGGTCCCGTCGCGCCAGTTGGCGTGATCGGCTACCACCAGGATGCCGGCCGACTTCGCCGCCAGCACCACATCGCAAAGTTCCTGCGAGGCTTCAAGCGCATCGGCGTCCACCCGGATCGTATCGATAAGGATACGGAAGCTTTCGCTCAGTGGCGTTTGCCAGGACTGGCGCATGTCGATCCCGACGCGGAAGCCGGTCTTGCGCAGGCGCGCAATGCGCGCCGTGCTGTCGGCAGGGTCGCCCGCGAAGGCGGCATCGGTGAACATCATGCAGAATTCCTGCTGGCAGAGGATCGTGCGGCGCACGGCAGCATCGCAGGCAACGGCGGTATCCGGATCAGACAGGGCTGCCATCGGCGCGGCCACCAGTATCGGGCGATGCGGCAACTCCTGCGCGCAGGCTGCGCTCGCGACGCGTTCCAACCGGCCTGCCATCCATTTCGCGGGGCTGGGTATTTCATTGTCATTGGCCATGTTCCCGAAGGATACACGCTCTTCGAATTCCATGGGTTCATAGGCCACGAGGCCAAGCGATTCGCCTCCCAGCAGGTGCATCACGGGCTTGAAGCGGACGGCCGGCGCGCGCGCAGGCTGTAAGAGGTTCATGTTGGGGCGAGGGAAGGGGCGCATCCGGATTCCTTGTTGCGTCACATGCATGGCTCTTGCCTTCCCTAACGGCCGGAGTTGAACATCGCGCGCAACCGGCGGGTCAGTTTTCCCGTAAATTTTAAGGATTTTGGCCACCATGACTGAACCTGCACCGCCCGAACCCCGCCTGTCTGCGACGATCCTGCTGCTTCGCGAGGCGGCGCCGAAGCCTGAAGTGCTGATGGTGAAACGTCATTACGAAATCGATTTTGCGGCCGGCGCGCTGGTATTTCCGGGCGGCAAGGCAGCCGCGGCAGATGCCAGTTCCGATTGGGATGACTGGACGGACGGTGACTTTGGCCCCGTCCAGCAGGATGCCCGCATCGCCGCCATCC
>NZ_JBBEBT010000181.1:0-3957 GCF_040882205.1 Hyphomonas sp.
GCACCTTGGCCTTGCGGTGGACGCGGTTGAAGTTCGCGACCCCCATGAGGCCTTGGGTGACTACGCCGCGGATGGCGGCTTCGACGGGGCTGGGCACGGAGGGCTCCTGTGATGATGTGAGAGGTTGCGAGGGCTTCAAATAATGTTTACACCGACAACATGTCCGAGAATGATAACAGTGTCAACATACATTCCGAGAAAAATCGCTATCACCATGGCGATCTGCGTACGGCGCTGATCGACGAAGGCCTGAAGCTGATCAATGCGGGCCGGGCAGACGCGCTGAGCCTGCGGGAGATTGCGCGCAATGCGGGCGTCTCGGCGACGGCGGTCTACCGGCATTTCCCGGACAAGGCGGCGCTGCTCGGCGCGCTGTGCCTGGAAGGGCATGTGCGGATGGCGGGGGCGTTCGAGCGGGCGATGGCGTCAGCGGCGCCAGGCGTCGAGGCCTTCAGCGCGATGGGGCGGGCCTATGTCCGCTTCGCGCTGGCGCATCCGGCGCTGTTCCGGCTGATGATGGCGCAGACGACCGGGCCAGTGCCTGCGCCGCCGCCTCTGGCCGGGGCAGGGACCGGCGCGGACAGTATGCAGATGCTGGTGAATGCGATCGACGGCCTGTTCGGGGCCGATACGCCGCCAGCGGCGCGCGAGGCGCGGCGGCTGCAGGCCTGGTCACTGGTGCACGGGCTGGCTATGCTGATGCTGGACGGGCAGGTACCCGCCGATCCGGCGTTGGTGGACGCGGTAGTGGACGCGCGGATCCTGTAGGGGTGCACTTCAGCCCGCTTGGCGCGCTTCACTGCCCCTGCGAAGCACGCTCCCATAAGGTGCAGTGAGCGAAGCGAAGTGCACCTGACCTACAGGCTGCCCTTGGTGCTCGCAGGTTTGCCACCGAGGCGGGGGTCGACCGTAACCGCGGTGCGCAGGGCCCGGGCGGTCGCTTTAAAGCAGCTTTCGGCGATGTGGTGGTTGTTCTCGCCGTAGATATTCTCGATGTGCAGGCACATGCCGCCATTGCCGGCGAGGGCGTGGAAGAACTCCTTGAAGAGTTCGGTATCCATCTCGCCGAGCTTGTCGCGCCGGAAATCGACTTTCCAGATCAGGTAGGGCCGCTTGCAGAGGTCCAGCGAGGCGCGGGTCAGCGTCTCGTCCATCGGAATGTAGGCATGCCCGAAGCGCATGATGCCGCCGAAATCCCCAAGGGCCTGGGCAATGGCCTGGCCGATGACAATGCCGGTGTCTTCCACCGAGTGGTGGAAATCGATGTGCAGGTCGCCCTTGCAACGTACCATAAGGTCAATCAGCGCATGCCGGGACAGGCTATCCAGCATATGGTCGAAAAAACCGATGCCGGTGTCGATGTCGGACTTTCCGGTGCCATCAAGGTTAACGGTCACCGAGATGTCGGTTTCCTTGGTCTTGCGGGTGATCGTGGCGGTGCGGTTCTGGGTCATGGCTGGGCATATAGTCCGTCGGGAACATTACAGCTAGCGTATGATATTCACAGATTCCTAAACATCTATGCCGCAGTTTGCGCTGTAATTTCCGAATCAAGGCCTCAGGCGGCGCCAGTGTGAAGAAATCATCGCTTATCGGCCGGCTGACCGGCAGGTTTTCGATACCGGTCTTCGCCGGTATTATCGGCGGTGTAGTATCGATTTTCCTGTTCCTTGCGTTGATGGCGATTTCGGTCGGCTACCGGATGATCTTCCTCGGCGCGCCGCTTGGCCTGCTGGTGCCGGCGCCGGTGATGCTGGCGATGTTGCTGGCCTGCCTGGGGATCTCGGCGGGCGGCGCCTATTTAACTGCGCGGCCGCTGCAGCAGATCTTCCTGCGCTTCACCGCCTACATGCTGACCAGCCGCCTCGACGCCGAAGCGGAACTGGATGAGATGCAGTTCCCGGAGCTGCGCCGGCTGCGCGTGGCGACGACGCGCTCGGTGCGCAAGCTGCGGCGCGAGAACCATACCCTGCGCCAGATTGCCTACAAGGATGGCCGCACGGGGCTGGCGAACGCGATCGCGCTGGAGCGGCATGTCAACGCAACGCTGCCCGAGGCGAGCTTCGAGTATCCGGCGGCCTTCCTGCTGCTTGACATCGACCGGTTCGGGCAGCTGCTCGAACAGGTCGGCGCGACCTATGGTGACGCGCTGATCGAAGGCGCGGCGAAGCGGCTGACGCGCGCCTTGTCGGACCTTTGCGATCCGGCGGCGATTGCGCTGCGCGGGAGCATGCTGTCGGCGCTGTCGGCGGACAAGTTCGTTCTGTATCTTCCGTGTGCGATCAATCGCGACCAAGTAATCTCGATTGCGCGCGCCGTGCGTGCAGCCTTTTCCCAGCCGTTCGACCTGCCGACGCGGCGGATCACCATGTCGATCTCAGGCGGCATCGTGATGGCGCCTGAGGACGGCGAATCGTATGCCAAGCTGATGCAGAATGCGAAGCTCGCGGTGCGTCTGGTGCGGTCGGAAGCGCAATCCGGTTTCCGGTTCTTCACACCGCGCCTGACGCGCATCGTGCAGGGACGCTACCGGTTTGAGGCCGAACTGCGCGACGCGGTGGCCAACAAGGAATTCAAGGCGGTTTTCCAGCCGAAGATCTGTTTCGAGACGGGCCGGATCCTTGGCGCCGAAGCGCTGGCGCGCTGGCGACGGCCGAACGGTAAGCTGATCTCGCCAGCAACTTTCATCCCGGTGGCGGAGCAGGCGGGACTGATCGATGCGATCGGCATGCAGATCCTGGAAGCGGCGTGCGAGGCGGCGCGCAGCTGGCAGCTGGAAGGCTTCGACCTGACCGTGGCGGTGAACGTCTCACCAAGCCAGTTCCAGCGCCATGACCTGACGGACGCGATCATGGCCGTGCTGCGCCGCACCGGTCTGCACCCCAACCGGCTGGAGCTCGAGATTACCGAGAGCATGGCAGTGTCTGATCCGGCGCGCGTGGCGGAGTTCATCTCGCCGCTGCGGGCAATGGGCACGAAGCTGGCCATCGATGATTTCGGCACCGGCCATTCGAACCTCGCGACGCTGACGCAGTTGCCGTTTGACGTGTTCAAGATCGACCGCCAGTTCGTGTCTGCGCTGGAGACCGACCGGCAGGCGCCGGCGATTGTCGAGATGATCCTCGCAATGGCGGAAACGCTGGGGCTGAAGACCGTGGCGGAGGGCGTGGAGACGACGCGGCAGGCAGAATTTCTGCGGCGGCGCGGTTGCACAATGGCGCAGGGCTTTCTCTATTCACCCGGCCTGCCGGAGAAGGCTTTCCTTGACTTCCTGCGCGCCTGGCGACCGGGGCAGGCGGGCGAAGCGCAGCAGCAGGACGAAACGCTCGAGCGTCAGCTCCCGCGCCGGTAGACGCCAATCGGCTCGCCGCGCAGCAGGGTTTCGCCGGTCTGGCGATAGCCAAGTTTTGCCGCAACCTTCTGCGAGGCGAAATTTCCTGGATCGATGATGCAGTGCGTCGTGGCAGGGGCGTGAGCTGCGGCCATCCAGTTTTGGCAGGCGAGCATGGTTTCGGTCGCGATGCCTTGCCCCCAGGCGGCGGGACCGAAGGCCCATCCGGCTTCCGGACCGGCGGCGAGTTCCGGCGGCAGGCCGCGCTTGTGGTCGGCGTAGCCTGCTTCACCGAGGACCTCCCCGGTGGCGCGCAGGGTGACGACCCAGTAGCCGTAAGCAAGCAACTGCCAATGTCCGACGACGCGCAGCAGGGTCGTCCACACTTCCTGCTGCGAGCGCGGCTGGCCGCCGATATGGCGCGTCACTTCCGGGTCGCCCCACATGGCAGAAAGGGGCCCAAGATCATCCTGCGCATGCGGGCGCAGGATGAGGCGGTCGGTCGTCAGTGTGGGAACGATCAAGCGCCGGCTTTCATCTTTGCGAGCATGGCGCCCATTGCGGCGTGGACGGCGTTGACGGCCTTCAGGGGACGGACCATAACCTTGAATTCGATGATCTGGCCG
>NZ_JBBEBT010000182.1:0-3915 GCF_040882205.1 Hyphomonas sp.
CTGGCCATCGAGACACCGGCCGGGATGATCCTGCACACCGGCGACTGGAAGATCGATCCGGAGCCTCTGATTGGCGCGGCGACGGATATCGAAGGACTGACCGCCCTCGGGGATCGGGGCGTGCTTGCCATGGTGTGCGATTCCACGAACGTGTTTGAGAACGGCGAGGCGGGGTCGGAAGATACCGTCCGCAAGGGCCTGATCGAGTTGATCGCGAAACAGACAGGTGCGGTGGCGGTGACGACCTTTGCGTCGAATGTCGCGCGCGTGAAATCCATCATCGAAGCGGCCAACCTCGCGGGACGGGACGTGTGCCTTGTCGGGCGCAGCATGCACAAGATCACCGACGCGGCGAAGGCGGTCGGCATCCTGCCGCCAAACCTCGAATTCGTGGACGAATCCGAGGCGGGCTACCTGCCGCCCGAGAACATTCTCTATCTTTGCACCGGCAGCCAGGGCGAGCCGAACGCGGCGCTGTCGCGGATCGCGCGCGGGGACCACCGCCATGTGTCGCTGAGGCCGGATGATACAGTGATCTTCTCATCGAGATTGATCCCAGGCAATGAAAGCTCTGTCTATGCCATGCAGAACATGCTGGCGGAGCAGGGTATCCGGATCATCACACCGCGCATGGTCGCCGAGCCGATACACGTGTCCGGCCATCCGTGCCGTGATGAACTCCGACGGATGTACCAGTGGGTGCGTCCGCGTGTGTCGATTCCGGTGCACGGCGAGCGCCGGCATATTGTGGAACACGCCGCTTATGCAAAGTCGTTGCAGATTCAATCGGCCCTGACGCCGCGCAATGGCAGCCTGATGCGCCTCGCGCCAGGCGAGCCCGTGATAATCGACGAAGTGCCGGCTGGCCGTCTGATGCTGGATGGTTCGCGACTCGTGCCGGAAGCGGCCGAGGGTCTGATCGAGCGGCGCCGTTTGTCTGTGAGCGGACTGATCCTTGCGACTGTTTGCCTGGATGATTCCGGTGATGTCGTGGACGGTCCCGTGATCGCGGTGAAAGGCCTGTCGGAACTGGATGGCCGGATCGCGGATGAAAGTCTCGAGCCGCTGGATGTGGCCGCGGCGAAGGCGCTCGACGGAATCAAGAAGCGCGACCGCATGGATGATGAAATCGTCGAGAAGGTGGTTGGCCGCGCGTTGCGCAAGGCTTGTGAAATTGAGTTCGGCATTCGGCCGCTCATAGAAGTGATGGTTTTGAGGAGCTGATAGAGCATGAGTGATTTCAAGATTGGCCCCCTGAACCATGTCGGCGTCGCCGTTCCGGATATCGAGCAGGCCTGCGAGACATACCGGTCTCTATACGGTGCGACAGACATAACGACGCCGTTCGACATGCCGGAGCAGGGCGTGAAGGTCTGCTTCGTAAACTTGCCGAACAGCCAGATCGAACTGATCGAACCGCTGAGCGATGCCTCGCCGATTGCCAATTTCCTCAAGAAAAACCCGGCCGGCGGCCAGCACCATGTCTGCTTTGAAGTGGCGGACATCAACGAAGCCGTCACCGAAATGGAAAAGCGCGGCGCTACCGTTCTGGGAAAGCCCCGGATCGGCGCCCACGGGACAATGATCATCTTCGTCCATCCCAGGAATTCGAACGGCGTGCTGGTTGAACTCATGGAATCGCCCAAAGGTCACCACTGATGAGCTGGGCGGGCGTTATCATCGTTTTCGTTCTGGCCTGGTGGATCAGCTTCTTTGCGGTCCTCCCGATTGGCGTAAAAGGGCAGTGGGAGGACGATTCGACGGTGCCGGGCACCGAAGAGGCAGCCCCCAAAAATCCAATGTTGGCCAAGAAGGCGATCTGGGCATCGATCGGGGCTGTCATCGTGACGGTGCTGGCTGCGCTGATCATCCCCCGGCTGCTTGCGCAATAGGCCTTCGACCGGCTAGGTGAGCCCGGAAAGACTGCCCGAAAGAGATCCACCCTATGCGTCTGTCGAACTACTTTTTGCCCGTTTCCAAGGAAGCGCCGGCGGATGCGGCAATCGTGTCGCACCAGCTGATGCTCCGCACCGGCATGATCCGCCAGAACGGTGCGGGCATCTACACCTGGCTGCCGCTGGGCCTGCGCGTATTGAAGCGGATCGAGCAGATCGTGCGCGAGGAAATGGACCGTTCGGGCGCGGTGGAAATGCTGATGCCGACACTGCAGCAGGCGGACCTCTGGCGCGAGTCTGGCCGGTATGAGGCGTATGGTGACGAGATGCTCCGCATCAAGGACCGTCATGACCGCGAGATGCTCTATGGCCCCACCAACGAAGAACTGATCACCGATGTCTTCCGGGCCTATGTGAAGAGCTACAAGCAACTGCCGCTGAACCTGTATCACCAGCAGTGGAAGTTCCGGGACGAGCGGCGTCCGCGCTTCGGCGTGATGCGGGGCCGCGAGTTCCTTATGAAGGATGCCTACTCGTTCGACCTCACCGAGGAGGACGCGCGCAAGGCCTATCGCCGCATGTTCTGCGCCTATCTCAATGCCTTTGACCGGATGGGCCTGACCGCCATTCCCATGCGCGCCGATACCGGCCCCATCGGCGGCGACCTCAGTCACGAGTTCATCATCCTGGCCGACACGGGCGAGAGCGCTGTGTTCTGCGACCGCGAACTTCTGGACATACCGGCGCCGGGCCTCGATCTCGATTTCAATTCGGACCTCGTGCCCATCGTCGAACAGCGGACGCGCTTCTATGCGGCGACCGAAGAGATGCACGACGCAGCGGCCTTCGAGGCGCTGCCGGAAGGGCGGCGCGTTTCCGCGCGCGGCATCGAGGTGGGGCACATCTTTTATTTCGGCACAAAGTATTCGGAGCCGATGAACGCCGTTGTTCAGGGTCCGGACGGTCAGATGGTGCCGGTTCAGATGGGTAGCTATGGCATCGGTGTATCGCGCCTTGTCGGCGGTATCATCGAGGCTAGCCACGACGCGAATGGCATTATCTGGCCGGATGCGGTCGCGCCGTTCCCCGTCGGTATCATTAACATGCGCGCCGGTGACGCGGCTTGCGATCAGGCCTGCGAGACACTCTATGCGCAGTTTGCCAAAGCCGGAATTGAAGCGCTCTACGATAACTCGGACGACCGCGCGGGCGCCAAGTTCGCGCGCATGGATCTGATCGGCCTGCCCTGGCAGATCATTGTCGGCCCGAAAGGACTGGAGAAAGGCGTTGTCGAACTGAAACGCCGCAAGACCGGCGAGAAAACCGAACTTTCGCTTGAAGAAGCCGTCCGGAGGATCGCTCCGTGAGCAATGGCGGCGCGGCGGCGTCTGTTCCCTTCGGCCGGCTGGAGCGGACGCTGGCGCTGCGTTACCTGCTTGCCCGGCGTGAGCATGGCGGCGCGAGCCTGATTGCCATCATATCCTTCGTCGGCATCTTCTTTGCTGTCGCAGCGCTGATTATCACCATGTCGATCATGAGTGGCTTCCGCGCGACCCTGCTGGACGCGCTGCTGGGCGGCGAACCGCACATCGCGGCAGCAGTTGACGGTATGCCCCAGGATGAGGCGTCCGAGATCGCCAGGGTCATCGCGCGGACGCCGGACGTGCTGAGCGTGTCGCCCTACATCGAGCAGTTCGTGCTGCTTTCAGCAAACGGTGTACGCACCGGCGGCGTGGTGCGTGCCATTCCGCCGGCGGACCTTGCGACCATGCCGATCTTCAAGGATGGCGGCGCCGCCGCCATTGCCGGCGGGTTCGGTGAGGGCCGCAATGGTGGCAATGTCATTATGATTGGCCAGTATCTTGCGGCCAATCTCGGGCTTGGTATTGGCGATCAGGTGGAAGTGGTCACCTCGCAGATGCGGTCGGGCCCGATTGGGCAGACGCCGATCAGCAAGTCCTACATGGTGGGCGACATCTTCCGTACCGGGAGCGCCCAGCTCGACAATGTCTATTTGTTC
>NZ_JBBEBT010000183.1:0-25166 GCF_040882205.1 Hyphomonas sp.
CAGTCCCTCGAACAGGGCGGTCGAGACATAGCGTTCGGCGAAGCTGGCGAGGATGACGACGATGGTCTTGCCCGCCATGTCCGGACGCTTGCCGAGCTGGACGGCGGCAAAGGCGGCGGCGCCGGACGAGATGCCGCCCGGGATGCCTTCGATCTTCGCGAGGCTTCGGGCGGTTGCGATGGCGTCGGCGTTCGAGACTTTCAGCACTTCATCGATGAGGCTGGTATCGGCATTGCCTGGAATGAAGCCCGCGCCGATGCCCTGAATCATGTGCGGCCCCGGCGCGCCGCCGGAGAGGACGGGCGAGGCTTCTGGCTCGACCGCGTACATTTTCAGTCCGGGCTTGCGGGACTTCAGTACTCGGCCGACGCCGGTGAAGGTGCCGCCAGTACCGATGCCGGCGATGATCGCATCGACCTTGCCGTCCGTGTCCGCCCAGATTTCCTCGGCGGTTGTCTTCTCATGGATGGCGGGGTTGGACGGGCTGTCGAACTGGCCGGGGCTGACAGAACCAGGGATGGATTCCAGCAACTCCTTCGCCTTGGCGATGGCGCCGCCCATCCCTTTCTCTTTCGGCGTCAGTTCCAGCTCCGCGCCGAGGAAGGCGAGCATCTTACGCCGCTCGATCGACATCGATTCCGGCATAGTGAGGATGAGCCGGTAGCCGCGCTGGGCGGCGACGAAGGCTAGGCCGATGCCGGTATTGCCCGAGGTCGGTTCGATCAGCGTGCCGCCGGGCTTCAGCTTGCCCTCGGCTTCGAGGCCGAGGACCATAGCGAGGCCAATCCGGTCTTTCACGCTTGCGAGCGGATTGAAGAATTCGAGCTTGAAGAGGAGCTCGGCGCCGACGCCTTCGGCCTTGGCGAACTTCTCCGCGCGCACCAGCGGCGTCGATCCGATGGTTTCGAGGATCGAGCCATAGACACGGCCCCGCGGGCCATCGAGCGTGACGCCGCTCTCGAGTTTCACGGTTCCGGACATGGGGGTCTCCCTTCAGAGATGAACTTGAAGAAGGAATATCGGCCCCTGCGCCGGGATACGCAACCGATGGGCGTGTTTAGAAGGGCTGATGGGCCTGGCACCGTGATAGGCGGCCAACATATCTGCCGCCCATGCCGGCAGATGGCGGCATCCAGACCTTCAACAAGCTGCCAAGCGACCAGACGGGACACCGTCTTTTGACGGGCTGAGCGGAAACGGGACAGCGCGGACGATTACCGGCAGGTTGCACGCCTCAGCATTTCGAACATCCGCCGCCTACAGCCTCAAGCAGCTTCGCGTCCTTGCCGGCGCCGGGCAGCGGCGTGGTCAGCAGGCGGTCGCCGACGAAAATGGAATTGGCGCCGGCGAGCAGGCAAAGGGCCTGCCCTTCCTGGCTCATCGATTCGCGGCCCGCCGAAAGGCGGACCCAGCTTTGCGGGAAGACGATGCGGCAGGTGGCGATGGCGCGGACGAGTTCGAGCGTATCCAGTTCTTCGCTGTTTCCGAGCGGCGTGCCTTTGATGGGGACGAGCTTGTTGACCGGAACGCTCTCCGGATGCGGCGCGAGCTTGGAGAGTTCATGGATCAGGCCGACGCGGTCGGCGCGGGATTCGCCCATACCGAGGATGCCGCCGCAGCAGAGCTTGATACCGGCCTGGCGGCAACGGCCGAGCGTTTCGAGCCGGTCATCGTATGTGCGTGTGCTGACGACATCGCCGTAGTACTCGCGCGAGGTATCGAGGTTGTGGTTGTAATAGTCGAGACCGGCCTCTTTGAGGGCTTCGGCCTGCCCCTCTTCGAGCATGCCGAGCGTGACGCAGGTCTCGAGGCCCTCAGCCTTCACAGCGGAGATCATCTCGGCGACCTTCGGAAGGTCCCGGTCTTTCAGCGAACGCCAGGCGGCGCCCATGCAGAAGCGGTCGGCCCCATTGGCTTTCGCACGGCGGGCAGTTTCTACGACTTCCTCAAGTGGCAGGAGTTTTTCGGCCTTCAGGCCGGTATCGAACTTGGCGGCCTGGCTGCAATAGCCGCAATCTTCCGGGCAGCCGCCGGTCTTGATCGACAGGAGCTGGGATTTCTGGACCGCGCCGTCCGGCCAGTTGGCGGCCTTCACGGCGAGGGCGCGGCTCATCAGCTGGTCGAGCGGCAGTTCGTAGACAGCGGCGATCTCGTCGCGGGTCCAGTCCTGACGGGGAGCAAGATCAAAAGCCATGGGCACGTTCCTTTATCTGTAGGCGGATTAACCGATGACGCCGCTGAGGGCAGCGCGTGCGGCGAGGGCCGGGCTCATCAGGTGGGTGCGGCCCCCCCGGCCCTGACGGCCTTCGAAGTTGCGATTGGAGGTCGAGGCGCAGCGCTCGCCGGGAGCAAGAATGTCGGGGTTCATGCCGAGGCACATGGAGCAGCCCGGCTCGCGCCATTCGAAACCGGCGTCGAGGAAGATCGCATCTAGCCCTTCTTCTTCGGCCTGTGCTCGCACGAGGCCAGAGCCGGGCACGACCATGGCGCGCACGCCGGACGCAACCTTGCCGGTCTTCGCGACCTCTGCGGCGGCGCGCAGGTCTTCGATGCGGGAATTGGTGCACGAGCCAATAAAGACGCGCTGCACCGGTGTGCCGGCGATGGGCTTGCCGCCTTCGAGGCCCATATAGGCGAGGGCGCGCTCACAGGCACGGGCCTTGACGGGATCGAAAAAATCCTCCGGGCACGGAATATTGGCCGAGAGCGCAATCCCCTGCTCCGGGCTGGTGCCCCAGGTGACGGTGGGCTCGACGTCTTCGCCCTTGATGTTCAGCACATGGTCGAACACGGCGTCATCGTCCGAGCGCAGCGTTCGCCAGTAGCGTTCGGCCATTTCCCAGGCGCCGCCTTTCGGGGCGGCGGGGCGGCCGCGCACATAGTCGAAAGTCTTCTCGTCCGGCGCCACAAGGCCTGCCCGGGCGCCGCCTTCGATGGAGAGGTTGCACAGCGTCATCCGGCCTTCCACCGACAGGGCACGGACGGCCTGGCCCCGGTATTCGATGACATAGCCGGTGCCGCCGGCGGTGCCGGTGATGGCGATGATGTGGAGGGCGAGGTCTTTCGCGGTGACGCCTTCGCGCAGCTGGCCGGAAACCTCGACCGCCATGTTCAGCATCTTGCGCGCGCGCAGGGTTTGCGTGGCGAGCACATGCTCGACCTCCGAGGTGCCGATACCATGCGCGAGGGCGCCGAAGGCGCCGTGGGTGGAGGTGTGGCTGTCGCCGCAGACGATGGTCATGCCCGGCTGGGTGCGGCCCTGCTCCGGGCCGACGACGTGGACAATGCCGTTATTGATGTCGCCCATCGGGAAGAACTGGATGGCGTGTTCGGCGACATTGCGCGTCAGCGTTTCCAGCTGGTTGCGGGCTTCGGCGTACTTCACGCCTGCGAGGCCAAGGGCCTGGTCCTCGGTCGGCGTGTTGTGATCAGCGACGGCGAGGGTGAGTTCCGGGCGGCGCACGCGGCGACCCGCGGCCTTCAGGCCGTCGAAGGCCTGCGGGGTCGTCACCTCGTGGATGAGGTGCAGGTCAATATAAAGCAGGCTCTCGCCGGAGGCGGCGTCAGTGTGGACGACATGCGCGTCCCAGATCTTGTCGTAGAGGGTCTTGCCGGGCATTTCAGTCTCGCTCTTGCGCGGCGCACAATAGCGCCAGATGGGGCGGAGGAAACCCCGCAGACCTGCAGCCGACTGTGCGCGGCGCAAAAATCTTTCGCGCGGGCGCAGGGAACGCGGACTCAAAGGCAGATATTGCCTGCGAACACCGACAATGCAAAAGCGCCCCCGCCGTGAGGCAGGGGCGCTTTGAAGGCGTCTGTCCCGGAGGCCGGAAAGCCTATTCTTCGGCGGGCTTCTCAACGGCGGCGGCAGCTGCAGCGGCTTCCGCTTCGGCGGCAGCAACAGCCTCGGCAGCAGCGGCGGCTTCAGCAGCTTCGGCGCGGGCTTTCGCAGCGGTGTCTTTACGGGCGACCTTTTCGGCGTCCTTCTGGCGGCGGCGCTCGGTTTTCGAGACAGCGACTTCCTGCGTCTCGATGCCGTGGCCCGTGGTGCGCTCGGCGATACGGGCGCCTTTGCCGCGCAGGTCGCGCAGATAGTAGAGTTTCGCACGGCGCACGCGGCCCTTGCGGACGACTTCGATGGAGTCGATTAGCGGGGAGACCACCGGGAACACGCGCTCGACGCCTTCACCGAAGGAGATCTTGCGGACTGTGAAGCTCTCGTTGAGGCCCTGGCCGGCGCGGGAGATGCAAACGCCCTCATAGCGCTGGACGCGCTCGCGGTCGCCTTCCTTGATCTTCACGTTCACCGCCAGCGTGTCGCCGGGCGAGAAAGCGGGAATTTTCTTGTCGCCGAGAACGCGGGCCATTTCGGCCGTCTCAAGCTCTTTAATCAGGTTCATCGCCAGTCTCCGGCGCAACAGATGTGGGGGGTCGGGAGTAAGCGGCGTATAAATCGGGGCGGCGGTCAAAAGTCAACGCCTTTGAGCGGTCCAGACGCCACTCTTCTATACGCTTATGGTCGCCGGAGAGGAGAATGTCCGGAATCCCCCGCCCTTCCCAGTCCCGGGGCTGGGTATACTGGGGGTGTTCGAGCAGGCCGGTCTCGAAGGATTCCCCCGTCAGGGAGGCCGCATTGCCTGCCACACCGGGCAAAAGCCGCACCGCCGCCTCGACCATCGCCATCGCCGCCACATCCCCGCCGGCAAGGACAAAGTCGCCCAGCGAGACCTCCTTCATCCCCCGGGCTTCAATCACCCGCTCGTCCAGCCCCTCGAACCGGCCGCAGAACAGGACCACGCCCGGCCCCGCCGCCCAGTCCCGGGCCATCTGTTGGTTAAACCGGGGGCCGCGCGGGGAGAGGTAAACGAAGGGGCGGCCGTTTGCCGGAACACTGTCGAGGGCGGCAGCCCCCACATCGGCGCGCAGCACCAGACCCGCCCCGCCCCCGGCCGGCGTGTCATCCACCTTTCGGTGCTTGCCGAGGCCGAAACTGCGCAGGTCGACCGTTTCGAGCGCCCAGAGCCCCTCGGCGCGCGACCGGCCAAGGATCGAGACGCCGAGCGGGCCGGGATACGCCTCGGGCACGAGGGTGATGCAGGTCGCGGTGAACATAGCCGGGGTGTAGCGCGCGGGCGCTCGGGCGCCAACCGAGCTCTCGTCCGGCGCGGTGTCCGGGGCATTCACTTTTTTCGGCTTTTCGCTACCGCCACTGCCAATCATCAGCTCGCGGCCGGCATGCATCCCGCCGGTCATCTGCAGGGCGAAGCGCTCCTCATCACGCCGCCGGAGTTCCTCGATGGCGTCCCCGATGGCGCCTTCAGGCTCGCCCGGCCGGTCCAGCGCCGCGCGGGCAAACTTGATGGCAGGCCCGAAGGTCTCGCACGCCGGATAGTCCACACCGGCTTTCGCCAGCTCCATCCCGTGTTCGCGGTCATACGCGCGGGCAGCTGCGAGGATGCGGAAGACCGGGTTCAGCAGGTAGCGCCCTGCGATCACCAGCGCGAGGATGGCGACGCCGATGAGCCGCTCGGTCAGCGTCGCTTCTCCGGCCCCTGGCGCGAGGAAGGCAACCAGCGCCAGCAGCGGCGCAATCGCGAGGTCTTCGAAGAGGAGAATGGAGATCATCTTCTGACCCTTCTCCTTGGCAATATCCCCGCGCTCCTGCAGCATCTGCATGATGATGGCGGTGGATGTGAGCACCAAACCGGTGCCTGCGATCAGTGAGGTCTGCGGGGAATAGCCGAGCGCCGCCCCGACCCAGGAGAGCAGCAGGATGCAGGCAGCCACCTGCGCGAAGCCAAGCCCGAAAATCTGCCGGCGCATCCCCCCGAGCCGCGAGGGCTGCATCTCAAGACCGATTATAAACAGGAAAATGGCCACGCCGAGCTCGGCGACGTGCAGGATTTCCGCAGGTTCGGTGAACACGCGCAAGCCGAACGGGCCGATGACGAGACCTGCAGCCAGATAGCCGAGCACCGAGCCGAAGCCGATGCGTTTGAAGATGGGGATAGCAATCACCGCTGAACCAGGCAGGATCACCAGCGCGCCCGGATCCGGCCGGTGTGCGACTGCAGCGGCCATGGTCTCTCCCCAGGTTCGCAAGCCGCCGGCCTTACAGCCGATCCGCATCCCCGCAACCCGCCAGCGCGTATGGCAGATTGGATTCGGCCCCGCGCTGGACTAGGCAAGGGAAATGGACCGTGCCCCTGCCCTTTCCGTGCTGATCCCCTTCTATAATGAAGCGGGCAATGTCCACCCGGTCATCGACGAGGTGCATCAGGTGCTTGCAGGTCTCGATTTCGAGGTGATCTGCGTCAATGACGCGTCCGGCGACACCACCGGCGCAGAGCTTGCCGAGGCCAGGGCGGCGCATCCAGGCACAGTGACGGTGCTGACGCATGTGGCCCGGCGCGGGAAATCGGCCGCCCTGTTCACCGGCCTCAAGTCCGTGCGCGGGGACTGGGTGCAGCTGCTCGACGGTGACGGGCAGAACGACCCCAACGATACCGCGCGCCTCTGGGCGGAGATCATCAAGCCGGGCCCGCCGCCGCGTCTCGGTATCGTCGCGGGCAAGCGCAACAGCCGCAATGATTCCGGCTTCAAGTGGGCGCAGTCGCGCGTCGCCAATGGCGTGCGCCGGTTCGTGCTGCGGGATGATGCGACCGATACAGGCTGCGGCTGGAAACTGATCCGCACGGCGGCCTTCCGCGACCTGCCCTATTTTGCATCCATGCACCGCTTCCTGCCGGCGCTGATCAAGCGTGCGGGTTGGGACGTGCGTGAGGAGCTCGTAAACGACCGCCAGCGGCTGGCGGGCCAATCAAAGTATGGATTCCTAGGCCGCCTTGGCGCGGGGATATTCGACCTCATCGGCATGTTCTGGCTGGTGCGCCGGGGCGGCTACGGCATCGCTGCCGAGTGGAATGATCCACGCGGCGGCTAGTCGGCAGTCGTATCAGTCTTCATCGCGGCGCAAGCCGTCACTGGCGTCAAAGCGGCCCTCACGGCTACTTTCACCGCGTCCGTCATCGCCGCCGGAACCCCTGCGCGATTCACGCGGCGGCGGGGGCGGCGGAGGCGGAGGCGGCGGCACGGCCGCAGGCGTGCTGCGTCCCGAATCGCCACCCGCGGCGCGGTCACCGCCAGAGCCTGCGCCGAATATTCCGCCACCGGACATTCCGTCGAAGCGGCCACCGCCGGCATCTCCGCGGCGCCCGTCTCCGCCGCCGCGCGGACGGTCACCGCCACGCCCGTCCGTACCCGGACCACCGAGCAGGCCGGTGTCTCCGCTGCGCCCACTGCGGCCTTCACGGCCCGGTCGCGGATCACGCGGCACTTCTGCCGGCGGCGTCACAATCGAGGCACCTGAGCCGGCGCCCGGTGTCCAGCTTCCGCTTCCACCACCGCCGCCGCGGCCATCTCTTCCATCGCGTCCGCCCCAGCCATCATCGTCTCCGGTGCGGCCATCGCGGCCAGGCCTCGGATCATTCGGGATCGGTGTCGCCGTGCCGGAGCCGCCGGCGCCCGGACCCCAACCGTCGCCCGGAACATCGCGGGCGGGCGGACGATCATCACGCCCATCACCTCGGCCATCTCGTCCATCGCCGTCACGCGGCCGCCAGTCGCGGCCACCGCCGTCCCGGTCACCGCGCCGCCAGTCACCATGTCCGCGCCGTCCGTCACGCCAGCTCCAGTTACCACTGCGCCAGTCCGACCGGCGCAGGTCCCAGCCGGACCAGTAGGGGTTGATCACCGAGGGGCGCGGATGGCGGCGATAGGTGGTTGTGTAGCGGATCGTGCCGCGCGGGCCCCAGGCGAAGCCGTAGGGGTCATAGCCCCAGGTCGGGCTGTAATAACCGTAGCGATAATAGTCAGGCGAATATCCATAGTGCGAAACGCTGAGACCCCAGGAACTGGCATATCCATAGTTCCAGGTGTCATAGCCATAGGTCTCGTTGTGCGCGTAACGGATGTAGCCGTACTTGTCGCGGCTGAAGAGGAGGCCATGATTGGCCTCGGTGTACTCGTAGATCGGGCGCACCGACGTGACCCTTCCGGCAAGGCCGAACCAGCCCAGGTCGCTGACATCCTCGGTGATGAACACGCAGCGGCCGGTGAAATCCTTATGCTCGCATACTTCCCACTGGCCGGCGAACACCGCGATGGAGCGTGTGCGGTCATTGAAGGCGAGGTCGCTCATCGTCGCGAAGGGATCATAGACATCGCGGACATCGCCGTAGAAGTTCTCTTCACTGAAGAGCGCGATTGCGGCGGGCGTGTCGGCGTAGTTCTGCGCGAGCGCAGAAGGGGCGGCAAAAATGGCAGGAACCGTGACGGCGACAACGGTGCGCAAAGACAAGCGGCGCATGTGGGACCCTTTCGTCCATTACACCGGCAAAATGACACGGGCGATATGAACCGCACGCAACATGCGTGCCTGCCGCTGCTATTGGCCGGTGTCGCCTGCCGGTTTTTCGTTGCCGGGGTCGCTCCACAGCGAAAGGTCCGGGATCACGACGCGGCGCGCGGCGATATCCACCACGGGTACATCCGCCAGCGTGAAGGGCACGAAGATGGTTGACGCCGCGCCCCGGACCTCGATCTCGAGCAGATCGCCTGACCCGAAATTCTGCACGGAGTGGACTCGCCCGGCAGGCGAGTCGCCGCCGGAATACACGTCCAGCCCGGCGAGGTCCTCGATGTAGAACTCGTCTTCCTGCGCTGCCGGCAGGCGCGCGCGGGGCACATAGATCAGCTTGCCGCGCAGCGCGTCCCACTCCTCTTTCTGGAGGGACTCCTTCGGGCGCACGATGAAGTGGTCCTTGCCCGGCCGGGCGGATTTCGGCGTCAGCAGAACGCTGCCGGCCTCGTCCAGCAAGGGGCCATAGGTGAACAGCGCTTCCGGATCGGCGGTATAGCTCTTCACGCGCACTTCGCCGCGCACACCATGGGCGCCCTTCAGGACGCCCACAGCTATCAGTCTGTCATCGGTCTTGGCTGCCATGCGCGCTTCTTAGCGACACAAGACGTCCGAGAGAACACTCCCCGGTGCTTTATATACGGCCTCCGAGAAACCCTGGTCCTGGCAGAAGCGGGTGGCGGCGCCGTCGCGGCTGGAGATGCGCGCGCCGCGATGGGTGGGCGACGGGAAGAACATCGTCTGCTCACCGCGCACACCCCCTGCCCCGGGGCCTGCCTCCCCCGGCGGATAGACCGGAGCAACCGGCTTGTACCAGGGACCCTCGCGGCGCACGTCATACTTGCGGAAGGAAGAGATCTTGTTGTTCAGGGAGACTGTGCCGAGGTCGCTGACCGAGGTATCGAGGAACTCGCACTGGCCCCGATAGTCATTGCTGGCGCAGACGAGCCAGTCGCCGCGATTGACCAGCACAGAGCCCGCCGTATCGTTAAAGCGGAACTGGTCGAGGCTTGCCTCACCCTGATCGAAGCCGAGGAACGGCCCCCTGAAGTTCGCGTTGGCAAAAAAGGCGATGTCATAGCGGCGCGGACCCCTGTCATAGGGCGTCAGCTGGACTGAGGAAATTTTACCGGAAAGGCCGATCTCGCCCAGATTGCGCACGGTGCGATCGACATATTCGCAATTGCCCTTGAGGTTTGCGTCCGCGCAGAGCAGCCAGACGCCGCCCTTTACTTCCACGCTGCGGGCCTTGTCGTTGAACCCTGCGGCGGCGAGGCGATACTGATCGCCCGTCAGCTCCACCGACGTGGCGCGCAGGTTGGTGTCGGAATAGAGAACTATGGCGGCCGGGCGCGCCGAACCGAGGTCACCCTTCTGCGCTTCGGCCGCGGGCTGCGCAGCAAGAAAGGCAAATGCGGCGGCCAGAACGGAAGAGGCAAAAAAAACGCGGGGCATCAAGAAGTCTCCAGATTGCGAAGACCTCTCTGGCCTGCTTCACCTGAATGGCCGATGCCCGGCCCGTTGGCCGCCGTTCAGCCGGTCAGTAACTGCGCGGGCTGTCGAGCAGACGCACGGAGGAGATGTTGCCCGAGAGGCCAACCTCACGCAGGTCGGACATGGGGCGGTCGATCATCTGGCAGCGGCCACGATAGTCGCCGTCAACGCAGACTTCCCAGACACCGCCGCGCACATCGATGCTGCGGGCACGGTCATTGAATCCAGCGCGCGAAAGGCTCGGCTCGCTGCGGTCGATCGTCAATGCATCACCGCGCAGCCCCTCGCTGGAATACAGCACCAGAGCGCCATACCCGCCGCCGCCCGGCGGATAACCATAGCCGCCCGTGGGCCGGATCGAGGAGACAGCATCATTCAGCCTGATGCCGCGAAGGCTCGTTACGCTGCCGGTCAGCACCTCGCAGCGGCCGCGGAAGTCTGAATCCTCGCAGACTTCCCAGCTGCCGGAATTGATCACGACCGAAGAGGCAGCATCATTAAACTGCAGCGCCACCAGATCCGGGACCGGGCCATCGATCGGAATGGCGGCGCCCGAATGGTTCTCGCCGTCATACAGGATGACAGGGTCGCGGTCCGGATATCCGGGGCCATAGCCGTCCGAAACGCAGGCAGGCACAAAGAGCGCGGCCGCACAGGCGGCGCCGGCGAGAAGTCTGGAACGATTGATCATGGCAAAAGCCTCCGGTTAAGGCACATGAGCTCTCAACGAACCACATCGCGATTCGTTCCCCTCAATCCGTGCTGCGGCATACGAAAAAGCCGGCGCCCGGAAGCGCCGGCCCTGTTCGATCTGGCCCAAAGGGCCGCCTGTTCAGGCTTACCCGGCCTCAGCAGCTTCTGCCGGAGCCGCAGCAGCAGCGGCCTTCGCGGCGGCCTTGCCAGCGCGCTCTTTCGCGCGTTCCTGGGCCTTTTTGCCAGGCTCGGCCTTGTTCGGATTGTTGCCATTGGTCCAGGTGGCGACCGGCTTGCCGTCGACTTCGACTTTCGAGAGGAAGCGGGCAACGCGGTCAGTCGGCTGGGCGCCTTTCTTGATCCAGTCGGCGGCTTTGGCAGCGTCGACCTTGACGCGGTCGCCTGAACCTTTCGCAAGGCGCGGATCATAGGTGCCGATCTTCTCGATGAAGCGGCCGTCGCGCGGCGCGCGCGCGTCGGCAACGACGATCGAGTAGAAGGGGCGTTTTTTCGAGCCGCCACGGGCAAGCCGGATTTTGAGTGACATGAGTATCTCCTGTTGAATTGTCTCTCGGGGTTCTTGTTCGGTGTTATTCGGCCTCGCGGCCGCGGATCTGCTCATGATGGCGGATGACTTCCGCCACGATGAAAGTGAGGAATTTCTCGGCGAAGGCCGGGTCCAGCCCGGTTTCGTTGGCGAGCCGCGTCAGGCGCGCAATCTGTTCGGCCTCGCGCGACTTGTCTGCGGGCGGCATATTGTGCAGCGCCTTCAGCTTGCCGACCTGCTGGGTCAGCTTGAACCGTTCGGCCAGCGTATGGATCAGGATCGAGTCCATGTTGTCGATGGAGCTGCGCAGCTGGTTCAGCTGGAACAGGGCGAGGGTCTGGTCTGGATTGGTCATTTCTTCTTTGTCCCTCCAAGGCCCGGGAGCGCGGCGCCACCGAGGCCGGGTAGTCCGCCCGCGGAGGATCCGCCGAGACCCGGCAATCGGCCCGGCATGCCGCCACCCATGCCGCCCATCCTGGCGAGGTCGGACGTGTTGAGCCCGGCCGCCTGCGCCGCGCCAAGCATGTTCTTCATGCCGCCCTTGGTGCGCATCTTCTTCATCATGGTCGCCATCTGCAGATGCATCTTCAGGAGCTTGTTGACGTCGGAAACCTCAACGCCCGCGCCGGATGCAATCCGCTTGCGGCGCGAGGCGTTCAGCAGCGCTGGCTTGCGCCGCTCCGCCTTCGTCATTGAAAGGATGATCGCTTCCTGGCGTTTCAGCATACGGTCGTCGATGTTCGCCATCGCTTCCTTGGCTTTACGCACGCCGGGCATCATGCCCATGATGCCGCTCATGCCGCCCATGCGCTGCATCTGGCGCAATTGTTCCGCAAGGTCTTCAAGGTCGAACTCGCCTTTCTTCAGCTTCGCGGCCATCCGCTCGGCTTTTTCCGCGTCCATCTGCTCGGACGCCTTCTCGACGAGGCTGACGATGTCGCCCTGCCCGAGGATACGTCCGGCAACCCGTTTGGCATCGAAGGCATCAAGACCGTCGAGCTTTTCGCCGACGCCGAGGAACTTGATCGGCAGTCCGGTGACGGCGCGCATGGAGAGCGCCGCGCCGCCGCGCCCGTCGCCGTCCATCCGCGTCAGGACGAGGCCGGTCAGCGGCAGACGCTCGTGGAAGCGCCGCGCGGTCTCCACCGCGTCCTGACCGGTCAGCGCATCCGCGACCAGCAGCACTTCGGACGGGTTGGCGATGGCGGCAATCTCGGCCGCCTCGCTCATCATCTGTTCGTCGATGGACGTGCGGCCGGCGGTATCGAGGATAAGGACATCATAGCCGCCGATCTTGGCGGCCTGAACGGCGCGGCGTGCAATGTCAGCGGGCAGTTGTCCCGCGATGATCGGCAGCGAGGCGACGTTCGGCCCGGCCTGCTGCGCGAGGATCGCAAGCTGTTCCATCGCCGCCGGGCGGCGCACGTCGAGCGAGGCGAGCAGAACACGTTTCTTGTTCCGGTCCGCAAGACGCTTGGCGATCTTGCCGGTGGTGGTGGTTTTGCCCGAACCCTGAAGGCCTGCCATCATCATCACGGCCGGGGGCACGTCGACGCGGAGGTGGGCTTCTTCCTCGTCCGCGCCCAGCATGTCGACGAGGGCGTCATAGACGATCTTGATGACCTGCTGGCCGGGACGGACCGAGCGGATGACCTCTTCGCCCACGGCGCGCACGCGCACCTTGTCGATAAAGTCCTTGACCACCGGCAGCCCCACGTCGGCTTCGAGTAGCGCGACACGAATTTCGCGCAGCGCCTCGTTCACGTCCTTGTCGGACAGCGCGCCGCGGCCGGTCAGGCCGTCAAAGATACTTCCAAGGCGTTCGCTCAGGGCGTCGAACATCAAAAACTCTCCTCACCGGACACAAAGCAGAACGACCCCGCCGAGCGAGACTTCGCCAGGCAGGGGGCCCCGCCGCCTCCCGTTCCCATCAGGAACATGTGCTGGTCAGGGCGCGCTTCTTCAATGCGCGAGATGTGGGCGGCGTAAAGCACGCTGTATTCCACAGGTCAAGCAAGCCGCAACGCCCGGACCCGTTCCTGCAGCAGGGCCATCGCTGTCCGGATCTGCAAATCCACCAGTGAATACAGGGCCATATTGGCCCATGTACCCTTGGCGGCGCGCATATGGCTGCTCAGAACACCTTCCCGGCTGGCACCGATGCGCTCGGCTGATTTGATCGCTGCGATATTCTCCTCGTCGATCAGGTATTCGATCCGGCGAATGCGGCAGGTCTTGGCCCGGCTGATCAGGGCGAGCGCGGTGGCCGCCGCAGCGGCGCCGCCGCGCATATCCTCCGGGTGCCATTGATATCCGATCCGCAGGCGCCGGTGGGTGCGGGAGACTTCCAGATAGGCCACTACCCCGGCAAAGGCGCAGCCTGAGAGGCGGGTCACCGCAAACGGGATCGGCCGGCCATCCTTGGCGTCGGCCAGCGTATGGCCGAAATAAGCGCCGAAACTCGTGCCGGCGGGGATCACGGGCATCCAGCCCCACATCGCCTCCACCGCGCCGGAGCCCGCCAGCGCGCCCTGGTGTACCCCCGAGAGGCGGTCCAGGCGCACATCAGCGATGGTCAGTCACGGCGCGCCGGGTCTGATGGCACACACGTGCCACATTCCCTGCACGCGGACAATTCACAGGCGCGCGAACTGCGGAGGGGACCATCTGCCCACTGCCGGCATTGGACACATGGCCCGGCAAACCACGCACAACGCCGACCTGGCCCATAAACTGATCTGGGGGATTTTGGCTGGCTTGGTGGTCGGCGCTGCTTTTAGAGCGGTCGGCGCAATCGCGATCGCCTTGTGCATGGCAGCAGGCACCGTCATTGCAGGCATGTGGCATCATCTGGACAGGCGCCAGCCACCCCGCGGTCCACTTAAATTCCGGCCTTAATCCGGCCGCCCCGTCAACTGCCGGGCCAGATACGTATACTCCAGCGCCGAGCGTTTCGCCCGGGCCGTCTGGTCTGCCGCTGCCGCGTGACCGCCGTCCATGTTCTCGAAATAATAGAATGGCAGGCCAGCCTCCTCGAAGCGCTTGGCCAGCTTGCGGGCATGTCCCGGATGCACCCGGTCGTCCTTCGTTGATGTGACGAAGAAGGGCACAGGATAATCCTTTGACGGATCGAAATTCTGGTAGGGTGAGATCGTCTCGAGGAAAGCACGTTCCTCCGGCAGATCCGGCGAGCCATACTCGTCGACCCAGGACGCGCCCGCCAGCAAGAGATGATAGCGCAGCATGTCGAGCAGCGGCACCTGCACGACGACTGCGCGCCACAGGTCCGGCCGCTGGTTAAGCATCACACCCATCAGCAGGCCGCCATTCGAGCCGCCCATGATGCCGAGGTGTTCTGGCGCGGTGACCTTGCGCGTCACGAGATCTTCGCCCACCGCGATGAAATCATCATAGATGCGCTGCCGGTTCAGCTTAAGGCCCGCCTGGTGCCAGTTCGGCCCGAACTCGCCGCCGCCGCGTATATTGGCCATCACATAGGCCCCGCCCTGCACCAGCCAGTTGCGCCCCATCACGGCGCTGTAGGCCGGCGTCATCGAGACCTGGAACCCGCCATAGCCATAGAGCAATGTGGGCGTTGTCCCATCGAGTTTCATGTCCGCGCGGTGGATGATGAAGTAAGGCACCTTCGTGCCATCCTTCGACGTCGCGAAGAACTGCCCGACCTTGAGGCCGGCCGTATCGAACTTCGCCGGCAGGCTCTTGATCGTCGTCACCGCGCCGGTGGCGATGTCATAGTCCAGCAGCGAGGACGGCGTCAGGAAGTCCTCATAGTTGAGGAATACCGCGGTCTCCTCCTCGTCGGAGAAGGCAATCGACACCTGTCCCGCGCCTGGCAGGTCCACCGGCGTGGTCGTCCATCCATTTGCGGACGGCTCCAGCCGCAACACCTTGCCCACCACATTGTCGCTGATCGCCAGCAAGGCCGCGCCTTTTGCGACAGCCACACCATCCACCGCCTGCGTTTCCGTAGGCCGGAACACGAGGCTCACCGACGGCAGCGTCCGTGTGCTGAGGAATGCCTCAAGCTCGAAGGCCACGAGATCACCCGCCTTGAAGGCGCCCAGACCTTCCGGTGTCCAGTCCTGCTCCAGCGAGAACAGGAACTGGCCCTTGTAGATACCCTTCGGCGAAGATTTCAGCGGGATCGGCCACTGGACCGCCCCCTCTTCCCCGTCCGGCAACCAGAAATATTTCGACGTGAAGAAAGTCTCCGCCTGCACCGCGCCCTGCAGCACGCGGCCATCGTCCAGCTTCATCACCATCGGCCAGACGCCGACGTCGGTCATCTTGCCCCGGATGACTTCCGCCGCGCTCTCCGGCGGCGCGCCGCGCGTCCAGCGTTTCACCACGAACGGATAGCCCGATTCCGTCACCGTGCCCGCACCCCAGTCGGTCGCGATCAGCAGCGTGTCCGCCCCCGCCCAGGCGAGGCCCTGCTTAGCCTCCGCCGTCACGAACCCGCCGTCCACGAAGGATTTCGTGTCGATGTCGAACTCGCGGTTCACCACCGCGTCCTTTCCGCCATCCGACAGCGACAACAGGCAGCTATACTTCGCGCCCGCCTCCGGCCGGAAACAGTCCGCGCCCTTGAACACCCAGTTCTTGCCTTCGTCCGCCGCCAGCTTGTCGAAGTCGAGAATCGTCTCCCAGGCCGGCGCCTGCGTGCGGTAAGAGGCCGCCGTCGTGCGGCGCCACAGCCCGCGAACGTTCACTTCGTCCTGCCAGAAATTGTAGACATAGCCGTCGCGCACCGACCCATACGGAATCCGCTCGCTGGAATTCAGCACCTGCAGCGCCGCCGCCTCGAAGCCCGCATAGCGCGGATCGGCTTCCAGCTCCCCCAGCGTGCGCGCGTTCTGCGCGGTCACCCAGGCTAGCGCATCCGCGCCCTCCACCTCTTCCAGCCACAGATGGGACGCGGCTTCAAAGGGCGTGGTCTTCGCGGCGGTGTCAGCGGTCACTTGGGTCTCCGGTACGGGGGTGCTGGTGCAGGCTGCCAGAACGGCCAGACTGGCCAGTCTGGCCAGACTGGAAAGAACCATGAACGAACGCATGGCGCCGTCTCCTCATCTGTTTGGTCAGGGAGGTATTTAGGGGGACGGTCCGGATAGGCAAACCGGTCAGGGCAGCCGCTCGAGGATGACGGCATCGACCAGCACACCGCGCCGGCCTTCGGGTACCACAGGACGCACGCCGATATAGTCCACGCCCTGCTCCCCCGACATCACCGGCACCGTGTATTCGAAACTGTAATATGCAGATCCCGGCTTCAGCTCGAAAACCCTCCAGCCGGACTGGCCAACGCGGCCAGCCGAATAGTTCACCTGAACCTGCGCGCCGGCCTGCTCTCCGGAAGGCCGCGCCCGGACCGTCACCCGGATCCGCTGCCCGGAATACTGCGTCTCGATATCCGGCGCGAGCCGGAAGTGAGGCCCCAGCTCCGCCGCTGCCTCCAGTTCGTCCGCTGCCGCATCGATCTGCAGCACATAGCCGCGATCCTGCGTGCGCAGCAGTTTCGTGCGCGCCTCGCCCCCGGCGATCACTTTATTGAGATAGGCCCCGTCGATCACGATCCGGTCATAATTGACCCCGTCCCCCGCCACAGGCCCGGACGGCAGCTGCCCGATGCCGGGCTGGATTCCCAGGAAGACCATCAGCAGGACCAACGCGCCGGCGAGGGGGAAGAAAATCCGATCGGGCATGATTGTCCTTCCGCGGGTCTGGACCGGCTGGCCAAGGCCGGACGCTCCTGTTAGCAGGGTCGCGGGCCGATTGGCGAGCCATTTGCGCCGCGCCGCCTGCCTTCGGGAGACCTGGCACAAAATGACGACAAGCGCCCTCAACCGACGCGCCAAGGAAGCCCGCCTCTGGCTCGAAGAAAGCTGTTTTCCGCTCTGGGCCGAACATGGCCTGACGCGAGCGGGATACTTCCCGGAAGCCTTGTCGCTGCAGCATGACGAAATAGCCCGCGATGTTACCCGCGTGCGCGTCCAGGCCCGGCAGACCTATGTGTTCACCGAGGCCTGGCGCCTCGGTTGGAAACGCGACACCGCCGCCCGCCTCGTCCATGCCGGCGTCTCCGTCCTGACCGGCCCCGCGATCGCGCCGACCGGCCTGCCCGGAAAAACCCTGCATGCCGACGGCCGCGGTTTCGCCGATGGCTCCGCCGATCTCTATGACACCGCCTTCGTTCTCTATGCGCTGGCTGAAGCCGCGCGCGGCCCCGGCCCGGCAGCGCCCGCGATGGCTGCCGCCGCAGACATCCTCGCTGCGCTGGACCGCCTCGGCCGCGACCCGGTGAATGGCGGTTATGCCGAACAGCTGCCCGCGCCGCAGACGCGCTTGCAGAACCCGCACATGCACCTCCTCGAAGCCTGCCTCGCGCTGCACCGCGCCGACCCGGACGGCGGCCATCTCGCCCGCGCCTCCGAAATCATCGAGCTCTTCGAAAGCCGCTTCACCGCCGGAGACGGCGGCCTGCTCGGCGAAAGGTTCACGCCCGACTGGTCGTCCCCGGACGGCGAGGACGGAGGCTTTGTCGAGCCCGGCCACCAGTTCGAATGGGTCTGGCTGCTCCACACCTGGGCACGGCTCGCGAACAAGCCGCTGCCCGAAGCGGCGCAGCGCCTGTATGCTTTCGCCTGCTCTACGCTCGATGAGGCCGGCCGCGCCTGCCAGCAGGTCACGCGCAGCGGCGCCCCGCACGATTCCAGCCGCCGCACCTGGCCACAGACCGAAGCATTGAAAGCGCATCTCGCGATGCTGGAACAGCGCGGCGATGCCCGGTATGCGACCGCCGCCTGTCGCAGCTTCGACGTGCTGATCGACGAATACCTCACCGAGGACGGCGGCTGGATCGACCATTTCGCCGCCGATGGCAGCATCCTCGCCAGGGACATGCCCGCCTCCACCGGCTACCATGTCGTGCTTGCCTTCGCTGAGCTGATCCGCGTCATGGACGCTTGAATTCCTTCACGGTTGGGACGTATGACGCGCCCAGCCAACTGCCACGACGCTCAGGATCCGCATGACTAAGCTTGCCCTCATCCGCCATGGCCAATCCGCCTGGAACCTTGAAAACCGCTTCACCGGCTGGTGGGACGCAAATCTCACCGCAAAAGGCGAAGCCGAAGCAAAAGCCTCCGGCAAGCTGCTGGCGGAAACCGGCGCCGATTTCCGCTACGCCTTCACCAGCTTACAGACCCGCGCCATCCGCACACTCTGGCTCGCCCTCACGGAAATGAACCGCGTCTGGATGCCGGTCGAAAAAGACTGGCACCTGAACGAGCGCCATTATGGCGGCCTGACGGGTCTCGACAAAGCCGAGACTGCCGCGAAACACGGCGAGGAGCAGGTTCTTGTCTGGCGCCGCAGCTATGACATCCCTCCTCCACCGCTGGAGCGCGCCTCGGAATTCGACCTCGCCTCAGACCCACGCTATCGCGGCCTCGATATTCCGGACACGGAAAGCCTGAAGACGACGCTGGAACGCGTGCTGCCCTACTGGGAAGGCGCCATCGCGCCGAAGCTGACTGGTGGCGCAGACGTGCTAATCGCAGCCCACGGCAATTCGCTGCGCGCGCTGGTCAAACACCTCTTCAATGTGCCCGACGACATGATCACGGAAATAGAGATTCCGACCGGCAACCCGTTGCTGATCGACCTTGACGCAAAGCTGAAGCCAACCGCCGTGCGCTATCTTGACGCCGCGCGCGCCAAACCCCTGCCCGCCCTGCCGTGAGCCCGAAGCCAACCCAGCGCCGCGACCGGCGGATGATGGGCCGGGCGCTGGCCCTCGCCGGCCTGAACCAGGGACTGACGGGCGCAAACCCCTCCGTCGGCTGCGTCATCCTTGATGCAAGGGGCTATATTGTCGGCGACGGCGTCACCGGGCACGGCGGCCGTCCGCATGCGGAGGAAGTAGCCCTTGAGGAAGCCGGCGCGCGGGCATTGGGCGGCACCGCCTATGTCACGCTCGAGCCTTGCCGCGAACGCTCCAGCGGCGCCCCCTCCTGCGCCGAAAGGCTTGCCGCAGCGGGTCTTGACCGGATCGTGTGCGCCATCCGCGATCCGCACCCGCTCGGCTCCGGCGGGTTGCACCGCTTCAGATCAAATGGCACGGCTATTCTGGTCGGGATCGGCGAGCGCCGCGCGCGCGGGCTCTACCGGTCGTTCTTCGCCAGCGTTCCGGCAGCGCGCGCAACGCCCAGCAAATGATCCTGCAATTTACGTGACTGGCGGGCGAGATTGAAGTCCGACAAGGCGAGCGCGCGGCCCTTCCTGCCCATTTCCCGTGTTGCGTCCTTGTCCGAAATCATCCGGCTGAGCCGGTCTGCGAGCGCGTCCGTATCATTCTCTTCGACGAGGTAACCGGTTTCCCCGTCGCGCACACATTCCGGAATCCCCGCATGGCGTGTCGCCGCCAGCGCGCAGCCAGACAGCATCGCTTCGATACAGACGAGCGGCATGCCTTCGGCGTCACCGGACGGCGCACGCTTCGAGGGCACACAGACGATCATCGCCTCTGCAAAATGGCGCGGCATCTCGTCGGCCGGAATCCAGCCCGGCAGTTCGGCGACAATACCGGCCGCTGCCAGCTCGGCGATCAGGGGCGCTTTCAGCTCGCCGTCGCCAAGCAGGCGCACGCGCCAGCCGTCCAGCGCCGGGCCGAGCCGCGCGAGCGCCGCGATGAGTGTGTCGATCCCCTTCTTGTGCGTCCAGCGTCCTGCGAACAGGATGATCTTCTGTTTCTCGCCGGGTTGGAACTGCTCGGCATCGGCCGTGTTGTGATGCACGATCATCTTGTCTTCCGGGCAGCCTTTGGCGGCGAGCTCCCGCCAGAGGAAGTCCGAACACGGCAGGATCAGCGCCGCCTCGCGCCAGAGCGCCGCGCGGCGGCGGTTGTAAACTCGCAGCAGGCTGTCGCGCGTATTACTGTGCTTTGTCGCGTCTCCGCCATAATAGGTGACGACCAGCGGCAGGCCGAGCTGGCGGGCGATCGGCAGTGCGTAGGTGCCGGATTTTCCAAAACTGGCATGGATCAGCACCGGCTTACGGCGCGCAATCTCATCCTTCAGGCGCGCCGACAGGATCCCGAACTGCTTGAATCCGGCCTCACCCGTCACCCCGTGCAGTGCGCCAAGTGCCAGCACATCCGCGCCGGCGGGACCGGGTCCGCGCACATCATGCCCGGCATAGACCGGCGTCAGCGCATCGAAGCCACGGTAGCCGCGCACGATGAAACTCTCCGACGGCGTGAACAGCGTGTCGCCATAGGCAAGGAAGTTGCGCGAGATCATGCATACCCAAGCAGTGTTTATCTGCATTGGCCGTATGGGAGGCCTGCCGCGAAATCAAGGGAGCAGCGCCATTCGGCAGTTTCCCTGGTGAGACGCCGGGAGATTTCCCTGCTTCCTGGACGTAATCAGCCCCGGAAGGGTCCGGCATAAGCGCGCACCCGTTCATAGAAGGCTTCGGAATCGCGGATGAACGCTGCGCGCGTGAACTGCGCCTCGTAGCTCGCGCGTCCGCCGGCCACCAGCTTGTCCGCCAGCGCCCGGTCATAGACCACCCGGCCTAGCGCCGCTGCGAGGGCATTGACATCATTTTTGGGCACAAGCAGGCCGTTGACCCCATCCTTTACATAGGCGGCCGGGCCGACCGCATCGGCCGCGACCAGCGGACGGCCCGCCGCCCAGGCGTCCAAAATGACGGTGCCGAATGGTTCGTACCGGGACGGGAACGCCACCACATCGCACGCCGCGAGCAGTGCACCCCGGTCATTGCGCCAACCCAGGAAGCGGACCCGGTGATCGACACCGAGGCGCGTTGAGTGGGCTTTCAGTTCCGCCTCGAGCGGTCCCTCCCCCGCGATCCACACATGCAGATCAGGCAATTTCACCGCCGCCTCGAGCAGCGTGTCGAGCCCTTTTTTCTGGTGCAGGCGGGCAAGCGAGAGTGCCACGGGCACTTTCGGCGGCGTCGTCAGCGCGGCGCGGTCGGCCGGCGCGACGCCCCGTAAGTCCGCATAGGTGTTAATGATGGTGGAGCGATCTTCAGGTACGCCCTGTTTCCGGATGTGGCGCAGGAGGTCGATGGTGAGCCCGACATGCCAGTCGCAGTTGCGGAAGCGTGTGAGCTTGTAATACCCGCCATACCAGGCAATCGACCGGGTCCGGTTCGCCTCGGGCGCGAACTGGCCGGCGCGGCCCATCCAGTATTCTATGACATCGGGCTTGAAGTGCTCGATCGCCTTTCCGATCACCTTGCGGGTCGGGAACGGCCAGGCATGGTTGAAGCTGGCAGTATCGACGCTGATCCCGGCGGACCCGAAACGCCCGGTGCCAAAGCCATTCTCAGGGCGCGTGACGACATGCTGTTCGTGCCCTGCCCCCGCCAGAGCAAGGACGGAACCGAGCATGATGTTCTCAGCGCCGCCCTCTGCCGCGCCGGCCATCACGTGCATCACGCGCATTGCCGTCTCCTGATCCCCGCGCAGGTCCCTTAGCGCAATCCTGTCGGATATGGGATTAACGATGAAATGCGCCGCGGGCAAACGGCGCTTGGCAGCCCGGCGTGAACTGCCTAGACAGACCCCAGAAACCGCGAGTGATCCGATGACCGCCTACCGCCTGTTCGGCGCCGAGACATCTCCCTACTCGCTGAAGGTGAGGTCGGCGCTCCTGTACAAGGGGGTGGCGTTCGACTGGGTGGCGCGTTCCGTCGCCAACGAGGCGGAATTCCGCAGGAGCGCCGCGACGCCGACCGTCCCTCTGCTGCTGTCGCCGAACCATCCGCCCGCGCAGGATTCGACGCTGATCATCGCCGCGCTTGAAACGACTTACCCCGATCCGCCCGCCCAGCCGGAAGAGCCGGCCGCGCAGGCGCTGTCGCTGATCCTGGAGGATTACGGCGACGAGTGGCTGAACAAGTGCATGTTCCAGCAACGCTGGGGCCAGCAGCCGGACCGCGACGCCGCCGCGCTCCGCGTGCTCGTTCAGCTGAACGACGGTAAGCGCCCGCGCGCCTTCAAGGCGCCCGCCAAGCAGATCGCCACCCGCATGCTCGCCCGTCTGCCGCTGGTCGGCGCCGAGCCCGAGAATGCACCGACGCTGGAAAGTTCATGCCGCCGTTTTGCACTGCGCCTGAATACTCACCTGCAAGACCACCTCTTCATCTTCGGCGGCCGCCCGTCGGCAGCGGACTTCGCGGTTGCCGCGCAGTTCCAGCAAATGCTGAGCGATCCGACGCCCGGTGCCTGGCTGAAGGAACGTTCACCTTTTCTGGTTGCCTGGTGCGGACATATGGAAAACCCGAAGGCGTCCGGCCCGTTCGAGCCGCTTGCCGCGCTTGAGGCAACGCTGCTGCCGATCTTCGAGGGGGAGGTTTCGCGCACTTACCTGCCCTGGGCCTTCGCGAATGCCGCGAGCGCTTCGCGCGGGAAAAAACGTTTCTCGGTCAATTTCGATGACGGCTTGTTTGAGCAGGCCACGCAAACCTATGCCGGGCGGGCCTTTGGAAACCTGAGGGCCGAGACAGCCGCGCGGATGAGCGATCCCGCCCTGCCCGCATTCCTGGAAGCCGCCGGGGCGACCACTTTCTTCCGCTGAAGCGAAAAACCCCGCAGGGGAGCCTGCGGGGTTTCGTACGTACACGGAGGGTGCGCTGGTTCAGGCGGCGTCGCTCGCCTTCTTCTTACCGATCAGGCGCGGCTGTTCGGCAACCGCCGAGGCGCCGATCTCGATCTTGCGGGCTTTCTTCTCTTCCGGGATCTCGCGGATCAGCTCGATCCGCAGGACGCCGTGCTCGAGACCGGCGCCGGTCACGAGAACGTGATCAGCGAGCTGGAAGCGGCGGATGAAGCTGCGCTGCGCAATGCCGCGGTGCAGGAAATTGCGGCCGCCCGCGTCTTCATTTTCGGCTTTCTTGCCGGCGACGGTCAGCAGGCCTTCCTTGGTTTCGATGTCGAGTTCCGCCTCGGTGAAGCCGGCCACGGCGATGTCGATGGCGAAGGCATTTTCGTCAACGCGCTCAATGTTGTAGGGGGGATAGCCTTGCGTGCCATCGAGGCGGGAAGCCTGGTCGATCATGCCGGCGAGGCGGTCGAATCCGACCATCGTGCGGTAGAGGGGGGTGAGGTCAATGGTGCTCATGGAAGTTCAGTCCTTTCACTAAAAGCAACTGGGGGTGGTAAAGACCACCCGGTTTCGAAACGTGTGGACGTCCAGAAGCCCGGCCCGGATACCCGGCGCTGGAGGGACGTCCCCAGCCGCGGCCCGCTTTGCGGCACCGTGACAAGCCCTATGTGGGTAGCGTATGGAGTGTATCAAGAGCCCCCGGGGATGGAGAAACATTGATGAAAACACTTTTGCTCGTGGCCGTATCGGCCCTCGCCCTTGGCGCCTGCGCGCCGGCAAAAACACCCGCCCCGGCCTCGGTCGAGGCGGCCGCCGCAGCGCAACCGGCGCCGACGATGACGCTGGCCGAAGCGGTCGCCTCAGACGCGCGCACCGACGTGGAAAAAGCCCGCGATGCCTGGCGCCATCCGGCAGAGACGCTGGAATTCTTCAGCGTCGGGTCCGATGACAAGGTGGTCGAAGTCTGGCCCGGCGGTGGCTGGTACACCAACATCCTCGCCCCCTGGCTCGCCTCGGGCGGCGGCACGCTGGTCGCGGCCGGCTTCGACGCTGCCTCGATCGAGGACCCGGAGCGCCGCGCCCGCACTGAAGCCCGCCTCGCCGAGTTCAAGGGCCTCTATGCCGACCCGAAGTTTGGCGCCATCGAGCACACCGCCTTCTCCGCCGCGTCCGGGCCGCTGACCGCCGAGGGCACCGCTGATGTGGTGCTGACCTTCCGCAACCTGCACAACTGGATGGCGGCCGGCTATACTGAGAAATTCTTCGCTGACGCCTATTCGGCCCTCAAGCCGGGCGGCGTGCTGGGCGTGGTGGAGCACCGCCTCCCCTCCACGCAGGCGCAGGACCCGAAAGCGACCAGCGGCTATGTGCACGAGGACTATGTGAAGGCCCTCGCCGCCGCTGCCGGTTTCGAGTTCGTGGAAGCGAGCGAAATCAACGCCAACCCGGCCGACACCGCCGACCACCCCTTCGGCGTCTGGACCCTGGCGCCCAACAGCGCGGCCGCCGACCGCGAAGGCAAGCCGGCCGAGGGCTTCGACCCGGAGAAATACAAGTCCATCGGCGAAAGCGACCGCATGACGCTGAAATTCCGCAAGCCGGAATAGGCTGGCGTTCACTCACTTCCGGGTCTGGCTTCCGGGTCTGGCTTCCGGGTCTAGGGCCCGTCCAGAAACCGTCCACACGTCCGTGTGGACGGTTTTCTCTTCTGGTTTGCAGGGGCCATCGCCGCGGCGCCGGTCAGGCACGGTTTGAGTTCAAAACAAAGATTGGCGCCGGGTCTTCAAGGCGTGCGCTGGGCGCTTGCGATTGGGCACCGTCGAACAACCGGAACCGGCATTGAACTGACAACACCTACGCAGTGGCTGAATGTCAGCGATTGGCAGCCCACTCCTGCCCGTTGCCGCATCAATTTCCTGCGTCCGGTTTTGTGCCGGTTGGCCGTCGTTTTTATCCATCAGCCGCAGTCTTCATTGCATAAGAGCGCCTCGCCGTAACCGGTAATCCCTTCGATTTGAGGGGATGCTCGAATGTTGGTGAACCGAATGACTGAACATGTGAAAGAGGAGAACTGGTTCGCGGTTGCGCTGGATTTCGTAATCGTCGTTATCGGGGCTGGTGCCGCGCTTATGGGGCAGCAAAGTCTCAGCACTGGCCAGCAGCGCGCCGATCTGCGCGTGGCCGAGGCGGCGTTGCAAAGTGACCTGATCGGCAATTACATTTTTGCAAAGGGGCGGCTGGCCGTCGCCGATTGCCGGGTTGGGGCCTGTCAGGCAATCGCGGGGCAATCACGGGGCAATTGCTGGCGCCTGGCGAAGCATGGACCGGCATGCCAGGACCGCCAAGAGGCGAGGAT
>NZ_JBBEBT010000184.1:0-3893 GCF_040882205.1 Hyphomonas sp.
TTTCTTCAGGAGCGGAAGCGAGTCCCGATAGTGCCAGAAGAAGAGGCCGATCGCGCCGAGCAGGCAAAGATATCGGATCGGGGTGAACTGGCCGAGCGGAATATAGAGCGTGAAGAACCACACCGTGAACAGCGCCTGCTCCCAGGCTTCGGCGCGGCTCTCGTTCTGGTAAACATTGAGTAGCGTGGCTCGCTGAGCTGGAAAGCGTCCGAGCTGTGAAGTTTCCAAGGTGTAGCGCTCCGTAAACGAACTCCAACCGCCTGCAAAACCTATGCCTTGCCTCCGGCTCCATAACAACACGGGTAAGCGTGTTAACCAATGCTGTCCCAGTGTTCAGACCCTATCTGCCTTTGGATGACAAATGATATACGAACTTGAGAACGCCGATTCAAATTTGCGCGCTTCAGGGGAATTGGAACGTCTCTTGCAGTCGGTTTCGGTGCAGTCTCATAGCGGTGAACGGGCACCCGGAGCCGTGACGCCTCATAGTGCCTGTCGCGGCTGAATTTCGGACGTTTGGAAAGATCGATGCAACTGAATGCTTTTCTGCCGTCAAGGGTGTTCAAGCGCAATCTTGCGCCGGGTAGCTATCGGCTTGAAATCGACGGTCTGCGGTTCTTTGCGATCATGGTTGTCATGGTCGGCCACCTGCTCGAGCGTATTCACAAGTTCTGGTTTGAACCGAACCCGGGTCTCGACTTTGCGCCGGTCAATGCGGTCCTCGAATTCTTCGCCAGTCCCAACCAGGGTGTTCTGTTGTTCTTCGCGATCAGCGGGTTCATCATCGCCAAGCAGATGCAGGACGTTTCTCTGGAGCGTTTCAATTCCAGCTTCATCGGCAAGTATTACATCCGCCGCATCACCCGCATCTTCCCGCCCTATTACTTCGTCATTCTGACGACTTTCGTTGCCTATTATTTCTTCGGCCTCATGCCGGATAATCTCGATCGCTCTAACCATACAGAAGTTGCCCTGCCGCAAAGCCTCGCGGCCAGCCTTTTCTATGCGCATGGCGCCGTGTTCGATAACCTGCCGCGCCTGTTTGCGCCGGGATGGTCGCTCGAAGTCGAGGTCCAGTTTTACCTACTTGCACCGCTGATTTTTCTGACTCTCTTCCAGGGCAAGGACCGCACGGCCTTCTGGCGATACGCGCTGATGATCGCGGTGTTCTTCTCGGTGTCTTTCGTCGTGATCAACAAGATCGTGCCGGTCAATGCCTACACGATCCTCTCCTATATCGTTTACTTCGGCATAGGGATCACACTGGCCCGGTTCGAGGGGCCGGTTCAATTGGCCTTCAGCCATATAGGCAGCAAGGCGAGCCTTGCACTGGGGGTGACCTGCGTGCTGGGCATGTTCTGGCTTGGCAACGCGGATTTTCGGCCGCTGGCGATGACGCTGGTCTATTGGGCGCTAAGCCTCGCCACCATCGTCGTGCTGTTCGGGCTGGCGTTCCAGGCAGAAACCTTGTTCGGCAAGTTCTGTCGGGTCCCCTATGTCACGTACATCGGCATGGCCTGCTACTCGCTCTATCTCGTGCACTTGCAGGTCTTTCACATCGCGACACAGGTCGCCGGCAAGTTCGTGCCGATGAACTATTTCGCGGCAGGTGCCGGGTTCGCGATCATCCTCGGCGTTGGCCTTGTGGCGGGCTGGCTCTTCTTCGCACTGGTGGAAAAACCCTTTTCCAACTGGCGCCCTTTTCCGGCAAAGCCCGCGGCGCGCTTGCCTGAAACCGAGGTCCCACGCGCAGGTTGACCTGCGCCTGGATCAATAGGCCCTCGCGCAGAATTGTGTCGGTCTTGCCTTAATGTGCCGGAGACCATGGTGGCCGCCGCAAAAAAAGCCCTTTTAAAGCCGGGAACACGGCCTGATTCCGCGCTGCGTTAACTATTGGAATGCCTGAAGTTTGCCGGATTTGCGCCGGATTCTGCCGCCACGGTTAATTTTGTAACGGCACTCTCGGTACCGCCGTTTAAACGCCGCGTTAAACCTTCGCCGCTTTATTGAACCGCATGTCGAGTTCGGATCCTATGATACCCGTTGAGAGCCGCGTTTTTACGTCACAGGTCAGGATGTCCAGGCGGGCAGGCCATGCGCTCATGAGCGAATACACTGACGGCAAATGGCCCGTTTGGGTCCGGCTGATCACCATCATCGGCCTCAGCGCAGGCCTGTGGGCCGCCATAATCTGGGCAGCCATCGTCCTTTTTAGCTGAAAAACCTAACTTGTTGTGGGTTCACCGGTTGCTTTCGCTGCCTGCGGACTCGTCTTTGCATATAACAGGCTGAACTGTCTGTGCGCACGGGGCGCCAGCGGAAGCCTTCGCCCTTGAGAGGACATCATGCCAGGCAAACTGTTGGTCACCGGCGGCGCGGGATATGTCGGTAGCCATTGCAGCCGCGCCTTCGCTGAAGCTGGCTGGGACGTCACCGTCTTCGACAACCTGTCGACAGGCTGGCGCGACCTCGTCCAGTGGGGCGACCTGATCGTCGGCGACCTGCAGAATCCGGCGGATCTCGAAGCGGCCTTCGCCAGGGTGAAACCGGATGCGGTTGCGCATTTTGCAGGATCCGCGCTGGTAGCCGAATCCGTCCGTGAGCCGTCGATCTACTACCGCAACAACACGCTCGCGACGCTGAACCTGCTTGAAGCCATGCGTCGCCACGCAACCGGCTATCTCGTCTTCTCATCAACTTGCGCCATCTTCGGGCAAGCACAGATGGATACGATCCGAGAGGATCATCCCAAGAATCCGATCAATCCCTACGGCATGTCAAAGCTGATGGTGGAGCATATCCTGAAGGACTATGACGCCGCGCACGCTATCCGCTCCATCCCGCTGCGATACTTCAATGCCGCTGGCGCTGACCGTGACGGCAAGACGGGCGAACGCCACGCCTGCGAAACGCACGTTATCCCGCTCGCCATCCAGGGTGCCCATGACGCGGGATACGAATTCACGATCTTCGGCTCGGATTTCGATACGCCCGACGGCAGTGCGATCCGTGACTATATCCACGTCGAGGACCTCGCTGAAGCGCATCTGCATGCGCTGACGGCGCTGGAGAATGGCGCCGCCTCGACCGCTTACAATCTTGGTACCGGGCGCGGGACCAGCGTGGCCGAAGTCGTCTCGGCGATCGAGCGCGCCACCAATCGCAAGATTCCCCGGCGCTTTGGCCCTCGCCGTCCCGGCGATCCGGCCAGGCTGATCGCGCTGCCCGACAAGGCGGCGAAGGAACTGGGATGGGTGGCGTCGCGTTCGGACATCGACAACATTATCCGTTCCGCCCTGAAATGGCATGACAAGGACCGCGCCGAACACGCGGCGCATTCCAAGGCCTGAACGGTTGGCGGCGACAGATATGGCGCAGGTCACGCTCATCATCCCGTGTTACAACGCGGCCGATACGATCACCGGCACGATCGAAAGCGCAATCGCGCAGACGGTGCCCGTACGGATCATCGTGGTGGACGACTGCTCGACCGATAACAGCTTCGAGGTTGTTACCGCGCTGGCAACAAAGCATCCGGCGATCAGACTGTTTCGTCAGGCGGTGAATGGCGGACCGGGCAAGGCGCGCAATACCGGCCTGCGCCTCGCCGAAACCGAATGGGTCGCCGGGCTCGATTCCGATGATTTCCTCGAGCCAGAACGCACCGAGCGACTGCTCGCCCACGTGGCCGGGCGCGAGGTCGACTTGCTGATGGACGATATCATCCGCGTCTGGCCTGGACAGGCGGTGAGGGAAGGCGTGCGCGTATGGCGTGACGGTCCGGTCGGAACCGTGTCGATGGACCTTGCTGCCTTCGTGCGGGAAAACACCCTGAAGCATACCGGTTACCGGCGGGAGATCGGATACCTCAAGCCGTTGATGCGCACGGCCTT
>NZ_JBBEBT010000185.1:0-3876 GCF_040882205.1 Hyphomonas sp.
GATCACCATGGTCTCCGGCCACGACGTGTACCGCACCGAGCCCACGCTGCGCGACCTCGCCACCAAGGGGCTGAAGAAGGTGGATGTGATGTGCCCCGGCTTCGTCTCCGACTGCCTGGAGACGCTGGAAGAAATCGCCTACGCCAACGGCGACGTTTTTCGCCAGCACGGTGGCGAGGCTTTTTCCGTCGTCCCCTGCCTCAATGCGACCCCGGATGGAATCCGCGTCCTGGAGACGGTCACCCGGCGGGAATTGCAGGGGTGGGTGTAGGGGCCCGCGTCGCCGCAGCGCCTCCCTACGCGCCGCCGAACAGCTCGGCGTCAGCTACCTGAACCTTGCCGACACCAAACGTCCCGGCGATGCACTGGAGCAGGAAAGCCTGCTCGGTGCAGCCATACGCGTCCTTGTAAAATCCGCGTCACTGTCGCCGACCTATGAACGCCAGATGATCCTCGGCGAGGCCTACGAGCGAGCGGGTCGCGGCGACGAAGCAGAAGCCACCTACCGCACTGCGATGGCCTCCGGGCAAAGCGCTGGCCATGAAACAGCCACCTTGTCTCTTGCTCGCCTCCTTGAGCGCGCCGGCAAGGCGGATGAAGCCCTCTCTGTCCTTCAGAAGGCTTTTTCCGGCGGCCTTCAAGCCCCTTCCATTCGCTATGAGATCGGCCGGCTGCAGTTCGTAAAATCCGATTTTTCAGGGGTAAATGACGCCTTGTCGCCAATCGCCGGAACGCTCCTGGCAGCGCAGATGGCTGAGGCGCGCTACATGTTAAGTGTCGCCGAGACAGTCCTGCGCAGGACCGGCTGGCAGGCGCGGGCGCGCGCCTATGCAGATGAAGCCGCGCAAGCGAACAGCTTTTCGCCGAGGTATTCCCGCCAGGCCTGCCTGTCGCATATTCTTGCCGGCGGGCCGGACGTGAAATCAGGCGCCAGCCTGCAACGCTGCCCTGCTGGCGATACGGCGGAAAGGCATCTCCTGAGAGGGATGTATTTCCTGAAGCAGGCGCAGCTAATCGATGTGTCGGCCTATGACAGGGCGTCCCAGGATTACTGGCGCAGCATTCTCAGGCTCGCGCAGGATGCCTTCCAGTCCGGTGAGGCGGCGCTGAAAGCGCACCCCGAAGCCAAGGCGAGCCCCCGCTTCGACGACCTCGGCCGCGAGATTGATCTCGCTGTCGCACTGGCCCAGGGAAATCTGGTTGTCGAGCGCTGCCGCCGGGATGCCTCCATCGAGACCGGATCGCAGACCTGGAAAGACCTGGAAGCCTTCTTCGGACAATACGGAGTGCTCAAATGCTCCGCGTCCTGACCGATACACCTGCACCTGGACGTCCCGCTGCGCGGGCCCGCCTCAAGGTGCTGCACTTTCATGTTCTGGAGACCTGAACCATGCCGCCGCCCAGTGAACCCCATCATTCTGACGAACTCGTCTTCCAGCCCGTCCCGACGCGCGAAGACATGCAGGCGCTGTCGCAGGACGCGAGGCAGGCCAAGACAGGCCGCGCCAGGTTACTGGTTGCTGTGGTCTTCCTCGTGGGGATGATCGCTGCCGGTGCCATCGGTATGGCGATGGTCAAGCAGAACGCCGCGGCAGCGATTGAAAAGGCTGAAGCCGGCGTCGCACGGCTGACCAGTGAGCTTGCAGAAAGAGAGGCGCAGTCGGTTGTGCAGCAACAGAAGATCGACACGCAGAAAGCACAGCTTGACGCCTACGCGCCATTTCAGAGCATCGTGACGCTGCAGCAGCAGTCCGACTTGCTGGAACTCGAAATCACGCAGCTGCTTGCCGAGCCGAGCCGGGTTGGGGCTCCCGGGAAACTGACCGAGCTTCCGCCGGATGTCGAATGGCTCGATACGACCATCTCTGCGCTGACGGCCCGGCGCGACAAGCTTCAGCAGTTGAAGGCCGCCGTCGCCGCCTGGCCGCCGGCTCCGGCATCGCCCCGTCCCGATTGAACACGAACCGACACAGAGGAACCAAGCTCATGAGCGAGCTGATCGAAGGGGCCGGCGAACTGTTCGCGCCCGTAATCACAGAAAAGAAGCAGCCCTTCAGCCTGAAGGAACTCGTCTCCGAGTTTCCGAACAATCAGAGCGACTGGTCGATACCGGAAGCGTTCTTCTGCCTCGTCCTGTCGGCTGCACTGGCAGATGGGAAGATGGCGCAGCAGGAGACCGAAGAGCTCAGGGCCCTGTCGCACCGGTCACGCATATTGCGCAACCTGGATCCGAACGAACTGGCGGCACTGAACCGCACGGTCGTGAAGCGCCGTGCAGACCGGCCGGATTGGCTGAGTGAAGCGTGCCGCGCGCTTGCAAATGACATGCACCTCTCGGTGTTCGTGCACTGCCTCGACATCTGCCTGGCCGATGGCGCGATGGTCACCGCCGAGGCGGATTATCTGGAAAGCCTGCTTGAGCATCTCGCCGTCAGCGAAGATGATGCGCGACAGGCAACCCGGATCCTGTCGGTCAAGAACAGGTACTGACCGGCGCCGAGGAGGCCGGGGTCGCGGTCCTTGTCGGAACACTTTCGGCCCTGAAGGTTTTTGCGGACGTGATGGAGCAGGAACCTCAGGCAGGGCAGTGGTATTTTCTCCGATAGACGCGCGTTAGCGCCGCTCAACCCGCCGATATCGAGCCATGCCCGCTGCCTGCGCCGGGAAGTCAGTCACGCGAAACCGGAAACCTTCAGCCTAGCCTGGATCGCGCTTGCTGATGGGCGAAGGATCAGGCTGCGCACGGGGCCCGAAAGCATTACCGGGTCCGGGACGCGGCATGCTTGTGTCTGCGAATGGCAGGACCGCCTCAAGCGGTTACGACGTCTATCGGCATATCTGCCAAGCGCTGATAGAGCTTTCGGCGACGTGCCAGCGGCCACCATCCATATAGAAAAATCTCCAGCGGCCGCCAGTTTGCGACCCATCCGATAATGATCAGGCCTTCCGACAGGACGCGCGCCGCTGAGCCGGCCCCCAGCAGCATGACCGCAGCCTGCCCGCCCAGGACGCATGCAATGAGCGTCGTAAGACCGATCACCAGCGACGTTCGCCCCACGCCAAAGAGTTCGCTTATGTCGCCTTTCACGCCCCGGGCGCGCTGGCGGAAATGATTGGAGAATGCCGCCCGAAGTTGCGAAACGTCTTGCTGTGCTGATGATGGGATATGCAAAATCAACCGTATCGGGCCGCGGCGGGGCAGCTCTCTTGCCCATTCCACGATAAAGTCTTCGGCACTCTTTGACAGATCCCGTGTAGGCGTCGGAAAGGGGTCCAGCGGGTCGAACAAAAGGGCAATATTCTCGATCCTGAGCTCAATCAGGGCGTCAGTTGAGACTGGATTGGTGGTCACGGGCCGGAACCTTTTCAAACGACCGGATGCGCCGGACGATCGGCTGCATAGTCTTGCCTGATCCGGCGAAGTTCAAGATCCGCGTTCCTGATCTTTATGTCCGCCTGCGAATTGATGGAGGCGGCCGGCCGCTTGCCACCCGGCGCTTGCACATAACCGCCTGCCCGGCTTCGAAACCCGGACGCATCCGTTTTGCCGGGCCTAGTCGTCATCGCCCACGCCGGCGCGCAGGGCCTTCACTTCGCCGCGCTTCTTCTTGGCGGCAATGCGCCGGCGGACGCTGCCCGCTGTGGGTTTGGTCCCGATCCGGCGTTTGGGCGCCACCGAGGCCTTCAGAACCATCTCCGCGAGGCGCGCCCGTGCCGCCTGCCGGTTCTGGACCTGGCTGCGGTGCTCGCTCGCTTCGAGCATCAGGCGGCCGTCCGCCGTGATCCGGCTGCCATAGAGCTTGCGGAACCGCTCCTTGATCGGCGCCGGCAGGGACGAGGCGCTGACCTGCCAGGTCAGCTGCACGGCCGATGAAA
>NZ_JBBEBT010000186.1:0-2171 GCF_040882205.1 Hyphomonas sp.
GGCGCTCAAAACGCTGCACATCAGCAACAACGCCGGGAACGGAAACTGATCAGATGTTCCTTAATATTTCCGCCCCGTGACTTTTCGGCGACAGGTGGGCCACCTCTGGCCTGTTGCCGCCGGGCGGCGGGGCCGCTATAGGCCGCGCAAATCCGCAACCCACAGATTCAGGAAGCCCTCATGGCCGTGCAGCGTACCTTTTCCATCATCAAGCCGGACGCCACCGAGCGTAACCTCACCGGCGCCATCAACGCTGTCATCGAGAAGGCCGGCCTGCGCATCATCGGCCAGCGCCGCATCCAGATGACCCGCGCCCAGGCCGAACGCTTCTACGGTGTTCACCGTGAGCGCCCCTTCTTCGGAGAACTGGTCGACTTCATGATTTCCGGCCCGGTGGTCGTGCAGGTCCTCGAAGGCGCAGACGCCATCACGAAATACCGCGATGTGATGGGCGCCACCAACCCTGCCCAGGCCGCTGACGGCACGATCCGCAAACTTTTCGCCAAGTCGATTGGCGAAAACTCGGTGCATGGCTCAGACTCGGCCGAGAACGCTGCACTCGAAATCGCGCAGTTCTTCTCGGAAGCCGACATCGCGGCCTGAGCGCCGGTATCGTCTTCAGATGTAAAAGAAGCCGGCAGGGGAAACCTTGCCGGCTTCTTTTCTTAAGCGCCCGGCAGGTGCTGACCCTACCTGTCCCAGCTTTTGCCGGGATCACAAGATGGAAAGAGGAGTGCGTTGGCCCGCTACTCCGCCCCGACCTTTACAACCCGCCGCCCGGAATTCTCGCCCCGGAACAGGCCGCAGAAGGCTTCCGGCATCGAGGCGATTGCGTCGAAGCGTTCTTCCTGGATCTTCAATTGTCCGCTAGCGATCATCTTCGCCATCGTACCCAGGGCTTCGGGGAAGCTGCGCATAAAGTCGAATACGACGAGGCCTTGCATGTTCACCCGGTGGGTGATGAAGGGCTTTGTGTTGACGATACCCGGCGTTTGCTCCGGGGTCAGATTATAGTCGGCGACCTGGCCGGAGATGCAGATGCGCCCGTACAGCGCCATCAGCGGCAGCACGCGGTTGACCATCGCGTTGCCGACATTGTCGAACAGGACATCGACGCCTTTCGGGAATTCTGCGGCGATCGCGGCGGTCAGGTCTCCGTCAGTCTTGTAGTTGATTGCGCCATCAAAACCGGCCTCGTTCAGCAGCCAGTCACACTTTGCCTTTGACCCGGCGACGCCGACGACCTTCGAGGCGCCCCAGGCTTTCGCCAGCTGGCCGGCGGTGGCGCCGACCGGGCCGGCTGCCGAAGTGACCAGCACGGCGTCACCTTCCTTGAAACGCGCGACATCCTTCGTACCAAACCAGGCGGTAAGACCGGGCACGCCCAGCACACCTATCCAGGCTGACAGCGGCACGCCGGGTACATCCATCACCTTGCCAATGAAACCTTTTCCCGATTGCAGCGAATGAGTTTTCCAGCCTCCCGCGCAGAATACCTTGGTGCCCACCTCCCAGTCAGGATTGTTGCTCGCCTCAATCATGCCGACGCTGAAGCCGTCAATCGGCTTGCCGAGCGGCAGCGCGGCGGCATAGCTGTCACCGCCTGAAAGGCGTGAGCGCGTGCCAGGGTCCACCGAACACCAGATATGCCGTACACGGAATTGTCCGTCCTTCGGCTCCGGCAGTGCCAGTGTTTCAAGCTGGAAATCCTCCGGCTGCGGCGCACCATTGCAATACTGTTTCAGAACGATCTGTTGCACGTTTCCGGTCCTCTGTTTCATTTTCTCGCCAGACGTGAGGTCAAGCGAAGTCTCTGGGTTTTTCGCCGGGCCTGGTCGTGAACAGGCCGGTCCATTCGGGATGCTTGGCATACTGACCGCGCACACAGGGACAGATAGGGATGATCTTGAATCCATCGGTGCGGGCATCGTCCAGCATTAATTTCAGCAGCGCTCTGGCCGCACCGTGCCTACCCATCGCGTCCGGCACGCCGGTATGGTTCGCGCTGCTCACGCCGGGTCTCTCGTGCGTGCAGGTGATCTCGCCTTCGGCATCGATGCCGTCGATCCGGGCGACATAGCGGCCGGCGCGGGGCCCGTCTTCCTTTGTGATGACGATTTCGCTCATCTGTCCGTCCCGGCTCTGCCGCATTACCTTACTGTATCGCGCGG
>NZ_JBBEBT010000186.1:2213-3843 GCF_040882205.1 Hyphomonas sp.
TCCACGACAGCGCCGGGGAAGCGGACTATCTCTTCAGGATCTTTGCGCAGGCGATTTTCAGCGCTTCGGGAAACAGCATATGCTCGGCGATCAGCGTCCGCGCAGCCAGCGTGTCTTCGGTATCGCCGCGCAGGATCGGTACACGCGCCTGCGCGATGATCTCGCCGTCATCGACGCCGGAGTTGACCCAGTGAACCGTGCAGCCGGCTTCACTGTCGCCCGCGTCGAGGGCGCGCTGGTGGGTATCGAGGCCTTTGTATTTCGGCAGAAGCGAGGGGTGGATATTGATCATCCGGCCTTCCCACCGCGAGACGAACCAGGGCGTCAGAACGCGCATGAATCCGGCGAGCGCGATGATCTCCGTGCCGGAGCGGCGCAGTTCGTCATCGAGTTCTTTCTCGAAGGCGGCGCGGTCCTTGCCATAGTCGCGGTGGTCTAACGCAACGGTGGGGACATCCGCCGCGTCGGCAATCTCCAGCCCAGGCGCATCCGGCTTGTTGGAGGCGACCAGCACCGGCGTCGCGGGAAAATCGAGATCGGCCGCAATCGCTTTCAGCAGGGCTTCCATGTTCGAGCCGCGGCCCGAAATCAGGATCGCAAGCTTAAGCCGCCTCATGCAGGGGCGAGCTCGCCTACGACGCGCGGGTCTTCGCCGGCGGCTTTCAGGTCGGCGATCACGCTGGCTGCGTCGGCTGGGCTTACGGCCAGCACCATGCCAATACCCATATTGAAGGTGCGGTGCATCTCGTCGGTGTCGACGCCGCCCGCCTCTTGCAGCCAACCAAATACCGGGGGCGGCGTCCAGCTGGCGCGGTCGATGCGGGGGACAAGCCCGTCCGGGCACATGCGCGGCGTATTCCCGGTGAGACCGCCGCCGGTGATATGGGCGAGGCCCTTCACGCGGCCGGAGCGGAGCAGCGGCAAAGCGAGTGGCGCATAGAGGCGCGTCGGCGTCAGGAGGGCTTCGCCCAGCGTTTGCGCGTTCGAGAAAGGTGAAGGGCCGCCATAGAACAGGCCTTCCCGGGCGACGATGCGGCGCACCAGCGAATAGCCGTTGGAATGGGGGCCGGAGGAAGTCATGCCGATAAGAATGTCGCCGGCTGCCATGTCACCCATCCGGGGGAGCACTTTGTCGCGGTCCACGGCCCCAACCACGAAGCCTGCCAGATCGTAATGTCCCGGCGGGTACATGCCCGGCATCTCGGCCGTCTCGCCGCCCACCAGCGCGCAGCCGGACCGGCGGCAGCCCTCAGCAATGCCCGCAATGACCGCCTCGGCGATCCCGCCTTCCAGCTTGCCAGTGGCGAAATAGTCCAGGAAAAACAGTGGCTCGGCGCCCTGCGCCAGCACGTCGTTGGCGCACATGGCGACGAGGTCGATGCCGACCGTGTTGTGGATACCCGTCTCGAAGGCCAGCATCAGCTTGGTGCCGACCCCGTCGGTGCCGGAAACGAGCACCGGATCGGTGTATCCGGCAGATTTCAGGTCAAACAGCGCACCGAAGCCGCCGAGGCCGCCCATCACGCCGGCCCGCGCCGTGGCCTTGGCCATCGGAGAAATGGCGTCCACCAGCCTGTCGCCTGCCTCAATATCGACACCGGCATCGCGGTAAGACAGGGGCGGTTTGGAT
>NZ_JBBEBT010000187.1:0-3834 GCF_040882205.1 Hyphomonas sp.
CGCTCGATCACGTCGCGCCGGATGCGGCGGGCGAGGCGCAGATCGTCCGGCGTGTCGACATAGACCGAAAGGTCGATGAAGTTGCGGATCTTCGGCATCGACAGCGCATGGATGCCTTCAAGGATCAGCACCGGCGCCGAACCGATGCGGCGCGTCTTCTTCGAGCGGTCATGCAGTTCGTAATCATAGATCGGCTGCTCAATCGTCTCGCCCGCCTTCAGTGCGCGCAGGTCGGAGACGAGGTGGTCAACCTCCTTGGATTTCGGATCGTCATAATTGATGCCCGCGACGAGGGCGCGGCGTTCCTCTTCGCTCTTAAGAGCGCCGTAGAAATTCATCGGGTGATAATAGGCGTCCTCGCCGAACATAACCGCATTGCCGGGCCCCAGCCGCTCGAGCAGCGCCACCGCCAGCGTCGACTTGCCGGAGCCGGACCCGCCCGACATCGCGATCAGGAATGCTTTTTTCTTCGACATGACAACGCCCTTTTGCCCGCAGACAGGCTTTCCAACAAAAAGGGCCGCCCCACAAGGAGCGGCCCTTCCCTATTTGCATTGACGCAGAGGAGCGATTACTCGCCGGCGTCCGCGCCTTCGATTTCCTTACCGGTCTCCTGATCGACGACCTTCATCGACAGGCGGACCTTGCCGCGCTCGTCGAGGCCCATCAACTTAACCCAGACCTTGTCGCCTTCTTTGACCATCTCTTTCGGATGGCCGATGCGCTTGTTGGCCATCTGGGAGACGTGCACGAGGCCGTCCTTGGGACCGAAGAAGTTCACGAAGATGCCGAAGTCTTTCATCGAGACGACCTTGCCTTCGTAGACCTGGCCGATTTCGGCTTCCGCCGTGATGCCCCGGATCATCTTGATGGCAGCGTCGATCGACTTCCGGTCCATCGCCGAAATCTGGACGGTGCCGTCATCATCGATGTTCACCTTGGCGCCCGTCTCGTCGACGATGCCGCGGATGACCTTGCCGCCCGAGCCGATCACATCACGGATCTTGTCGGTCGGCACCTTGATGATTTCCATCTGCGGCGCGGTGTCGGCGAGCTTGCCGCGGGCGGAGGAGAGACCCTTCGCCATTTCGTCGAGGATGTGGTGACGCCCGCCTTTCGCCTGATCGAGGGCTTTGCCCATGATCTCGCGCGTGATGCCGGCCACCTTGATGTCCATCTGGAGGGAGGTGATGCCCTTCTCCGTACCGGCCACCTTGAAGTCCATGTCGCCGAGGTGGTCTTCGTCACCCAGGATGTCGGAGAGGACCGCGAAGTCCTTGCCTTCGAGGATTAGGCCCATCGCGATGCCGGACACCGGACGGGTGATCGGCACGCCGGCATCCATCATGGCGAGGGAGCAACCGCAGACCGTCGCCATCGAGGACGAGCCATTGGACTCGGTGATCTCCGAGACGAGACGGATCGTGTACGGAAAGTCTTCGTGCTTCGGCAAAACTGCCTGAAGGGCACGCCAGGCAAGCTTGCCATGACCGATCTCGCGGCGGCCCGCGCCGCCGAGGCGGCCTGTCTCCCCGACCGAGTAGGGTGGGAAGTTATAGTGCAGCATGAACTTCTCTTTGCGGGTGCCGTCCAGACCTTCGATGTATTGTTCGTCATCGGAGGTTCCGAGCGTGGTGACGCAGATCGCCTGCGTTTCGCCGCGCGTGAACAGGGCCGAGCCGTGCGTGCGGGGCAGGAAGCCTGCCTCGGCGAGGATCGGACGGATCTGGTCCAGCTTGCGGCCATCGATGCGCTCACCCGTTTTCAGGATGTCGCCGCGAACCACCGAGGCTTCGGCTTCTTTGAAGGCGGCCTTGAACAGGTCGGCCGACATTTCGCCCGGCGCGTCTTCAGTGCCGACGAGTTTCGCCTTTGCAGTATCGCGCGCGGCGCCGACTGCGCCGTAGCGCTCGGCCTTCGCGGTGATCTTGTAGGCTTTCGACAGGTCCTTGCCGACGATCTTCTCGATCGCTTTCACGGCAGCAGAATTGTCTTCGGCTTCAAACTCGAACGGCGCGTTGGCGGCTTTCTCGGCAAGTTGTATGATCGCATCGATCACTGGCTGCATCGCGTCATGGCCGGCGACAACGGCGCCGAGCATGATTTCTTCCGAAAGCTCATAAGCTTCCGATTCTACCATCATCACAGCGTCGGACGTGCCGGCGAGGACGAGGTCGAGTTCGGAATCTTCCAGTTCCGCGACGGTCGGGTTGATGACATACTGGCCGTTGATATAGCCGACGCGGCTTGCCGCGATCGGACCCATGAACGGGGCACCGGAGAGCACGAGGGCGGCCGAGGCGCCGATCATGCCCATCACATCGGCATCGTTCTCGAGGTCATACGAGAGAACGGTGATGATCACCTGGACTTCGTTCTTGAAGCCCTTGACGAACAGCGGGCGGATCGGTCGGTCGATAAGGCGCGAGGTCAGCGTCTCTTTCTCGGTCGGGCGGCCTTCACGCTTGAAAAAGCCTCCGGGAATGCGGCCAGCTGCGAAGTATTTTTCCTGGTAGTTGACGGTCAGGGGGAAGAAGTCCTGACCGGGCTTGGCCGACTTTGCGAAGACGGCGGTCGCGAGGAGCGTGGTGTCGCCATAGGTGACCATGACGGCGCCATCAGCCTGACGCGCCACATGGCCCGTCTCGATCGTGAGTGTGCGGCCGGCCCATTCCAGCGACACTGATTGCGTATTGAACATGTCTGTCTTTCTTTCACATACGAAAAGCCCGCCATGGCCCTATTGCCTGGCGGGCTTGTTTTGGACCTAGCGGCGGATGCCGAGTTCCGTGATGAGCTTCGTGTAACGAGCTTCATCCTTGCCCCGGACATAGTCCAGGAGCTTCCGGCGGGTGGCGACCATGGTCAGCAGGCCCCGGCGGGAGTGGTTGTCTTTCTTGTTGGCCTTGAAGTGGTCGGTCAGGCCATTGATGCGCGCCGTGAGGATCGCAACCTGGACTTCCGGCGAGCCCGTGTCACCCGGGTTGGTGGCGAACTTCTTGATCAGCTCTTGTTTGTGTTCAGCGGTAATCGACATCGGATAAGCCTTCTGGTTTCACGCCCGCGGGCGCTGGGTTCACTAGTCGCCTGAATTGGCGGGGTTTTTTGGAACGGGCCTGATCAGGTGGCCACAGCCGGGATGTCGTCCAGCAGGGTCAAGAGACAGTGCCTCCGCCCCAAAAACGGGCTTATGGCGCAAAAGGGCCGGATTGGGAAGGCCTCGGGATGTTTCCGGCGCCAAACAGGGTAAACTCCGGCAAGCGTCGCCCTGGACCCCCACCATGCCCGAAACTGCCCTCCCCTCCGACATCGCCCACATCATCCAGCTGGCCATAGCGCCGGTGTTCACGCTGGCCGGCATCGGCGCGCTGCTGAACGTGATGGCCAACCGCCTCGCTCGTGTGGTGGACCGCTGGCGCGCGCTGGAGGAAGGCCTCGCCGCCAATGACGATACGGCCCGCCGCATCCACCAGACCGAGCTCGGCGTGCTCGACCGGCGCATGGTGCACATTCACCGCGCCATCGGCCTCTGCACCCTGGCCGCGCTGATGATCTGCCTCGTGATCATCCTCCTGTTCACCGGCCAGCTGGTCGCGGTCCCGGTCGCCGCCGCCGTCTCGATCCTGTTCGTCGTCTCGATGCTGCTGCTCGTCGTCGCGCTCGTCTCCTTCTACATCGAGGTCCGCATCGCCAGCCGCATACTGCGCGTCACACGGGCGGTGCTGGACGCCGGGAAGATGGGCTGAGCAAAATCCCATCTCCCTTGGGGAGAAGGGCGCTCGAAGGCAGGAAATCGTATTCAATTTTCAGAGGGCGGGGATATGGGGCTAGCCC
>NZ_JBBEBT010000188.1:0-3828 GCF_040882205.1 Hyphomonas sp.
CCACAGTCGTGCCGAGGCGCTTGTTGAGTTCGTAGAACAGCCGCATCAGGCGCGCCGCCATGTCGGGATCGACATTGCCGGTCGGCTCGTCGGCGATCAGCAGGTTCGGCTGGGTCACCACGGCGCGGGCAATCGCGACGCGCTGCTGTTCGCCGCCGGAGAGCGTCTCCGGGCGCTTGTGCAGCCGCTCGCCGAGGCCCACCCAGCTCAGCAGTTCCTCCACATCCCGGCGGTACTGCGTCTCCTTGCGCCCCATCACCCGCAAAGGGAGGGCGACGTTCTCGTAGGTCGTCAGGTGGTTCAGCAGGCGGAATTCCTGGAACACCACGCCCACCCGGCGCCGCATGGCCGAGAGTTCGTCGCGCGCCAGCCGGCTGGTGGGGCGGCCGAACAGCGACACCTCACCCCGGGAGGGGGGCTGCGCCAGGTAAAGCAGCTTCAGGAGGCTTGACTTGCCTGCTCCGGAAGCGCCGGTCAGGAAGCTGAAGCTGCCGGGTTTCAGGACCAGATCAATCCCGCTAAGGACTTCCTCGGACGAATCGTAGCGAAGGGACACGCCATCCAGGCGGACGGCGGCTTCTTCGAACATGTCCGGGCGTAGCTGGGTCATTGGTGAGATCCGGGGTCCAGAGGTGGTCAAACGGGGCGATTAGCGGGAAAGACGCCGGAAATGATCCTTACGTGTCCTTCGTGCAGCACGCATTATTTCGCCGATGACTCAACAATCGGTGAAAGTGGCCGCACTGTGAAATGCGCGGCCTGCGGCCATTCATGGTTCGTGCAGCCGAAATCCCTCGCCGAAGACAAGCCCGCCGCCCCTGCGCATGAGGTTTACCGCGAGCGCCTGCGCGAGCAGCGGCGCGAGAAAAGCAAGCTCTTTGCCGTCCTGTCCTGGCTTTTGACGGGGAGCTTGTTCGTAGCCGCCACTGTCGCCGCTTTCTTTTTCCGCAACGATGTTGTGAAGGTCTGGCCGCAGTCGGCCGCCGCTTACCGGTTGGCTGGGCTCGACGTGAACCGGTTCGGGCTCGACTTCGCCGATATCGAGCGCGCCCGTACCTTCAACGACACCATTCCCATCGTCACCGTGACCGGCCGCGCCGTGAATGTCGCCAATTCGGCAGTCGGAACGCCTGGCGTGCGGGTCGACCTGCGCGACGAGGCCGGCAAGATCGTTGCCACCGAATACAGCTTTGTCACGCCTGCCGAGCTGGAGCCCGGCGCCTCCGGCCAGTTCGGCGTCGTGGTCGAACCTGCACCTGTCGAGAGCTTCGAGATCGTCGTCAGCTTCGTCGAGCGTTCGGCTGTCCCGAATGAACCGCCTGCGCAGGAAGCGCCGACCGTGCCGGAAGCCTCCCCGCTCGAACCGCTGCCTGGATCCGAGGAACCGACCTGATCATGCAAACTCCCATTCCACACGCGCCGATGCCTAAGATCGATGTTGTTCTTTCGGAGGCAGATCTGATGGCCCGGGTCGACGAGCTGGCTGACCGGCTCGCGCCGCGCTTGACCGGCGAATGGACCGCCGTCTCCATCCTGATCGGCGCAACGCCGTTTACCAGCGACCTGATGAAAGCTCTCGCCCGGCGCCACGTGCATCCCGTCCTCGATGTGCTCTGGCTTGAAAGCTACCGTGACGCGCGCGAAAGCTCAGGCCGCGTGGTCGTGCGCGCGGATGTCTCGCGCCCTGTGGAAGGGCGCGGCATGCTGCTGATAGATGACGTGTTCGATACCGGCCGCACGCTCGACTTTGCCAGGCACCACCTGATCGCCAAGGGTGCCCGCGAAGTGTTGACCGTTGCGCTCACGCAGAAGCCGTGGGCTCCGCGCGGCGCCGAAGGCGTGGACTTCTGCGCCTTTGACGCGCCAGGCCGCTTCCTCGTCGGTTATGGCATGGACGATGCGGGCCTGTATCGCGGGCTGCCGTATATCGGCGCGCTGGACTGACCGGTCAGGCCAACGCGTACCAGATGCAGGCGGCGGCCGTCGCGATCATCACGATCAGCGAGACAAGCGTGCCGATCAGACGGCCGATGCCGGCGCCTGCCACTCCGCCGAGCCCGATTGCATGCAGGATGCGGGCAATCAGGAACGAAACCCCCAGGCCGTGGATCAGCAGGACCGGTGCGGCCAGCAAACCAAGCCCCACGAGGCCAAAAAGTACAACCGGCACATCCTCTACCGCATTGCCCTGAACGCGGATCGCGCGCTGCATGGAATCATCGTTGCCATCGCCGAGATTGATTTTCTTCGAGGAACGCACACGTCCGACGTTCAGTTTGAGCACGAGCATCAGCAGGGCGAACAAACCGATGTAAAGTGTGGTGGCGGCGATGGGGGTCATTGAGTGTCCTCTGGTTGTCCTCTGGTTGTCCGGCGACACTAGAGCATGCCGCGCCAAATGTGAATCGCTAAGGGTTCCCAAGTCGCCCGGTTTGTGGCTCACCTTTTTCGGGGGTGGGTCATGGGCAAGAGTTATTTGTCTGACCTGCGTATCCGGGTCGCCAGGGCGGTTGCGGGCTGATCTTCGCGTCGGGCGGCGGCGGAGCGGGTTCACATATAAAAAAACAGCTGATGGCCTCGGAATGCGCACGCGCCGACGTTGCTGAGCGCCGCCGCGTCTGGATCCCTCATCGATAGCCCTTTATGCGGCGTGCGCCGGGACGGCTGGTGTTCATCGATGGTAAGGTGGATTAGCAATCGCACCGCGATTGCCCACCGAACGCCGTCAACACCAGGATGACCCGGCTGCGCGGCCGGGCCCGGTGGGGCGAACGGCTGAAGGCGAGCGCACCGTTCGGCAAATGGATCACACAGACCTTTATCGCCGCTCTGCGCTGCGGTGAACTGACGGCGCCATGGATCATTCCGGGCGCCATGGACCGGGCCGCGTTCAACACTTACGCCGAAACCGGCCTCGACAACCTGTCCGTCCACAGAAGTGCCTATGCTGAAGGCATCATCCGAGCCCGAGGCGCCGGGCTCCTGTTCCTGCCACAATACGCTCCCCGCCTGAACCCGGTCGAACAAGCCTTCTCGAAACTCAAAGCCGATCTACGCGCCGCAGCAGCCCGAACCTTCGAAGACCTCGCAGCCGCCATCGGAAGCATCTGCAAACTCTATGACCCGACCGAATGCCGGAACTACGTCAAAGTGGCCGGATATGCGGCAGATTAATCCCACGATGCTTTAACGTGCTTAGCGGAAACGTCATCCGGATTCAGATGGCGGCGCGCGAACGTCACGTATACGGAAGTTTTCTCGCTGGACGCTATTGCGGCGCGTTAATTTTCAGGAGCGCGTTTCCTAGACCCGACACATAGACAGGACCGCCGCCTGGCGTGTGGATCACGCCTGTCACGAGGCCCGGCATCGGCGACCAGACATCCGGCCCCAGAAGTTCGGCGCGGGGCTCGCCCGCTTCGCCGCGCCGGGCATATTCCGCGATCACGGCGGTGCCCGCTTCGGTTTGCGCCGAGAAGGCCACGCGCGCTTCCCCCGTATCCGGGTTGATCGCCAGAACCTGGTTGGTCATCGGGGAGGCAACCCATAGCGCGCCATCTGGTCCGGGCTCCACATTGTCCGGCGAGACGACGCCAGCCAGCACCGCGCGGTCCGTCAGCGCGCCGGTAGAGAGGTCCACCGCATAACTCAGCACATGACCGGCTACGGTTTCCGCGATGAAAAGCTTGCCGCGTGCCTCATCGATCGTAAAGCCATTGGCGAATTGCAGGCCGGTGAGTACTTCCTGCGGCGGCCCGAGCGGCTCGCCCTCCGCGCCTGGCGCCACGCGGAACAGCTTGCCATCTGTCAGCGGCGTATCCAGCGCCG
>NZ_JBBEBT010000189.1:0-24659 GCF_040882205.1 Hyphomonas sp.
TCAGCTGTTCGGGTGCATTGTCGGTATCGGCCATGGAGGAGGTGCAGGATCCGGGAGGATAGGGAACGGGGCGTTCTGGACCCCTCCGCCCGGCTTGCCTAGTGCCGATTGGACATAGCTCACATGAAAAAGCCCCGCAGCTTTGTGCGGGGCTTCGTCAGGTCTTGCGAGGCCGGCGGGATCAGGCGGCGGGGCGCTGGATCGAGCCGGTCAGGTTGAAGATCACCTGGCTTGCATCAAAGAAGGCCACATCGTCCGGCTTCGGTCCCTTGCCCATCACGATCTCGGCGGATGCGACATAGCTTGTCCGTTCCCGGTACTCCGAAGGCCCGCCCCAGAACGGGTCATAAGCGCCCCAGCGGGAGTAATAGGCCGGACCCGGATAATACCGCCGGTAGGGATCATGGAAGTAGCCGGCGCGCGGTCCGAAATAGCGATAGCTCAGATAGAAGTGGTCGTAGAACGGATCATAGGCGGACGGCGAGCCGACCAGCCTGGTGTTTGAATCTGTATCGCGCCGCACGACGCGGAAGTGATCATAGCCGCTCTGCTTGGTCAGTTCCGCCGCACGGTAGAGCAGGTAGGTCTCCACCGTCTTGCGGTCGGTCAGCGAGTTGCCCTCGAACTGCACCTGGAAGCGGTTGTCCTCGATCTTCTGCTCCGAATAGCCGCTGTCGTTCGAAGTCAGCGCCTGCTGGTAGGGCGTTGCGGTCGCGCAGGCGCCCAAGAGCGCGAGCCCGGCAAGGGCAGCGGCGAATGTAAGCCGTTTCATGAGAGCAGCCTCCTTTATTTTCTCCACTCTATCATGTGGCAGCTCGAAGCTGAATGCCAGCCAGCAGGCCCCATCACTTTTGTGTGAGGCGCCGGGCCACGCGGGCGCTGTCGATGAACAGCAGGGCCTCCGTCACCAGATAAATTCCCGCCGCCGCTGCGGGCAGCGCGGTAAACCGTCCCTGCGGCATGTACTGCCAGATACCGAAGGAGACGACTGCCCGCACGACCACATGGAACAGGAAGGGCAGGCGCTGGCCATAGCTCCAGCCGAACACCGGCCAGTCACCCGGCATGCCGATAGCCAGGATCAGCGGCGTCAGCGCGTTGAAGTTCCGCAGAGCGCCAATCGCCGCCGGCCAGAATAGCAGCATCGCGTTCATCGCCATGTACACGGCGCCCTGATCTGGTCCTTTCACTTTCATGAAGGGGTTCCGGAAGATCGCGGCATAGGCAATCGCCAGCGGAAAGACCGCGCCGGACATCACAGCCGCCAGCAGCGACCAGTTTGCCGGGTCAATCCGCCCGCCGAGCCAGGCCAGCACTGCCCGATAGGTTGCTCCGGCCAGTGGCACCGGCCATCCGCCGCGGACTTCAGCCGAAGCGGTCAGCCGTCCGGCTTTCAGGGCGGCGTCGCGTTGGGCGATGGTCATGGATGATGCGTTCTTGCATGCAAACAGTCACTTTGAAATACAAAGTAGTTTGCAGGAGGTCAGGCATCGCCCGCGCGGATTTTCAGCCCTGGGTCAGACGCCCACCGCCAGCATTGCCTTGTAGGCGGGCCGCGCGGTCACCGTGTCCAGCCAGGCCTGCGTGGCCGGCCGGTTTGCGAGGCCGCCCTGCGCGCCTGTCATCACGACCTGGAAGCCCATCAGGCAGTCGGCCGCCGTGAATGTCTCGCCAGCAAAATAGGCATGTTTCGACAGGTGCGCCTCGATATAGGCCGCCACCTTCTCACGCTCGCCGGCGATCATCTGCGCGACCGGTCCGTCGGTAATCCCCGCCATGCCGGTATAGAGCGCCAGCAGTCCGGGCAGGAACACCGCGCCTTCTGCCGAGTGCACCCATTCGAGGTAGCGCGGGAAATCCGCTGAGCCCGGTTTCGGGTGAAGCTTGTGACCGGTGTCATGCTTCGCCAGCAGGTATTCGGTGATCGCGCCCGTCTCGGCGATCACGATGCTCCCGTCTTCCAGCAGCGGCGACTTGCCGAGCGGGTGGATCTTCTTGAGGTCCGGGGGGGCAAGGCGCGTCGTCTCGTTGCGCTTGTGGTGGATAATCTCGTGCGGCACGCCGAGTTCCAGCAGCAGCCAGACAATGCGCTGCGAGCGCGAGGCGTTGAGGTGGTGAAGCTTCAGGGCCATGGATATTTCCTCCGGGAGCGGATAAAAAAGAAGCGGCAGCTTTGGAGGGCTGCCGCTTCCGGTGTCTTCACTGGCAAGCCAGGTTCAAGCGACCTTGTAGCCGATCACGGCTTTCACTTCGAGGAACTCCTCGAAGCCGTGCTCGCCCCATTCGCGGCCATTGCCCGACTGGCCATAGCCGCCGAACGGTGCCGAGAAATCAGGGTTTGCGCCGTTGACGTTGATCTGGCCGGCGCGGATCCGGTTGGCGACCGCATAGGCATCCTTCTCAGGGCCCTGTACATAGCCGGCGAGGCCGTAGACCGTATCGTTCGCCATTTCGACGGCTTCGTCCACCGTGTTGTAGGGCAGGATGCAGAGCACCGGCCCGAAGATTTCCTCGCGCGCGATGGTCATGTCATTGGTCACGTTGGCGAATACGGTCGGCCGGGCGAAGTAGCCCTTGTTGAAGCCTTCCGGACGACCCGGGCCACCGGCAACGAGGGTTGCGCCCTCTTCGATGCCTTTCTGGATCAGGTCCTGGACCTTCTGATACTGGTTGCCGTTCGAGATCGGGCCGATCGCGCCGGGCGAAGCTTCCGCCGGCATCATCACCTTCACCGCTTCGGCAGTTGCCTTGGCGATTGCGATGGCTTCGTTCTGCTGGTCCTTCTGCACGAACATCCGGCTCGGCGCGTTGCAGCTCTGTCCGGTGTTCAGCATCATCGACATCACGCCGCCGGATACCGCTTTCTTCAGGTCGGCGTTCGGCAGAACGATGTTCGGGCTCTTGCCGCCCAGTTCCTGCGCCACGCGCTTGACGGTCGGGGCAGCGGCCTGCGCGACGAGCACACCGGCGCGGGTCGAGCCTGTGAAACTCACCATATCGACATCCGGGTGCGAGGAGAGCACCGAGCCGACGCCCGGGCCGTCACCGTTGACGAGGTTGAACACGCCTTTCGGCACGCCGGCCTCATGCAGGATCTCGGCAAAGATCATTGCGTCGAGCGGGGCGATTTCCGACGGCTTCAGGACCATCGTGCAGCCCGCGGCAATCGCCGGGGCGACTTTGCAGGCGATCTGGTTCAGCGGCCAGTTCCAGGGCGTAATGAAGGCGCACACGCCGATCGGTTCCTTGCGCAGCAGGGTGGAGCCTTTCAGCTCTTCCCATTTGTAGGAACGCAGGATCGCGGCGGTGGTGGCGAAGTGACCCATGCCGGCCGGCACCTGCGCGGCATTCGCCAGCCACATCGGTGCGCCCATCTCCTCGGAGATGGCAACTGCCAGATCCGGCATCCGCTTCTGGATACCGGCGGCAATCTTGTCGAGCAGGTCCGCGCGGTATTCCACGCTGGTCTGCGAGAAGCTCGGGAAGGCTTTCTTCGCGGCGGCAACCGCCTTGTCCGCATCGGCTTTCGAGCCGAGCGAGATCACGGCGAAGTTTTCTTCGGTCGCGGGGTTCTCGACTTCCAGCTTGCGGGGCGTCACCGGGTCAACCCATGCGCCATCGATATAGAACTTCAGGTACTCTTTCATGGGCCGGTGCCTCCCTTTGGCATGTCTGATTGGGGCTCAAAGATAACTATAGGAGACGCGTGGGCATTTCGCCACTGCTGACGCGACGGGAAGGTTCTTCTGCCCTCTTCCTCGCGGGAGGGGCCGGGGTGAGGGGGAGCACCCCTTCAAATTCAGGCTGCGCGAAGCGGCAAGAAACGGCGCCTGCTCATCCCAAACGCCTTCTCCCAGCGGAGAAGGGGCTCAGGCCTGCGTAGCCCTCGCCGGCCTATTTCTTAACTTTGGTCCAGCCGCGCCCCGCCATGCAGGTCACAAAATTCGCCTCGACATTGTAACTGATCTGGTTGCAGGCCGCGACGGCCGTGGCGAAGGGCTGCGCGCCGCCATGGCCGGCCCAGTTCTTTTCGGATGGGCCGGTGGCGCAGCCCGAAAGGCCGAGAGCGGCGGCGAGGATGAGGACGCGCATGGGTTTCACCGTTTCCGTGTTCCGAATATGCCGCGCAGAATATAGCGCGTGATCTCGCGGCTCGCCGTGCTGGCGGCATTGTTGGCAGCGCGCTCGGTCGCGCTCATCCGGCGCGAGCGGGCAGGTGCCTTGCCCTTGGCCTTCGCCTTGGCAGCGGCTTCCTTCTCCTTGGCCTCCAGCTTGGCGATTTTCTCGGCCTCCCTGGCGGCGACCTCCTCGCGCTTCGACAGGATCTCGTAGGCCGACTCCCAGTCGATTGCCTTTTCATATTTGCCGAACACCGGGCTCGCCTTGTGCACCTCGGCGCGCTCCGCATCCGTCGCCGGGCCGAGCCGCGAGGATGGGGGCCGGATCAGTGTTTTCTGCACCATCGTCGGCGCCCCCTTGGCTTCCAGCGTGGAAACCAGAGCCTCGCCGACGCCCATCTCAGTGATTGCTGCCTCCGTCTTGAACGAGGGGTTCGGACGGAATGAGGCGGCCGCCGATTTCACCGCCTTCTGCTCGGTCGGCGTATAGGCGCGCAGCGCGTGCTGCAGCCGGTTGCCGAGCTGCGCCAACACGCTTTCCGGCAGGTCGCGCGGGTTCTGCGTGACAAAATAGACGCCGACACCCTTCGACCGGATCAGGCGTACGACCTGTTCCACCTTCTGCATCAGGGCGGGAGGGGCATCAGCGAACAGCAAGTGCGCCTCGTCGAAGAAGAACACGAGGCGGGGTTTCTCCGGATCGCCGATCTCGGGCAGTTCCTCGAACAGTTCCGACAGCAGCCAGAGCAGGAAGGTCGAATAGAGCTTCGGAGAATTGATCAGCTTACGGGCATCCAGAATGTTGATGTAGCCGCGCCCATCGCTCGTCGTGCGCATGAAGTCCGGCAGCTCCATCGCCGGCTCGCCAAAGAAGCGTTCCGCCCCGCCGCGCTCCAGCACCAGCAGTTCGCGCTGCACCGCCGAGAGAGACGCCGGCGCCACGTTGCCATACTTGCGGCTCACTTCGTTGCGCAGCGTATCATCGCCGAGGCTAACGAGCAGCTTGCGCAGGTCCTTCAGGTCCAGAAGCAGGAGGCCGTTATCATCGGCATACTGGAAGGCGATGTTCAGCACGCCTTCCTGCACATCGGTCAGCCCCATCAGCCGCGCGAGGAGCAGGGGGCCCATCTCGGAAATCGTCGCGCGGATCGGATGGCCGCTTTCCCCGAACACGTCCCAGAAGATCGTCGGCGCGCCTTCATACTTCAGCTCGCCCATCCCGATCGACTGCGCGCGCGCTGTCAGACTGGCATGCGCCTTGTGCGTCTCGCTGCCGGGCATGCAGATGCCGGAGAGGTCGCCTTTAACATCGGCGGCAAACACCGGCACGCCGGCCTCGGAAAATGCCTGCGCCATGATCTGCAGCGTCACCGTCTTGCCGGTGCCGGTCGCGCCCGCCACCAAGCCGTGCCGGTTGGCCACTTTCAGGATCAGCGACTGGGCCGCGTCCGGCTGGCCGGTGGCGTTCGCATCCGCCCCGCCCAGGAAAATTGTGTCGCTCATGTTCGGCCCTTCATTCTGAAACCCTTGCGTTCAGGCTAGCCATCTCGCCGGATTCGGCAAGCAGCATCACCCGTCATCTGCGCTTGACCCGGCGCGCGGGCGCCCCCACCCTTTACCGCGCAATTCCCCGGAGAAAATGCCCTATGGAGCGTTCTGGCAAGGTTGGCACCTGGATCATCGCGACCGGTGTCGTCATCGCGCTGTTGTATTTCGGCCGCGACATCCTCGCGACCTTTGCCATGGCCGTCTTCCTGTTCCTGATCATTGAAGGCTTCGCCACCGCCTTCGACAATGCCAGCACAGCGATCAACATGCGGGTCGCCCGGCTGATATCGATCCTGCTGGTCACCGGCGGTTTCGTCGCCTTTATTGCCCTTATGGCCAACGGCGTCGGCGAGTTCAGCCGCCATGCCGACGATTATGAAACCAAGATAAACGCCCTGATCTCCGACGCCTACCGCGTCGTGGGGATGAGCGACTCGCCGACGCTGACCGAACTCATGTTCAACGAGCGGGGCGAGCAGTTCTTCGCCACCATCGCCAATTCCGTCAGCGGCCTCTCGGGCGATCTCGTGCTGATCCTCATCTATGTCGCCTTCCTGTTCACGGCCCAGGCTGGCTGGTCCCAAAAGCTCGACAAGATCTTCCCGGTCGCAGAGCGCCGCGAGCAGGTCCGCGAGATCGGCGACGAAGCGCGAATCGGTATCGAGCGCTATCTCTGGGTCCAGACTGTGATCTCAGCTGCGATTACCCTGCTCAGCTATGCCTCGCTTCTGGCGCTGGGTGTGCAGAATGCCCTCTTCCTCTCGGCGCTCATCTTCGTCCTGAACTATATCCCCACGGTCGGCTCGATTGCTGCTGCGTTGGTGCCGCCGCTGTTCGCGCTGGTCCAGCCCTCCGTGCCGGGCTGGGTTCCAGGCGTCTCGCCGCAGGATTCCTACATCTACGCCGCGCTCGTATTCGCGATCGTCAGCTTCTGGCAGTTCTCGATCGGCAATTTCGTGCAGCCCCGGATGATGGGCGACTCACTCAACCTTTCGGCCCTGATTGTCCTTCTGGCACTGGCGATCTGGGGCGTTCTCTGGGGCATCCCGGGCATGTTCCTGTCGGCGCCGCTAACCGTTCTGATGATGATCCTGCTGGCGCAGTCACGTGAAACCCGCTGGATGGCCATCCTGCTGTCCGCCGACGGCAATCCCCGGGTGAACACGCGACAAGCAAACACACCTGCGACTGCGGAAACCAATTCCTGAAACGAACGTATCAGGCTATCAAACGTCGCGGTCGGGGCATGGGTTGGCCAAGGTGATCTGTAGAATAATTAAGTGTTTCTACAGGTGTTCCGCATTGATATCTCGGCAAGATCGACAATATCACTGAATTCAGGCTTCCGCGTGCGTCCCCCCACCCAGCCTGCGGAAGATTCTGAAGGGCCCGCCGGACATGTCCCCGTTCGGCGGGCCCACCTATATCAGGCCTCCGTCCCGCAGTCCTGAACGCCCTGTTGCGTTAACGTAAACGGCAGGCAACCTTTCTGCGGAATGCCTGATTCTCCATCACCCGAAGGCACCCGTATTCTTGAAGCGCTAACGCGCCGGGGTTAGACCGGCTGGAATGCATCTCCCTAAGGTGAGTCGCTTCCATGACACGTTCCGCCGCCGTCGCCGGGCCTCTGGGCCAGGTTCTTGAGCAGATCCTCCAGGAGGCTGCGGGCGAAGACCTCACGGGCCTCACGGACGCCGACATCAAGTCGCTCGCGCACAGTCTCTGGGCCTGGGCCGAAAAGGTGCCCGCCGGCCAGCAAGATGTCCGCGTCATCGCGCATGCGGATGGCGTCAGGGGGCATCTGGGCCGCGCCGTGCTCGAAGCCGCGGGCCCGGACATGCCTTTCCTTGTCGACTCGCTGCTGAACGAGTGCGCCGCTCAGGGCCATGAGGTGAAAACCCTTTTCCACCCGGTGGTGACGCTGGCCGACGGACGGATGATGTCAGTCATCCAGATCCACCTGTCACTGCTGACACCGGGGGAGGCGGACCTGCTCGAAGCCGGCGCTCGCACGACGCTCGCCGATGTGCAGCGTGCCGTTTCCGACCACCGCGCCATGCAGGCCCGGATGCGCGCCGAGATGAAGCGCCTCTCCGGCCTCCAGCACATCTCGCCAGTCGAGCGCGATGAAGCCGTCGCCTTCCTCGAATGGCTCCTCAAGGAACATTATGTTTTCCTCGGCAGCCGCGAATATGATTTCGCCACCGACGAGGCTGGCGGCGTCCTGCCGGCCGAACCGATGATGATCGACGGCTCCAATCTCGGCATCCTGCGCGACGAGAATCTCAACGTCCTGTCGCCTGACAGCGAGCCGCTAGTTCTGACGCGCGAGATCGGCGAGTTCTTCTCGCATCCCGCGCCGCTGATTATCGCCAAGTCGACGCTTCCCGCGCGCGTCCATCGCCGCGTCCCATGCGACTATATCGGCATCAAGAAATACGACGCGCAGGGCCGCGTAAACGGCGAGGTCCGCTTCCTCGGCCTGTTCACCGCCGAGGCTTATGACGAGACTGCGCGCTCCATCCCCTTCGTGCGCCGCCGTGTGCAGAAGATCATGGCCGCCTCCGGCGCCGCCCCCGGCGGGCACACCGAAAAGGCGCTCGCCAACCTGATCGAGACCTGGCCGCGCGACGAACTCTTCCAGACCCGCTCCACCATCCTCGGGCCGATGGTCATGGGCGCGCTGCACCTGATCGGTCGGCCCCGGACGAAAGTCTTCCTGCGCCGCGACGAGTTCGACCGCTTCGTCACCGCCCTCGTCTTCGTGCCGCGTGAATCCTATGACACGGCCCTGCGCCAGCGCATCGGCGCCGTGCTGACCGAAGCCTACCGGGGCGAACTGCGCTCCTTCCAGCCCTATTTCGATTCCGGCCCTATGGCGCGCGTGCATTTCGAGATCGGTCTTTCGCCCGGCCATCCGGAACCGGACGCCGCCGAAACCGAAACCAGGATCGTCGCCCTCGCGCGCACCTGGGACCAGGGTTTCCGCGATCTGCTGATGAGTTCTGATCTCACCGGCGGCGACCGGGAAGGGGCCCGCGCCTTTATCGGCGCCTTCAACGCCGCCTACCGCGAAGCCTTCACGCCGGACGAAGCCCTGCGCGATGTCACCAGCATGGCGGCGCTCAGCGCCGGCCGCCCGATGGTAGCCCGCGCCTATCGCCGCGATACCGACGGGTCCACGAAGGTCCGTGTCAAGATCTTCGCGCGCGACGGCGCCATCGCCCTGTCGCGCTGCGTGCCGGTGTTCGAGAATCTCGGTCTCTTCGTGCATTTCGAAACCGGCTATCCCGTGCGCCCGCCCTTCAAGCCGGTGAGCGATGCGCCGGATGTGTATTGGGTCCATTCGCTCGCGATGGAATCGGCAGAGGGTAAGCCGCTTGCGCTTCAGGGCCTCGCCCACGCGCTCGAAGACGCCTTCATCGCCGTCTGGAGCGGCAAGGCCGACAATGACAAGTTCAACCGTCTCGTGCTCACCGCCGGCGCCAGCTGGCGCGAAGCTGCGCTGATCCGCGCACTCGCCGCCTATCGCCGTCAGAGCGGGCTCGACCAGCCTCAGGACGTGCAGGAAGCTGCCGTCGCGCGCTACCCGGCCGTCACGCGCCTGATCCTTGATCTCTTCACCGCCCGTTTTGATCCGCAAGCGCACAAATCGCTCGGCGCGCGCACCAAGGCCTCCACCGAAACTGAAGCAAAGTTCGAGGAGGCAATGAAAGGCGTCGTCAGCCTCACCGACGATCTCGTCCTGCGCCGCCTGTTCAATCTCGCGCGCGCCCTCCAGCGCACCAACTTCTACCAGACGGACGAAGACGGCGCCGAGCGCACCTGGATCAGCTTCAAGGTCGCCAGCCGCGAACTCTCCGACCTGCCGGAACCGAGGCCTTTCCGCGAAATCTTCACATCCAGCCCGAAGGTCGAAGGGGTACACCTGCGCTTCGGCCCGGTTGCACGCGGCGGCCTGCGCTGGTCTGACCGCCCATCTGATTACCGCACGGAAGTCCTCGGCCTCGTGAAGGCCCAGCAGGTCAAGAACGCCGTCATCGTGCCGGCCGGCTCGAAGGGCGGCTTCTATCCGAAACAGCTGCCCCCCCGCAATGATCCCAGCTGGTTCGAAGGCGGGCGCGACGCCTACAGGGAATTCATCACCGCGCTTCTGGGGCTCACGGACAATCTCGTGAAGGGCAAGCTCGTGCCCCCGCCGCAGACCGTCGTCTGGGACGGGGAGGACCCCTATCTTGTCGTCGCCGCCGACAAGGGCACGGCCACCTTCTCCGACACCGCCAACGCGATCAGCCTCGAGAAGGGCCACTGGCTCGGCGATGCCTTCGCCTCCGGCGGCTCTGCCGGCTATGACCACAAGAAAATGGGCATCACCGCGCGCGGCGCCTGGGAAGCGGTCAAGCGCCACTTCCGCGAAATGGGCCGCGACATCCAGAAACAGCCCTTTACCGTCATTGGCGTCGGCGACATGTCCGGCGATGTCTTCGGCAACGGCATGCTGCTCTCACCCGAGATCCGTCTCGTGGCGGCGTTCAACCACATGCACATCTTCCTTGATCCAAATCCGGATGATCCGGCGAAATGCCTGGTCGAGCGCGCCCGCATGTTCGCCCTGCCGCGTTCCACCTGGGCGGACTATGACGCCAAACTCATCTCCAAAGGCGGCGGCATCTTCGAACGCGCCGCCAAGTCGATTGCTCTGTCGCCGGAAATCAAGGCTCTCACCGGCCTCGCCAAGGACGCTGTCACGCCAGACGAATTGCTGAACGCTCTCCTTAAATCAGAGGCCGACCTCCTCTGGTTTGGAGGCATCGGAACCTATGTGAAATCGTCGTCGGAAACCCACGCCGATGTCGGCGACCGCGCCAATGATGCTATCCGCGTCAATGGCCGCGAGTTGAAAGCCAGGGTGATCGGGGAAGGGGCCAACCTCGGCATGACCCAGGCCGGCCGAATCGAGTTCGCGCTCGTGGGCGGGCGTATCAATACCGACGCCATTGACAACTCCGCCGGCGTCGATTCGTCCGACCACGAAGTAAACATCAAGATCCTCGCTGCCGAAGCCATCCGCCTTGGCGACCTGAAAGAGGCTGCCCGAAACGACCTCCTCGCCGAGATGACCGACGACGTCGCCGCCCACGTCCTCGCCCACAACTATGACCAGTCAAACGCGCTCACCCTCGCCAGCGCCACCGCGCTTGAAGACCATGACGCCCTCGAACGCCTGATGGTCTATCTCGAAGAGCGCGGCGTCCTCAACCGCGCCCTCGAAGGGCTGCCGTCCACCACTGGCATGCAGGCCCGCAAGGAACACGGCCAGCCGCTGACACGTCCTGAGCTTGCCGTCCTGCTCGCCTGGTCGAAGATCGTCCTGTTCGACGATATCGTCGCCTCCGCCTTGCCGGACGATCCCTGGTTCGAGCCTGTTCTAAAGGCCTATTTCCCGTCACCGATCGACAGCTTCGGCAAGGCCATGAAAGGTCACCGACTGCGCCGCGAAATCATCGCGACCGTCATCGCCAACCGCACGCTCGACTTCTGCGGCCCCGTCGCGCTCCTGCGTCTGCGCGAACTCACTGGCGCGGCCCCCGCCGAAGCCGTCCGCGCACTTGAGGCCGCCCGCGAAGTGCTCGACCTTGCCGGTTTCCGCCGCGAGGTCTTCACCCTCGATACGCTCGTAACCGCTGATCTGCAGACGGAGCTTCAGCTCGAAGCGGTTGACGCCGCAAGCGAAGCGGCTGGCTGGTTCATCCGCGCCACTGCCGGCAAGTCCATCGGCGACGCGGTCAGGCAAACCCACGCTCCGCTGAACGAGCTGAAATCTGCGCTGCCCACCGTCCAGTCGTCTTTCCCGGCCTCACGCATCGAACGCGATGCCCGCGGTTTCATCAAGCGCGGCGCTCCGGAGGCGCTCGCGCACTGGGCTGCCGCCATGAGCTATTTCGCGCAAGGCCTCGTCATCGTCGACGTCTCGCAACAGGCCAGAAAGAAAGTCCCGGAAACCGCCGCCGCCTTCTACGCAATCGGCGACGCCCTCCGGCTCGACAGGCTGCGCGCCTCTGCCCGCGAAGGACTTGTCAAGGCGCCTTACTGGGACCGCGTCGCGGGCCGCCGCCTGATCTCCGAACTCGTCCGCCTGCAAGCCTCCGCCACCGACGAAGCGCTCCGTTCCGGCGGTGCCGATGACTGGCTGGAAGCGCGCGGCGACAGCCGCCGTCAGGTAATCAGCACACTGACGGCCCTCGGGAAGGACCGCGCCTGGTCATTCGCCAAGTTCGCCCTGTCGACCGACGCAGTGCGCCAGTTCATGGGCCGCTGACGCGCGCCGTTCAGTTCGGGTTCAGCGCGGCGAAGCAAATCTCGCCGCTTATATGAAGTGGGGACATCATGCGCAGTTTCCTTGTGGCCCTGTCCGCCGCGCTGCCCGCCGCCTGCGGGCTCGTGCCCGGCGGCGCCGCGCCGGTGCCGGAAACCGCCCCCGAAGCCGACCTCACCGAACCCGCCACAACCACCGCTGAAGCCCCCGTCGCGCCTCAGATGAACTGGCACAGCACGGGCAAGGGCCTGTGGATCTATCACAATGTCTGGGGCGACTGCGCCTTCCTCGAGCATGGCCACGGCCGCAACAGCGCCTGGGGCCTCTGGCGCTTGCCGCTCGGCAAAGTTGTGGCCAGTGCACCTGAGGCAGATGCCGAGGAAGGCGGCTACACGGTCCGCTTTACCTGCACAGACGCCAGCGCCTGCATCGAACCCGGCTTCCTTTACAAAACCCCGGATCGCACCGACACGCACACCATCCCCTTCGAGACCGAGGAACGCGCCCTGACCTATCTCTCGATGGTTGCCTCCCTCGACACGGCCTGCAAGGCGCTGAAGTAACCCGCCTCTTCGCCCCGCGCAGTCGGCCTGCTATCGAAAGCCATGCCAGACGATCCCGCCTCCCTCGAAGCAACCCTCAAGGCCGCCGCCCGCGCGCTCGGCTTTGACGCCGCCGGCCTCGCCCGCGCCGATGAGGCCTGGGAGGCCGGCGCCCGGCTCGCCGAGTTCGTCGCCGAAGGCCGCCACGGCGAGATGCGCTGGATGGAAGACACCCTCGCACGCCGCCGTGCGCCCACGGCCATGTGGCCAAAGGCCCGCTCTGCCCTCGTCGTTGCCATGAACTACGGCCCGGATCACAATCCCCTCGACACCTTGGCCGCGCGCGAATCCGGCAACATCTCCGTCTACGCCCGGGGCAGGGACTATCACGACCTCATCAGGTCCCGCCTCAAACAGCTCGCCGGCGGGGTCGCCAGACTGACCGGCGCCGATGTCAAAGTCTTCGTCGACACGGCCCCCCTGATGGAAAAGCCGCTCGCCCAGAGAGCCGGCCTCGGATGGCAAGGCAAGCACACGAACCTCGTCAGCCGCGACCTCGGCTCCTGGTTCTTCCTCGGCACCGTGCTTACCAGCGCCGATCTTGCCCCCGATGCGCCCGAGCCCGACCATTGCGGCACCTGCCGCGCCTGCCTCGACATCTGCCCGACCGCCGCTTTCCCTGCCCCCTACCAGCTCGATGCCCGCCGCTGCATCTCCTATCTCACCATCGAGCACGCCGGCCCGATTCCCCGCGAGTTCCGCGCCGCCATGGGAAACCGCATCTATGGCTGCGACGATTGCCTCGCCGCCTGTCCCTGGAACAAGTTCGCTGCCAGCGCCTCCGAGGCCGCCCTCTTCGCCCGCGCCGAACTGAAAACGCCTGGCCTCGACGAACTCGCCGCCCTTGACGACGCCGCTTTCCGCGAAATCTTTTCCGGCTCCCCGGTCAAGCGCTCGGGGCGCGACCGCTTCGTACGCAATGTCTGCGTCGCAATCGGCAACTCGGGCCAACCCACGCTCACCGCGCACCTTCTGCCGCTGCTGAACGATGCCAGCCCCCTCGTGCGCGGCGCGGCCATCTGGGCGCTCGCCCGCCTTGATCCTGCCTGCTTTGCCGGCGAAAAGGCGCGCCGCCGCCCGGCGGAGCATGATACCAGCGTGCAGGAAGAATGGGATCTCGGGGCATGAGCGACGACACGACCAACACCGCCGCGTCCAAGTATTACGGCGCGGATTCCGGCCCCCCGCCGCAGAAGCCGAAACGCGATGTGCCCCTCTGGCGCCGCATCCTCGCGCGCGTCCTGCAGGCCGGCATCGCCATCTTCCTCCTCCTTCACCTTTACGCCCTCGTCCTGAAGTTCCTGCCCGCGCCCGCCACCATCCTGATGACCCAGCGCGGCATGCAGGGCGAGGACGTGCGGCGCGACTGGACCAGCCTCGACAGCATCTCCCCCCATCTCGTTCTTGCTGTCATCGCCGCCGAGGACGCAAAATTCTGCGAGCATGGCGGCATCGACTGGGACGCCATCGTAAAGGCCCGTGAGTTCAACGCGAAGAACAAGGGCGAGCGCCGCCGCGGCGGCTCGACCATCAGCCAGCAGACCGCCAAGAATGTCTTCTTCTGGAATGGCGGCGGCATGCCCCGCAAGGCCGGTGAAGCCTGGATGACCTATGTGATCGAAACTGTCTGGGGCAAACGCCGCATCATGGAAGTCTACCTGAACGTTGCCGAATGGGGCGACGGCCTGTTTGGTGCAGAGGCCGCCGCGCAGGCCCGCTTCGGCAAGTCGGCGGCTGATCTGTCTCCGCTGGAGGCCGCGCGTCTCGCCGCCGTCCTTCCGTCCCCGAACAAATGGAGCGCCGACAAGCCGGGTCCCTATGTGCGCAAGCGCACCGGATCGATCCAGTCGCGTATGCGCGTCGTCGCCAATGAAGGCTATGCGGCCTGCGTCCTCGGCGACGAGTTCCGCTCCACCCTGCCGAAACCCGGGAATGGCGAAACCCCGCGCCCGCCGCCGGCCTTCGAGGAGATCCCTGAAGCGCCCGAGGACGGCGAAGAAGCCATCGGTTCCGCACCCGCTGAAGCCGAACTGGCTACCAACGAGAACGATGTCCTCAACGATATCCTCAACTCCGCCGACGAAACCTTCAATCCGGAGACACCCGCAGACCCCGCCGCCGAACCTGCACCCGAGACGCCGCCGCCCGCCGGCGAGCCTCCCGCAGAACCAGCCGCTTCTGATCCGCCTGCGGCCGAAGGCGGCCCCGCGGTGCTGACCCCGCAATAGCCTACACCCGCTCATCCCGGCGCAGACGGCGATCGGGCAGTGCTTGACGCAGGCACATGTTCCAGCGACCGCCTCCGCTTCCGGCTAACGGCCCCCTCTCCTTTCCTGTCATCAACCCGGAGAACTGACGCGATGACAGGAATGAAAAGGTCATTGCAATCTGAAAAAAAACTGGCCGCGCCCCAAAGTGCGCGGCCGGCCGCCTGTTCAGCCTAGACCGGATCGTAAGGAAACACGCTCGCCGTGGCGCCAAGGTCAAAGAAGCTGCCGTTCATCGCCGGGAAACAATGGTCGATCAGCGTCTCCGGTGTCCAGCCTTCAAGCCGTGCCAGAGATTTCACCGGACGCGGCTGGTCGAACAGGATCACTTCATTGCCGCGCACACCGAAGATCTGCCCACTGACATGCGACGCCGTATCGGCGCACAGCGCCACGCCCAGCTGCGCCACCTGGTCGGCGCGCATGCCGTCCTTCATCCGCTGCACGCGCTGCGCGCCCGCTTCATCCTTTACAGGGATCGAGGCGATCATCCGTGTCCAGGCAAACGGCGCGATGATGTTCGAGCGCACCTTCTTCGCTGCGCCCTCCATCGCCACCACGCGGCTCAGCCCCGCGATGCCAAGCTTGGCGGCGGCATAGTTGGCCTGTCCGATATTACCGATGAGGCCCGAGGTGGACGTAAACAGCACGAACGAGCCGCGCTCATTCTCCCGGAAATATTCGATCGCCGCGCGCGTAACGTTGAAGGAGCCATGCAGGTGAACGTCGATTACGCCCTTCCAGTCCTGCTCGCTCATCTTGTGAAACATGCCGTCGCGCAGGATGCCCGCCGGGTTGATGATCGCGTCGAGCCGGCCATAGGTATCCAGCGCCTGCGTCACCATGCCCGCGACCGCCTTGTAGTCGGTTACGCTCTCGGAATTGGACACGGCCTCGCCGCCGGCCTTGCGGATTTCCGCTGCGACAGCCTCTGCCGGCCCGGCTGAGCCTTCCTCGTCGCCCTTCAGGCTACCACCGAGGTCATTGACCACGACTTTCGCGCCCTCGCGCGCCGCCAGCAGGGCGCATTCCTTGCCAATCCCGTTGCCGCCGCCGGTAACCAGCACCACTTTTCCGTCCAGAACGCCCATGATTTTCTCCCTTTTGTCTCGCGCCGGGACACTACCGCCCCGGCCCGGCTCTGCAAAGGCAGGCACGCGAAAAATCAAGGTTTGAATTGCCGCGCCTGAAGGGCTAGCTAGCCGTCATGACACGTACTTTCCAAGCCATCATCTGGGATTTCGGCGGGGTTTTCACCTCCTCGCCCTTCGAAGCCTTCAACCGCTATGAGGCCGCGTCCGGCCTGCCGGTCGATTTTGTCCGCACGGTCAATTCCATCAATCCGCTCGAGAATGCCTGGGCAAAGCTCGAACGTTCGCAGGTCGATGCTGAAACGTTCGACCAGCTGTTCCGCGCTGAAGCCGTCGCGCTCGGCCATGATGTTCCGGGCCGCGACATTCTCGGGCTTCTTTCCGGCAGCCTGCGCCCGCGCGTCGTCAATGCGCTGAAAGTCTGCAAAACGAGAGGCAAGGCCGGCTGCATCACCAACAACGCGCCCATCGGCAAGGGCGCCTCGATGACGAACGATGACGCCAAGGCGCGCGAACTCGCCGCCGTGTTCGACCTGTTCGACCACCTGATCGAAAGCTCCAAGCTTGGTATCCGCAAGCCGGACCCGCGCATCTATGCGCTGATGTGCGAAGCACTCGATGTCGACCCGAAGGCCTGCGTCTATCTTGATGACCTCGGCATCAACCTCAAGCCCGCGCGCGAGATGGGCATGGCGACGATCAAGGTTACCAGCGAGGAACAACTCCTCACTGATCTGGAAGCCGTGACCGGCTATGCGCTGCGCTAGTTTTATCGCTGTCGCGGGCATTATGGTTCTGGCGGCCTGTTCGCAGGCGGAGCCGGAAGTGGTGCTGCCGCTTCCTCCGGTCCCGGACGAACGCTTCACCGAAGTGCCGGAAACTCCGGCGCCGGTCGAGATCAGCAAGGCCGCGGCGAAGACGCGCGACGAGCTGATCCTTGAGGCGACCAAAGGCTCGCTGCGCGGTCTTGGCGTGATCGCGTCACGCAATCCGGAGTTCAAGTCGAATGTCGGCGGCCAGTCGCATGACCGGTTCTGGGATCTTCTGCGGCGCACGGGCGTCGATCCGAACCGGAAGCTCCGTGAACTGTTCGACCAGCCTGCCGGCCTGCGCGAGATTGATGGCAAGCGCTGGTATGTCTGGCCGGACCTTGCGGCGATGGACGCGGCCGAGCTGATCCCGGAAAAACTGACTTTCCGGGACCGGCGCCGTCTTGAACAGCTGATCCGCCAGGACGGCATTGGCAAGATCCGCGCCGGGGAAGGCTATCCCGGCATGCGCACCGCGATTGCCGACGACGGCACCTGGATTTACTTCGTACTCGGACAGGACGGGGAGGAATGAGCATGACCAGGAAGATAGGGGCCGCCGCCGCGCTGAAAGCGCTCAAGGGATGGAGCGCGCTCGGCGAGGAGCGCGACGGGATCTGTAAAACCTTCAGGTTCGCCGATTTTAAATCCGCTTTCGCCTTCATGTCGGGCGCGGCCCTGAAAGCCGAGCAGATGGATCACCATCCCGAATGGTTCAACGTCTACAACAAGGTTGATGTCACCCTCACTACGCATGATGCCGGCGGCGTGACGCAGAAGGACCTCGAACTCGCCGGCTTCATGGACCAGCTGGCCGCGCGGCTCGGCTAATCTTTCTTCCACGCCACTCGGTGGAGATCGAACCGCCGGTCCCTGAGGTTCTGCACGGCGCCGGACTGGCAAGCGGTCAGAAGATCCGACAGCGACAGGCCCGCCAGGGCCACGGTTTCGGTATTCGCCGGTGTGTCGGCGGCAATTCCGTCGCGCTAGAAAGGGAAGTCCGACGGCGTCAGGATGCAGCTTTCGGCATAGTGGATATCCATGTTCTCGACATTCGGCAGGTTGCCGACAACGCCGGACATGACCACATAACACTGGTTCTCGACCGCGCAGGCCTGGCAGCAATACCGGACACGCAGGTATCCGCGGCGCTCATCTGTGCAGAAAGGAACGAACAGCAAGAGCGCACCCTGATCGACCAGGTGTCGGGCACCTTCCGGGAATTCGCTGTCATAGCAGATCATCACGCCGACCGGACCGCAATCGGTCTGGATGACGTGATTGCCTTCGCCGCCTTTGATGTTCCACCGAGCTGCGCTCGGACGGGGTCGGGTGAAGCTTCTGCTGGGTGTGCACTGAGCCGTCGCGGAGGAAAACGTAAGCCACATTGTGGATGTCGCCGTCCGCCATCGTCGAGGGATGCGAGCCGCCGATAATGTTGATGTTACAGGCTACCGCCAGCTTTTTTCATGAAGGCAATGAAGCGCGGCGTGTACTCGGAAATCCCTGGATCGATTCAAACGGTCCAAGTGGGCGCACTTCCAGCGAGAGAAGCTGAAGCGTGAAGAGTTCGGGGAAGGTTACGAAATCTGCACGGTAATTAGCGGCGATGTCGACGAAATACTCTACCTGCTGTTCAAACTCATCGATGGAGGCGATCCGCCGCATCCGGAACTGCGCGGTCGCCACGCGCACGCGCTCGGGCAGGGAGGTCCCGCCGAAGCTCGGTTTTGCCTTGATCTTGTCCTGCGCCAGCGGATTGCACCACAGCATCTGCGTGGCATGTCCGCCGGACTCGGCATCCTCCGGCATGTAACCCATCAGTACACCGACTACCTCGAATTTCTGGCATAGCTGAAATGAGAGTACCGGGCCGCGCAGTTTCAATTCCTGAACGGCGCAGACATAGTCATTTGGGTCCGGATACTGTTTAGCAGTCCGGTGATAGCCGGGCAGCCGCCCGCCGAACATGATGCCTCTGAGTTCGTGCCACTGGCAGAGGTCCTGGCGGATCTTGCAGAACCGCTGGCCTATCCGCAGGCGGCGGAACCCGGCATCGACAATGACATCCATGCCGTAAAGCATGTCGCCTTCCGGATCGTGCCGCGCGGCAAATCCGCCGCCAGTGATTTCGTTCCAGGTATGCTGGGCCGTCGCCACATCGGCGGCGATGAAGAAGGTAACGCAGTGGCAGACGATTCTGCCGTCAAACTCGGCGACGAACTGGCCGTCTGGAAAGCGGTTGATCTGTCCGGCGATCTGGTCGGCGGTATATCCGTCAGCGGCGCCGTAGACTTTCGCATACATCGGCAAGAGGGACGCAATATCCTTCAGCGTGGCACTGCGGATGACGAGTTTCAATTTTTGAACTGTTCATGGCGGGGTCCTATCGCGGCTCGGTCGGCAGGCGCAAGATGGCGCGCAATCCGCCGAGGGGGCTCTTCATCAGCCGGATGTCACCGCCATGCGCGCGGGCGGTGTCGCGCGCGAGGGTCAGGCCAAGGCCGGTGCCGGGTGCATTCTGGCTGCGGGCGTCATCGAGGCGCGAGAAGGGACGGAAGGCTTCCTCATGCCGCTCGGGCGCAATACCAGGGCCGTCATCATCGACGGCGACTTCCGCCCAGTGCGGCCCATCGACAATCAGTACACGGGCATTGTCGGCAAACTTCAGGGCGTTGGAGACAAGATTGGTCACCGCGCGTTTTACCGCCAGCGGCCGCCCGATCACAAGGACCTGTGAAGGCCCATCAACCGGCACCGGCGCGCCGGCACCCGCGGCGACCTCGCGCACGATAGCTGCGAGGTCGAACATCGAGGCTTCGTCGCCTTCCTCGCCGCGCGCGAAGGCGAGGTATTCGTCGAGCATCAGCGCCATGTCGTCGAGGTCGGATTTGGCGGATTCGATATCAGCGCTCTTCTCCATCATCGCGAGGGCAAGTTTCAAGCGCGTCAGCGGTGTGCGCAGGTCATGGCTGACGCCGGCAAGCATCGCGGTGCGCTGTTCTGCGAAGGCGGTGAGGCGGTCCTTCATGTCGATCAGCGCGCGGGCGGCGTCGCGCACTTCGGTGGCGCCGGAGGGACGAAAGTTCGGCATTTCGCGCCCGCGCCCGAAGGCGCGCGCCGCGTCTGAGAGACGCAGGATCGACCGCACCTGCTGGTTCAGGAACCCCACAGCGAGCGCGACCATCAGGAGCGAGAAGCCGATGACCCAGACGATGAAGATGTGGGAGTTGATCATGAAGGCGCGCTTGCGGTCGAGGATGATCTCGCCGGCTCCGTCATAGACCGGGAAGCGGATGTGCAGGCGCGACTCGTCGCGCGCCAGGCCGACAAAAACCGGCACACCCAGACGCCCGCCCAGCTCGGATTTCAATGCCTCGTCATAGGCGAAGTCCTGCTTGAGGTTTGCTTCGGGGACTGTGTTGTCTGATGCGTCGCAAGTGTACCAGGTTTCGAGCTGCATCTGGATGCGCGTATGATCGCCGGCCCTGTAGCCGGGATTGAGGCAGGCGCCGCGGATCAGGCTCGCATCGCGCGTAATGGCCTGCGCCAGCTTGCGGTTCACTTCGGCGACATGGCTCGAATAGTAATACCAGGTCATCAGAGACAGTATCAGCAGCACCGGCATCAGGATGATGAGCAGGCTGCGGGCATAGAGCCCGCGCGGAGTGACATCGCGGAGGCGGGGTCTTGGCATGTCAGTCCGGCATCAGGCGGTAGCCGATGCCGCGCACAGTCTGGATATGCACCGGCTCCTTCGGGTTCGGCTCGATCTTCCGTCTCAGCCTTGTCACCTGTACGTCCACCGAGCGTTCGAGGCCGGCCGAGGTAAGCTCGGCGAGGTCTTCGCGGCTGACCGGTTCGCCGGCATTGCGGGCCAGCACTTTGAGCAGTTGCAACTCCGCATCGGTGAGGCGGATGCGTTCATCGCCGGATTTCAGCTCGCCGCGCGCCGCATTGAAGACGAGGCCGGACATCTCGATCTCGTTCGGCGGGGGGGCGGATTTCTGCGAGCGGCGCAGGATCGCCTCGCAGCGCAGGACGAGTTCTTCCGGCTCGAAAGGCTTGGCAAGATAATCGTCGGCGCCAAGGCGCAGGCCTTCGATCCGGTCGCTGGTCTGCCCGCGCGCAGTCAGCAGCATCACCGGTGTCTCGCGGGCCGGGCCCTTGCGGATGGCGCAGAGGAGGGAGAGCCCGTCCTCGCCCGGCATCATGATGTCGAGGATGGCGAGGTCGAAGGCGAGGTTCTCCATCAGGCCGCGGGCGGTCGCAGCGTCCGGCGCGCCGCTGACGCGGAAGCCTTTCAGCGTCAGGAAGCGCTTCGTCAGGTCGCGGATACGGTCGTCATCATCGACGATGAGGATATGGGCGGGCTCCTTCATGGTGCCTACTTAACCAGCGCTTCGAGCAGGAACCGGGCGCCGGCAACGGCTTCGGGACCGCTGGCCCGGAAGGCGAGGCGCAGACGCTCGCGCACCTCGATGGCGATGGGGGTGGTCAGGGTCACCCCGGCGTCCGAAAGGGTGAGCTTGCGTCGGCGCGCGTCACTCGTCTCGCGGGCCCTTTCGATCAGGCCGCGCTCGTCCAGCTTGCCGATGATGCGGGCAAAGGTGGGCACGGTCATGCCCAGTCCGCTGCGCAGTTGGCTGACCGTCAGGCCTGGCCGGTAGCGCACGGCCATGAGAATTTGCAGCTCTGGCTTGCTCAGGCCGGCCTTCTTCCGGGCACTTTCAGCCGCCCGCGCGAGCTCGGATGCCCCTGAAATCAGGAGTCCTGCGCTCCGGTCCAGCTCCTGATCAGTCAGGAACAGTCTCGGGTCGAAAGGTCGGTTCAGGTTGACGGAAGGGGCCATAAGTCGGAAATGAACCTGAATACGCAGAAAGTTCAAGCGAGGAGCGTTCCCATGGCTGCCATCCCCTATGATGACCGAGACGGATACATCTGGATGGACGGCCAGTTGGTACCCTGGCGCGATTCCAAGGTTCATGTGCTGACGCATGCGCTTCACTATGCCTCGGCCGTGTTCGAGGGTGAGCGCGCCTATGGCGGCAGGATCTTCCGCTCGCTGGACCATTCCAAGCGCCTGCACCGGTCGGCCGGGATCATGGGCTTCGACATTCCGTTCAGCGTGGAAGAGGTCGAGCGGGCCAAGCGCGAGGCGCTGGCGAAATCCGGCCTGGACAGCGCTTATGTGCGGGCAATTGCCTGGCGCGGTTCTGAGATGATGGGTGTCTCGGCACAGAACAACACGATCCACCTGGCGGTGGCCGTGTGGCACTGGGGCGACTATTTTGCCGACAAGATGAAGGGCATCCGCCTGACGCATGCCCAATGGCGCCGCCCGGCGCCGGACACCGCGCCCTGCGAGGCGAAAGCGGCCGGCCTCTACATGATCTGCACCTTGTCGAAACACGCCGCCGAGAAGGCGGGCTATCAGGACGCGCTGATGCTGGACTACCGCGGCCAGGTGGCCGAGGCGACTGGCGCGAACATCTTCTTCGTGCGCGACGGCGCGCTGCACACGCCGACACCGGACTGCTTCCTCAACGGCCTGACGCGGCAGACGACGATTGCGCTGGCGAAGGCGCGGCACATTGAAGTGGTGGAGCGGGCGATTTTCCCGAACGAGCTGTCGACGTTCAGCGAGTGCTTCATCACGGGCTCGGCGGCGGAACTGACACCGGTCGCCGAGATCGGCGAGCATCGTTACAAGCCCGGCGCGATTTCCGAAGCGTTGGTCAACGACTACTCGGCGCTGTGCAACGGGAAGCTTGAGCTGGCGGTGTAAGCTGGCCTCTGTCGGACAGCGCAAAGACCGCGTAAAGCGTATTCCTTGAACGCTCAGGGAGTTAGCATGATCATCGACGGCGTCATCAGTCTTTTGAACGCGGCGCTGTACGGGCCGGGGCACAGGAAACAGGCGGAAGGGGCTGTCGACGCTTTCCGGTCGCGCCGCCCACTTGTGCCGGATGCAAACGCAAAGATCGATGCGGCGACGTCGAGCGGTGACCGGCTTGCAGATACCATTGCCCGTGTCGGGGGTTCATGGCCATTCATCATCGCCTTCCTTCTGCTTCTGGCAGCCTGGATTGTGATCAACGCGGTTTTCCTCAGCGGAGCGCGTCAGTTTGATCCCTACCCCTTCATATTCCTGAACCTTGTCCTGTCGATGTTGGCTGCGCTTCAGGCGCCGATCATCATGATGAGCCAGAACCGGCAATCGGCGAAGGATCGGCTGGTGGCGAACACCGATTATGAGGTGAACCTCAAGGCAGAGCTGGAAATCCTGGCGCTGCATGAGAAGATCGACAGGCTGGAAGCACAGCAGGCGCGGGATTTTGACCGATTGGCGGCGCTTTTGATAGTACGCAGGGAGTAAGCCCTAGCGATACCCGCCGCCTGCATTTCGAACAGTTCCGCATACCGCCCTTTCTGGGCGAGCAGTTCCTCATGCGCGCCGAGGGCCTCCACTGCGCCATTCGCGAGCACGAGGATACGGTCGGCCATGCGGACGGAGGAGGTTCGGTGCGAGATCAGTACGGCGGTCTTGCCTTCGGAGCGTTCCTTGAAGCGGAGGAAGACTTCGTATTCGGAGCGCGCGTCCAGCGCGGCGGTCGGCTCGCCGAGGATCAGCACATCGGCGCCGCGCATATAAGCGCGGGCGATGGCGACCTTCTGCCATTCGCCGCCGGACAGTTCGACGCCGTTCCTGAAGAGCTTGCCGACTATCTGGGCGTAGCCGCCGGGCAGGCCTTCGATGATGGGGGCGGCGAGGGCGCGGCTGGCAGCGTCGGCGATGCGCTCCGGGTTGCCGCGTTCGCTGATGCGGCCGGCGGCAGTATTGTCGCCGGCGGAGAGAGTGTAGCGGACGAAGTCCTGGAAGATGACCCCCATCGCGCCGTGCAGTTCGTCGAGGTCGAACTCCTTGAGGTCGCGGCCATCAAGCTGGATGCGGCCTTCGTCGGGATCGTAGAGACGGGCGAGAAGTTTCATGAGCGTCGTCTTGCCGGCGCCGTTCTCGCAGACGAGGCCGAGGGTTTCGCCCGCGTTCAGCCCGAAACTCAAATGACGGACGGCCCATTTTTCTGCACCCGGATAGCGGGGGCGTGTCTGTCATTACCGGCGAACATGTCATGCCGGGATGCCAAGTTGAAGGCTCCAATCGCGGTGGCCGGTCAGGTCAGGATATCGCTGGCGGGCATCTTGGCTTCGCGCCGGGCGATGAAGTGCGTCTCGAAAGCGACGACGAGGCAGGCGGCGATGATGATGGCGGCGCCCGCGTAGACGCGCCATCCGGGGATTTCCTGGAAGAAGGCATAGCCGAGCAGAGCCGACCAGATGAGACCGGTATATTCGAAGGGCGCGAGCGTCTGCGCCTTGGCCTTGGCATAGGCGAGCGTCATCAGCCACCAGATGCCGATGCCGAGGAAGGCGACGCCGATCATCGCGCCCCAGGAATGCGCTTCCGGCGTCCACTTGGTGAACAGGAACATGAAGGGCAGCAGGAAGAGCGCGGGGAAGACGTTCATGAAAGTCACCAGTGTCAGGCTGTCTTCTTCCTTCGTCCGCAGGCGGAGGAGCACGATGTTGAGGGCGTAGAGCACCGCGGAGATCAGGATGGCGGCCGTGCCATAGAGGCGGTCGCCGTCAGGCGGGCCGCCCTGCGTTTGGGCGGTGGCCGCAAGAGCCGCGCCCGCGAAGCCGATCAGCGTGGCGACGACGGTGACCCGGCTCATCTTCTCTCCGAGAATCACGCGCGCAATCGGCGCAATCATCAGCGCCGCGCTGAAGCCCATGACCACGGCCTCGGCGAGGGCGATCTGCGTCAGTGAATAGAAGAAGCAGAAGGCCGAAATCACCTGTGCCAGGGAGCGTAGCGCATGGAAACGGATGGCGGGCAGGCCCGGG
>NZ_JBBEBT010000190.1:0-3806 GCF_040882205.1 Hyphomonas sp.
ACGCGCCGTGCAAAGGGCTGGGCGCCGCCGTACGGGTACGCCGATGATCGCGCTGGTCGGATATACCAATTCCGGCAAGTCGACCCTGTTTAACCGGCTCACCGGCGCCGATGTCTTCGCCAGGGACATGCCATTTGCGACGCTCGATCCGACGATCCGCAAGGTCCAGCTTCCTTCGCTCGGGGAAGCGGCCCTGATTGATACGGTGGGGTTCATATCGGACCTGCCGACCCACCTGATCGACAGCTTTCAGGCCACGCTCGAGGAGTCCCTGCAAGCCGACTTGCTCGTGCATGTGCGCGACCGGGCGAGCGAAGCAGACATCGAGCAGGCGGCGGATGTGATGACCGTGCTGGCGCGGCTCGAGAAGGGTTCCGGCTTGACGCTGCCGCCGATGATCGAAGCCTGGAACAAGATCGATGCGATGCTGCCGGCGCGCGCGGAAGCGATGAAGACCCTCGCCGCGTCGGAAACGGACACGCCTGCGGTGGCGGTATCCGCGCTGACCGGCAATGGCATCGGTGCGCTGCTTCATCTGATCGAAAAGTCCATTCTGGGCGGTCAGCAGGAAATCGAGCTTGTCCTTGCGCCGGAGCAGGGACGGGCCCGGGCCTGGCTTCACCAGAAGGGCGATGTCGTTGACGAAAGCCCCGAAGACGACGGCGCGTCACATCTTGTCGTGCGCCTTTCGGTCGAGCGGCTGGGCCAGTTCAAGTCGGAGTTTCCGGGTTTGATCAAGGCTCAGATCTAGCCTCGCTCAGTTTGTTTCACACGCTGCCAATAGGCTTCCTGCGCGTCGAGTGACAGCGACGCAAAATCCACGCCTTCGCAGGTCGCGGCCGTTTCCATGGCCCGGAAGCGGCGCTCGAACTTGGCGTTTGCCTTGCGCAGCGCCTGTTCCGGATCGACCGAGAGGCGGCGGGCGAGGTTGGCCATAACGAAAAGCAGATCGCCGACTTCGTCCTCGATGGCGGCTGCATCGCCGCCAGCAATGGCTTCTTTCACCTCCGCGATCTCCTCCTCGAGCTTGTCGAAGATCGGAGGCGTTTCGGTCCAGTCGAAACCGGTGCGCGCAGCGCGCTTCTGAAGCTTCTCGGCGCGCAGCAGGGACGGTAGCGCGCGAGCCACGCCGTCGAGAGCGCTCGGTTGTCCATCGGCGCGGGATTTCTTTGCGCGCTCGGCGGCCTTCACCTCCTCCCAGGCGACGGTTTGTTCGTCTGCGGAGCGTCCGTCGCGGTTCTCGCCGAAGACGTGCGGATGGCGGCGGATCATCTTTTCGTTGATCGCGGCCACGACATCGGCCAGTGAGAAGGCGCCGGCTTCTTCCGCCATCCGGCTATGGAACATCACCTGAAACAGCAGGTCGCCCAACTCGTCCCGCAGCTCGCCCATGTCGCCGCGTTCGATTGCATCGGCGACCTCGTAGGCTTCCTCGATCGTGTAGGGCGCGATCGTGGCGAAGTCCTGCCCGAGGTCCCAGGGGCACCCCTCAGCCGGGTCTCGAAGGCGCGCCATGATGCGCGCGAGTTCGCGGAACGCGCCGGCTGCTTCGAGGGTCCTGTCTTCAATGCCGGCCATGCGGGGCTCCCGTTGATCAGAGCTGGTCTTGCCTTGCCGGCTCCTGGCACGCAAGCCACCGGGCAAGCGCTGGCGGACAGGTGATTGACATGGCCGCCCAGCCGGAGGACGTCAGAGCGTTCTGAATGCATGTTTGGCCGAAATCAGTTCCGGCAAGGTGAGGGTATGAAGGACAAGCTGGCGCTGATTGGGCTCGAATGGGCCGGCTCGCACCTTCGCGCCTGGGCTTTCGACGGTGAGGGCGATGTCCTGTCTTCCGTCCAGGTCCGCGAAGAGGCAGTGGCCGGACATGCTGATTGGCCGGGCCGGGTGCAGTTCCATCTGGCTGAATGGCTGGGCGCGTCTCCGCAGGTGCCGGTGATCGGCAGCGGGGATGTATCGGCTGACTTGCTGCAGGCCGGCGGTAATCGGCTGACGGCGCCGCTCCAGCTTTCGCAGCTTCCGGCCCATCTCGGGACTGCCCGGTCCATTCATCTCGTCCCGTGGATCGGGCAGCTGTCGCCGCCGGACCTGACCTGCGGTGCTGAAACAATCCTTTTTGGCCTCGATGAGGCGAATGGCGCCATCTGCATTGCGGGACTGCACACCCAGCACTGCGTGGTGGAGCACGGCCGCCTGCTGGAATTCTCGACCGAGATCACCGCCGAGCTTCGCGACCTTCTGCTGTCGCATGGAACCCTGTCACTTCAGGCGCCGGGCCCGCAGGCGTTTGACATGAAAGTCTTCAGGGACTGGATCGAACGTGCCCTCGATACCGACGACGCTCCACCTGTCTTTTCGGTCGAGGCGGCAATCCGGCAAGGCATCCTGTCGCCCGCCAACAAGGCCGCGGCGCTGGCCGGGCTGATGATTGGCGCCGATGTCGCGGCGCATTATGATCCTGGAGACGAGGTGCTCCTCGTTGCGGACGGACCGCTGCTGGAGGCCTATGGCTTTGCGCTCGAGGCCCTTGGCGCCGATGTCGAGGAAACCTCGGCCATCGAAGCCTTGCAGGACGGACTGTTCGAAATCGCCGATCTTGCCGGACTGCTCGGCGAAGATTAAGGCCCGCTGAGACAGGTGAGGAAGCCCGACCTTAGATGATCATCACGCCTGAATGTGTTGCGCCCACCGGATGCCTTAACGGCCAGTCGCCGCTGTGGAGCCACAGCGAAGGGTTCCTGTGGTGGGTCGACCAGCGGCGCGCCAAGCTGCACCGCTACAATCCGCGCACCGGCAACACGCGCCGCTACGAGCTTCCGGTGCGCCCCAGCCGGATCGTGCTGTTCGACGGTCTCCTGATGATGGCGGCTGACAGGGAGATCGGCTTTTTCGACCCTGCAACCGAAGTCTACGAGCGCCTGGCCATCGTCGCCGGCGAGCTTGAAACAAATCGGACCAGTGATGGCGGCGTGGCGCCGGATGGGTCCTTCTGGTTTGCAACCGAGGACGACGCCGAGCGCGAGCCGGTCGGCAATTACTACCGCTACGGCCCCGACAAGGTCATTTCTCCGATCCGTCTACCTTCGGTGATGGTGTCACGGACCTTCGAATTCTCACCCGATGGCCGAACGTTCTACACCTGCGATTCGACCGAGTGCGAAATCCTCGCGCACGATTTTGACCCTGAAACCGGCGCCGTTTCTGGCCGCCGGACCTTCGCGTTTACGCATGAACTGGGGGGGCTGCCGTTTGGCTCGACGGTCGATCAGGAAGGCGGTCTGTGGACCTGCCTGCACGGGGCCTCCCGGGTTGTGCGCTTCACGCCCGATGGCCAGATCGACCAGGTGATCGTGCTGGCGGCGCCGCTGCCAACCGGCTGCGCACTGGGGGGGGAGGACCTGCGCACGCTGTTCATTACGACTTCGCGGGCGGGACTGAGTTTCCCGCAACTCGATTCGCGCCCGCTGTCGGGCAGCCTGTTTGCCATCACAGTGGATGTTCCCGGCCTTCCAGCGCGTTCGTTCGGCAGAAAGGGTTAGCGCCGCGTATCCATCTGGTTGCGGGCGATCACCATGCGGTGAACTTCGCTCGGGCCATCATAGATGCGCATGTTCCGGATCCGTCCCGCCATCAGGTGCAGCGGCATTTCCTTGGTCATGCCCATCGCGCCGAAGCATTGCATCGCATGATCGATCACCTCGGTGGCCATCTCCGGCGCATAGACTTTGATCATCGAGATTTCCGACCGGACATCCTGGCCCTGGTCGATTTTCCAGGCGCAGTCATAGGCCATCAGCCGGGCAGCG
>NZ_JBBEBT010000191.1:0-24184 GCF_040882205.1 Hyphomonas sp.
GAGGCTTTTTTGTCAGTCGATCACATAGCGCACGGGGAGGGTCTTCAGTCCCGAGACGAAATTGGCGCGCGTGTTCTTCGGATCGCCCGCCAGTTCGATGGACTTCAGACGCGGCAGCAATTCGGCGAACAACGCGCGAATCTCCATCCGCGCAAGGTGCATGCCGAGGCAGAGATGCACGCCGTGCCCGAAGGCTACCTGCTTCTTCACATCCCGGTCGACACGGAACTCGAACGGCTGGTCAAAGATGTCCTCGTCGCGGTTTCCGGACCAGTAGAACAGCGTCAGGCCATCGCCCTTGCGGATCGTCTTGCCGCGCAGCTCGTAGTCCTGGGTCGCCGTGCGCATGAAATGCTTCACCGGCGTCACCCAGCGGATCATCTCTTCCACTGCATTGGGAAGAAGAGACAGGTCATTCTTAAGTTTTTGCATCTGATCGGGTCGGCGGATCAATTCCAGCAGCCCGCCGGAGGCCGTCGAACTCGTCGTGTCATGCCCGGCCGTGGCAACGATGATATAGTAGCTCATCGCTTCGCGTTCGCCGATTGGGGCGCCGTCAATCTTCCCGTTAGCGATGACGCTTGCAAGATCGTCCGTAGCCTGCGCACGCCGGGCCTCGGTGATCGCGCCGAAATAGGCGAAGAGTTCCTGCGCCGTCTGCAGCAGATTCACGCCCTGGTCGCTGGTCACGGAATTTCCGTCTTCGGCAAGGTTATCGCTCTCGGCGGCCACATCCGGATCGCCGGGGCCGAATATTTCCTGCGTCATCTTCATGATGAACTTCTCGTCCGAGCGCGGAATGCCCAGGATCGAATTGATCACACGCAGCGGATACCAGAGTGCCACTTCCTTAACGAAGTCGCATTCCCCGCCGAGGCTTGCCATATGGTCGACATGCTCCCTTGCCAGTCCTGTGATCCGTTCCTCAAGTTTGCGCAGGTTGGGCGGCATGAACCAGCCTTGCGTCAACGCGCGCAGCTTCATGTGCACCGGATCATCCAGATCGACCAGTGTCCGGAAGAGATGCGTGTCTCCCGTCATGGAACTGATCCACTCCTCACCGGCAATCGGGCTGAGATAGGTGCGCTGGCTGTTTGTGAAGATCTGGTGCTGTCGCTCGATCTCGAGAATGTCAGCCTGTTTAGTCACCGACCAGAAAGGCCGGAAGCCTTCCGGCGCCGTCCAGTGCAGCGGGTCTTCCCTGCGCAGCTGGGTATAGACGCCGTGAATTTCCTCGCTTGCGTAAAGCTCCGGATTGACGATCTCGTCATCCAGCCGGCCGCGCTTGAAACCGGGAAAAGGGGTGAGTGCACCATCGTCAGCCATCTGTGTTACCTCCCAATGCTCTTTAAAACACTGGAAGGGGTGGCGTTGGCGCCGTCAAGCGGCGGAATTGCTCAGGCAATTCATCCGCTTCGCACAAATGCGTGCTAAAGCTTTTCAAACTCCGCCGTGAAGTGCCGCATCATCGCTGGCTCCTTCACAATGCGCATGCCGCGCAGCTTGTCTTTCGCGGCGGCGACTTCCTCCAGAACTTCAACCACATAATCCGCATGGCTTTGGGTATAAACGCGCCTCGGCATGGCGAGGCGGACGAGGTCCATGGCGCCGGGCGCTTCGGTGCCGTCGGGCTTGCGGCCGAACATCACAGTGCCGATTTCGCAGGCGCGGATACCGCCCGCTTCGTACATCGCGCAGGTCAGCGCCTGACCCGGATACTCGAGCGGGGGGATGTGCCCGAGGAACGCTCGCGCGTCGATAAACACGGCATGCCCGCCTGCCGGCTTCATGACCGGAATGCCCATCGCGTCCAGCCGCTCGGCAATATAGGAATTGCTCCGTACCCGGTAGCGAAGGTAATCCTCGTCAATGATCTCCTTCAGACCCTGCGCGATGGCGTCGAGGTCGCGCCCCGCAAGCCCGCCATAGGTGGGAAAGCCCTCGGTCTGGATCAGCAGCGTGCGCGCCCGCTCGGCGAGCGCATCATCATTCAGCGCCAGCCAGCCGCCAATGTTCGCAAAGGCGTCCTTCTTGGCGCTCATCGTCATGCCGTCGGCGACGGCGAAACACGCGCGCACGATGTCCTTGATCGCACGATCCTGCTGGCCTGGCTCACGTAGCTTGATGAACCAGGCATTCTCCGCAAAGCGGCAGCCATCGATATAGAAGGGCTTGGCGTTCGCCCGGGCGAGCGCCGCGGCGCCACGGATGTTCTCGAGGCTCACCGGCTGTCCGCCGCCGGCATTGTTGGTGATGGTCATCATGACCGCCGGAATCCGGGACCCTTGCTCTTCCAGTACGCTTTTCAGGGCGGCGAGGTCCATATTGCCCTTGAAGGGATGGTCCAGAGAGGGGATGCGCCCCTCCGGGATCGGGATATCCAGCGCCTCGGCGCCCACCGCCTCGATATTGCCGCGTGTCGTGTCGAAGTGGGTGTTGGAGGGGATCAGGTCACCCTTCTTGGCGATCAGTGAGAACAGGAGGTGCTCCGCCGCACGGCCCTGGTGGGCGGGGATAATGTGCGCGAAGTCCATCAGGTCCTTCACCGCTGCCTCGAACCGGTAGAAGCTTGGCGCCCCGGCATAGCTCTCGTCACCGGTCATCACCGCGCCCCACTGCGCCGCGCTCATCGCTGAGGTGCCGCTGTCGGTCAGGAGGTCGATAATCACATCCTCCGAATGCAGCTTGAACAGATTGTAACCTGCCGCCGCCAGCAGGCGCTCGCGCTCGGCGCGCGTGGTCATCCGGATCGGTTCGACGGACTTGATTCGGAACGGTTCGATGATGGTCTTCATGGCTCACTCCCGGGCTTATGTCCCTGAGGGTGAAGCGGTTTTGTCGCCCCGCGCACAGGAACTCCTGCGCTGCGGTTGCCTCTCCGGTTGCCCCGGAAGACGGCCGCGCTCAGCGCCTGTTGCGATGGCGCGGACATATCATGACCGGCTCGGGCCTGCCAAGCGGGCGGCTGGGTTAACAGCGCATTCACCATCTTGGCGGAGTTTCCGGAGATTGCCTCTCTGCTCTCCTGAAGGACCCGGCCATGACCCTGCTCGAACGCGTGATCCGGAACCACCGCTGCCGCTCGACGCACCATTACATTGCGTTCGATGCGCTTTCGCTGATCGACGGGGACGAGGGCGAGGCCTGGAAGTCACTGTTCCTCGTCCATCACGAACATCTCCTGAAAGGCGCAAAGGCGCCGGATGCCGAGTTCAAGGATTTCAAGAACCATGTCCTGCATGTCGGTGAGGGCGAATGGGGCGGCGCGCGCGGCAAGGCGCAGGAATGGTATGCGCGCGGTGTGGAGCTGCTGACGAAGCAGCGCTGGAGCGAGGCGGCCTATGCCTTCGGCGTGCTCAGCCACTATTATGCCGACCCGATCCAGCCCTTCCACACCGGCCAGTCCGAGGCCGAAGGCGTTATCCACCGCGCCGTGGAATGGAGCATCGCAAAGTCCCGCAGCGAAATTGACGTCCGTATTGAGGCAAACGGCTATCCGGAAATCGATGTGCCGGACGGCATGGGCTTCGTCTCCGACATGGTCCGCGCCGGCGCCGAGCGCAGCCACGCACACTACCAGACCTTCATCGATCATTATGATATCGACGCCGGCGTCGCAGACCCGCCGTCCGGTCTCGACGAAACCATGCGCGCCGCCATCGCCGATCTCGTCGCCTACGCCACGGCCGGTTTCGCCGCCATCCTGTCGCGCGCCATCGCGGAAGCCGCCGTTGCCCCGCCGAAGGTGAACCTGACGCTGCAAGGCTATATCGAAACCTTGGATATCCCGCTGCGCTGGATCATGGCCAGGCTGGAAGACGCCGGAGACCGCCGCACAGTCGAGCGCATGCATGCCGAGTTCCAGAAGACCGGAAAGGTCATCAAGACCCTCCCGGCGGACGACAAGGCCATCCGCGCACTGCACGCCAGGCAAGTGCGCCGCATCCCGTTGAAGGCGCTGAACGCTGAAAAAATAGGACCACTCGGCACGCTGAATGAAAGCCGCCTCTCGGCGCCGCCGGCGCCGGTCATGGAGTCCGTTGAGCCCCCGGATGACGTGCCGGCGACCGAACTTGCCAAAATCCAGCGCCGGGACGCCGTGAAGGTGCCCGCCCGCGGCCTCCTCGGAACCCGCAAGCGCAAGGCTCCGGCCGAACCGGAGATCCCTGAAATCGAGGAAAAAACCGGTTCGCAAGTCCCCGCCGCCGAAATCGAAGAGCTGGTCCTGGGCCAGGCTGTCGAGGCGCTCGAGGGGGCGGCAGAGGCGGAGCCGGACGACGAAAACGCGCCGCGCCGCATGCCGTCCATCACCTTTGATGACATGGTCGTCGAGGCGCCGTCGATTGGCCGCAAGACCGCCAGGCAACTCGCCAGGGCCGGCATTACCACCATCGGCGATCTGATCGACTGTGATCCGGAGATGGTGGAACTTGAACTCAATGTCCGCCACATTACGGCAGAAGCCATCCGCAGCTGGCAGGATCAGACGCAGCTGATGATGGACGTGCCGGGCCTGCGGGTGCACGACGCCCAGCTGCTCGTTGGCGCCGGAATCACGACGAGGGAAGACCTCGCGGGCGCTTCGGCCCGCACCATTTTCGAACTGGCGATGGAGTTCCTCGCCACGCCGGAAGGCGGGCGCGTGCTGCGCGACGACCAGGTGCTGCACGAAGGCGAAGTGGACGAGTGGATCGAGATGGCGCAGGACGCCGCCTAGATCATATCGGACGGGCCACGCCTGCCGCTGCATACACCGCATCGATCAGTGCCATGTTGGCGACACCGTCCGCCCCGCCCGTCAGAGGCGGGGCGTCTGTTTCGAGCACGCCGACGACATGCGCCAGCTGGTGATCGAACGTCACGCCGCCCGGCACCGTATACCGCCTGATCGACAGGCCACGCCGCAGCGTGATCGAGTGGCCCATTGAAGGATGCAGCGGATTTCGGGCAATCAGGGTGCCCTGCGTTCCCTGGATCGCCAGCAGCGCCTTGAACCGCTGGCTTTCAGCCATTGATGTGCGCACCAGCGCCGTCACGCCGTCCGGAAAGGCGAGCTTCGCGCTTGTCGTCAGGTCTGCGCCGTGCGGGCTCAGCCTGGCGCTCGCCGAGACGACCTGCGGCTCAGTTCCGGCCACCGCGCGTGCCCAGTGAAGGGCGTAGCAGCCGAGGTCCATCAGCGCCCCGCCGCCCAGCGCCGGATCATGGCGCAGTTCGCCGGGCCGGTACTTGATCGCCACCGAAAACTCGGACCGGATGGCGCAGAGCTTGCCGATGGCCCCGTCGCGTACCTGGGCGAGCACCTCCCCGAACATAGGGTGATAACGGTAGTGGAAGGCCTCGATCAGCGGCCGCCCGGTTCGCATCGACGCCTCCACCATGGCGCGCGCCTCGGCGGCGTTCATCGCAAACGGCTTCTCGCACAGCACCGCCTTGCCGGCTTCCAGCGCCGCGATGGTCAGGTCGGCATGCCGGTTCGGGGGCAGGGCGTTGTAGATCAGGTCGATGTCCGGCCGCGCGATCAGGGCCTCATAGCTTTCGGCGATCTCCGGTATGCCATGTTCGTCCGCATAGGCCCGCCCACGGGCGCCGTCCCGTGCAGCGACGCAGACGATTTCGCAGTCATTCCTTCTTTTCACAGGTTTGATGAGCGCGTTGGGTGCGATCCTTGCGGCGCCCAGAATTCCGATCCGGATCACGAAAGCTCCTGAATTCGCGGTTTTGCCGCCCAACATTACGGTGAGGGTAAACAAAACAGCGCGTCCTGTTTACCCCGGGCTAACGCCACTTAATCGGTTTCTTCATCCCGGGTTAAAAAAAGTTCACGCCGGTAAGATTCCGGAAACCACGCGCGGTGAAGTTGGGGGTGTCCCGAGGCCATTGATCCTAGGAGTGCCTTTGCCAATGATGATTGATCTGATAGCGCACATCGCTACATGCAATGGCCTCGCGGACACCGTTTCCAGGCGTGCGCTTGGCATCGTCCTGAACGGCGCAGAGCGCCAGGGCAGCCCGCTCGCTGAAGTCATGTTCAAGAAGGTTCCCGGCGCGCGCGTTCTCGCGGCGCGGACCGGTGACGAGATCGGTGCCCCCACGGGCGAGATCGCGCGCCTGATCGAGCAAACCCCCGGCGGGCGCCGCCGCGTCGCCCTGTCTATGATTTCCGCACTCCAGGAGGCCGGCCTTGACCACAAGGCCATCGGCACGCTCCTGCCGTCCATCGGCAGCTGGATGCAATCCGTATACGGCATGAAAGACTTTGGCCATTTGGGCGACCTGATTGGCCATGCGGGCGAGCCGTCCCGCAGAGAGGGGGTGCGCGCCGCATAACGCACTGGCCGTGCGAAGCGAAGCTGACGCTGCCTTATCCAGACCCTTTGCGGTCATTCGCGTCGCCTCGAACATCAGGGCCGCCCTCCGGGGCGGCCCTTTTCTTTTGCCCTGCCGCCCGCTAGAGGCGCACAGGCTGTGAAGGAGACCGAATATGAGCGACACGCTGGTAACCCGCGCCGACGAAGCCATTGCGCTGCGTCTGATCCAGACGATCCGCGCCGATGCTGAGGCCGTTTGCGGCCCGGATACGGTTGATCTGGTCTCCGTCACCTTTGACGTGGCCGCCGCCACAGCCGAGGCCTCCAGCCTCACCTACAAGCCCCGGATCGACCGTAAGACCCGCACGATCCTGTTCACCGGGGGCGCCGCCGAAGGGGCGAAGGGTATCGTGATGACCGCAACCGCCGTTTACCGGATCACGCCCAGGGCCTAAGCTCGCGGCGATCCAGCCCCCGGAGCCCCCCCATGCCGACCACCCTGATCACCGGCGCCAATCGCGGCATCGGCCTTGCCCTCGTGCGCGAATTCCAGTCGAAGGGCCATACCGTCCTGGCTACCGCGCGCGACCCCGCCGCTGCGAAGGACCTCAAGGCCACCGGCGCCGAACTCCACGCCCTCGATGTGGCAGATCCCGCCTCGATCAAGGCGCTCGCCGCCGCGCTGAAGGGCCGGGCGCTCGACTTCCTGATCAACAATGCCGGCCTCGGCGACCGGGCCGACATGCCCCGGCTCGACTATGACCGGTTCGAGGAACTCCTTCGGGTCAATACCATCGCCCCGATCCGAGTTCTGGACGCCCTGACGCCAAACCTTGCCGCCGGAAAGGACAAGGTCGCCGCCGCCCTGTCCAGCCAGCTGGGCTCGATCGCAAATACCAACATGAGCTTCGGTTTGGCTTACCGCGTCTCGAAGGCCGGGCTGAACATGGGCCTGCGCACCGCCGCGCACTCGCTGGCGGATAAGGGTATCACGCTCCTCGCCCTGCATCCCGGCTGGGTAAAAACCGACATGGGCGGCGACAGCGCGCCGGTGGCGCCCGCTGACAGCGCAGCGGGTCTCTACAAGGTGATCACCGGGGCGGGCCCGGCAAAGGAACTTCGTTTCTTCGATTTCGAAGGCAAGACGCTGCCCTGGTAGCGCCTATTCGGCAGCGGGCAGCATCCGGTCGCGTTCGCGCAGCGGCGTCGGGTCATAGAGATCGTCCTGCGGCGCCGGCGTGAAGCGTCTGGCCAGTTGGAGCTTTCCGTTCACCAGCCTGAAGGCCTGCAAGGGAAGGGCAGCGGGCCGTTTCAGGCTGCCGGCAAGCTCGGGGGCCCAGACATGCAAATTGCGGGCAATCACGAACTGGTGTTTCGCCCAATTGCCGATCCTGTGCGGTGTGAGCAGCCAGGCAGGCGTCACCAGAAGGATCATCAGGGTCGAAAAACCGAGCCCGAACACCACAGCGGTTGCGAGCTGCACCCACCATTCGGAGCTTGCGCCACCGAAGTTGAGCGCGCCTTGCGCAAAGTTCACGTTCATCTGGATAATCATCGGGAACAGGCCGAACATCGTCGTGCCCGTTGTCAGCAGGATCGGACGGATGCGTTGCGCAGCCGCCGCAATAGCGGCGTCCTCCGCTGTGCGTCCATCCTCGCGCAGTCGGTTGAACGTGTCGATCAGGATGATGTTGTTGTTCACAACGATACCCGCCAGCGCTACGATACCCGTGCCGATCATCAGGATACTGACATAAGGTAGCAGCAGGTTCACGCCGACCAGCACCCCCGCCGTCGAGAGGATCACAGCCGACAAGGTCAGCGCCACCTGCCAGAAGTTGTTGAACTGCCAGAGCAGGATCACGGCCATCATGAACAGCGCTGCAAGCGCTGCGCCGGCAAAGAACGCGCCGGCTTCTGCCGTGTCCTCGTCCGCGCCCTCGAAGCGCACTTCAACGCCAGCTGGCACACTTGCTTCGGCCAGGAAGGTTTTCAATTCCGCGACAATCGCGCCGCCGGTGCCTTGTTCGCGGGCATTGCCGCGCACGTCGATCACGCGCTTGCCTTCCCTGCGTTCGATCTGGCTCACACGCGGCGCCGCATCGCGCGTCACGAACAGCGACAGCGGCACATTGCCCTGCGGCGTGGCAATCTTGAGCGCATCGATGGCCGACGCGGAACGATCATCCTGCGGGAAACGGACCCGGATATCGACTTCCTCGTTCGCGTCATCCGGACGAAATCGACCCACCAGTACGCCATTGGTCACGAGTTGAACGGCTGCGCCGATCTGGGCAACGTCCACACCGAACTTGCCGGCTTCGGCGCGGTCCACCGTCAACTGGTATTCCACGCCGGGCAGGGGCCTGGAATCATCGATCTCAATCACGTCATTGCGCGCTTCCAGCCAGCTGCGGATCAGGGTCGCGGTCCGGTCCAGGTCAACCGGGTCTTCGCCAAGCAGCGCGACCTGCACATCCTTGCCGCCGGGCGGGCCCTGTTCGCGCTGCTGGATCTCGAAGCGCAGCGCCGGAACAGCCGCAAGCCTTGTGCGTACTTCTTCCAGTGTCTCACGGGCGTTGAAGTCGCCGTCCGACGTCGTGTTGAGGTCCAGCAGGATCTGCCCGATCGTATCAAGCGGAATACCGCCGACACCGTCGAAGCTGAAGCCGGATGAAGAGATACCCGTTCGTGTCGAGATTGCCGTGATGCCGTTGATGTCGGCAATCGCGTCCTCCGCCATGCTGACATACCGGGCTTTCTCGTCGGCCGACAGGGCGCCTTGCGCCTGCACGAACACGAAGGCCTGTTCCGGCTCGATATCGAGGAAGAACTCGGTCTTGTGTTGTTCGGAGCTGAACCAGGCGAAGATCCCCATCACGACTGCCAGCACCGCCGCAGTCATCATCAGAGGCCGGCGGAGGGTTGCGGTGACGACTTTTACATAACCGCCGATGAAACCCCTGGCCTTGCGCGGGTCGCCATTGGCTGCCAGCGCGGCCAGGTTTTCATCCGTGCCTCCCGTTGAGCGTCCACCGAACACGGTCCCGAGAACGGGCAGGAAGATCAGCGCCACCATGAGCGACGAGGTCAGAACGAAGATCAGTGTGATCGGCAGGTAGGCCATGAACTTGCCGGGCATCGAGTTCCAGAACAGGAAGGGCACGAACGCAGCAAGTGTCGTCAGTGTCGAGGAGACGATCGGCCAGAACATCCGCTTGCCTGAGAGGGCGTAGGCCTCCTTGCGCGGCATGCCTTCGGCCATCTTCCGGTCCGCGTACTCGGTTACCACGATGCCGCCATCGACCAGGATGCCGACCGCGATGACCATGCCGAACATGACCATCATGTTGATCGTAAATCCGAAGGCGCCAAGCAGCAGGAAGGCGATCATGAAGGTCGCCGGGATCGCGATGCCGACGAGCAGCGCCGAGCGCCAGCCGAGCGCCGCCACGACGATGATCATCACAAGGACAATCGCCGTCATGATCGAACTCTCTAGCTGACCCAGCTGGTTGCCGATCATTTCGGACATGTCCGATGTAACCTTCGCCCGCACGGTCGACGGCCATTTCTGGCTTTCGTCGTCGACGATGGCGCGCACATTGTTGGCCGTGTCGAGAATGTTGGCGCCGGTCCGTTTCACGACTTCGATCAGCAGCGCCTGTTCGCCGTTGAACGTCGCGTGGCCGGTTGCGTCCTTGAACGTGCGGCGCACTTCCGAAACATCCCCGAGCGTCACGACAGCGTCCGGGGTCCGCTTGATCGGAAGGCTCAGCGCGTCTGCGCCGGTCCGGATGATGCCCGGAACCTTCACCGCAAAGCTGCCCTGTCCGGTATCGATAAGGCCGGCCGGTATCAGCTGGTTGTTGGAATTAACGACCGCGTAGATCTCCTGGTAGGAAATATTGTAGGCTTCCAGCTTCACGGGATCGATGATGATCTCGAGCAGGTCTTCACGCTTGCCCTGAACGCGCGCTTCCAGCACGCCGGGATCGGCTTCGATCCTGTCCTTCAGGTCTTCGGCAATCCGGGCAAGGCCGCGTTCCGGAGCGTCGCCATAGATGTTGACCACCAGCACCGGGAACTGCGCGGCATTGAATTCGGAAACGATAGGTTCGCGCGCATCAGCGGGGAGATAGCGTTTCGCCATGTCCACCTTGTCCTTGACGTCCAGCACCGCCTGGTCGACGTCCACATCGATCTCGAATTCCAGAACCAGCTGCGCGGCGCCTTCGCCGGAGAACGAGCTGAATGTCTTCAATCCTTCGAGAGACTGTATTTCCTGCTCGACCGGGCGCACCAGCAGTCGCTCGGAATCTTCCGGCGCCGCGCCGGCCAGCGGGATCGTGATGGCAACGAAGGGTATGGGTATGTCCGGGTCGGCTTCCTTGGGAATGCCGATATAGGTCAGCATGCCTGCAATGATCGAGCAGACAAGGATGGCCAGAACCATCCTTGCGCGGCCAATGGCACCATCAATCAGGCCGTTCATGGCCGTGCTCCGCCTTGCGCCACAGGGCGTACTTTCACGCCGTCATTCAGATAGTCCTGACCCATCGCCACCAGCGTCGACTGTTCCGGCAGACCGGTGACCCAGGCGCCTTCCGGCGTCTCATCAATCACGCGGATGGGCGCGAAAGAAACCGTATTGTCCGCCATCACGCGTCGCACGCCCAATTGTCCGGAGTCAGACAGTGTCAGCAGCGAGCGTCCGATCAGCGTCGCCGGCAATTCACCGGCCGGGACATTCAGGGTTGCCGACACTCCGGCAGCGACCAGCGCCTCGCCGGTTTCAAGTTCCGCCTCGACCGGGAAGGTGCGGGTCTGCGCACTGGCCGTGCGGGCCACATAGCGCAGCTTGGCCGGGAAGGTGCGCCCGTCGGCGAGCAGCGCATTGGCCGTCATGCCGGGCTGCAGCAGGCCGGCATCGGCTTCCGTCACTTCCGCCGACACGATCACCGGGCTGAGGTCCACCAGCAGGCCGCAAGGCGAGCCGGGGCTGAGATAGTCGCCGGCTTCCGCCAGGCGTTGTTCGAATACACCGTCGAACGGCGCACGGATCTGCGTGCGGCCGAGTTCGACCTTGGCGGAATTCACGGCCGCTTCAGCCGCGTCCAGTGCGGCCCGCGCCGCAGCTTCGCGGTTCGCCGGGGCAAGCCCCTTGGCGGCCAGCGAAACCGCTGCGTCGAAATCCACTTTCGCCGCGTTGCGGTTGGCTTCGGCTTCCTTGACCCGGGCGCTGCGGGCTTCAACGTCGAGGCCGCAGAGCAAGGTGCCCTGTTTGACAAAATTGCCTTCGCGCACCGGCGTCGCGATCACGGTGCCGGCGGTTCCCGATTTCACCGTCACCGACTTGTCAGGCGCCGTGCGGCCCTTGGCGCGGACCATCAGCGCGTGCAGCTGGCTCTGCGCCGTCACGACTATGGCATCCGGCGTCTCAGCCGGGCCGGCAGCTTGCGCAGGCGCGACCTCCGAACCGAGGCTGCCCCGCATCAGGCTCCTGATGCCGAAATAGCTTACGATGACAGCCAGGATGATGGCTGCGATCAGGACGGAACGGTTCACGGGCGGGATCTTTCCTGGGAGGGTAGGCGACAAGATAGTGCTTAGTGACGCGAGAGTCATCTTTCGCGCCCGCAATATTTATCTCGCCACCCCTTTCCACCCCGCAAAGAACCGCGGAACTTGGTTAATTCAAGGCGATCCGGCCTTCAGGAACAGGCTGAAAAAAGGCCGTCACGCAGCGGAAACCGGTGGTTTACGGGCCGCCCAGGGCCGGGCCGCTTCCAGCTCCAGCGCCAGCTCGAACAGCAGTGCGTCATCGCCCCGCTTGCCCGAGAACATCGCCCCGATGGGCAATCCCGAAGGCGACCAGGCCAGCGGCACGCTCATCGACGCGGCCCCCGCCACGTTCATCGGGGAGGTATAGGCGACGAAGCGCAGGACGCTTTCCATGACCTTGTCGAAGTCTCCGTCCGGTGCCTGCTCGCCGATCGGCACAGCCGGACTGCCGGTCACCGGCGTCAGGATCACGTCCATCGCGTCGAAGAAGCTGGCATACTGCGCCTCGAAACCCTGCAGGTAGGTGATCGTGCCCGGCACTTCGCCGATCCGCTTCACCGCCATGCCGGCCAGGCCGAGCGTCCAGGGCTCCACAATCTCCGGCCCCACCGGCTTGCCGGCGAACGCTGCGACCTGCTGCGCGAACATGCCCGCGCCCGCCGCCCAGTAGAGAATGAATGCATCGGTGAATTTTGGCCCGTCCATCGGGATCGTATAGTCGAACACGGTATGGCCGAGATCGCGGCAAAGCTGCGCCACGTCTTCCATCGCCGTCCGCGTCTCTGCCGACAGCGCCGTGCCGCCGATCGGCTCCGGCGCAAAGCCGATGCGCAGGCGCCGCGTCAGCGGCTGGATATCGCCGAGCAGCGGGTATGCGCCGTCATTCGTTTGCGCCGCGCGGAACAGCGCGATAGAATCGCGCACGCTCAGCGTTACGGCGTGGTTCACCGAAATCTGGATCGGCGGCGCCGCCCCCGGCTCGCTATAGGGCAGGCGGTCGCGCGAGGGTTTCAGGCCAAACACGCCGCAGGTGGAGGCCGGAATGCGGATGGATCCGCCGCCGTCGCTGGCATGCGCGAACGCCACCACACGCGCCGCCACCAGCGCCGCCGCCCCGCCGGACGATCCGCCCGGAATACGCGTCAGATCCCAGGGATTATGCGTCGGCCCGTTCGACAGGGGCTCGGTCGAGGAGATCAGCCCGGCTTCCGGCGTTGCCGATTTGCCGAGCGACACAATCCCGGCACCGCGCCATTTGCCCGCAAACGGATTGTCCGTCGTCGCCATGTGCCCGGCGAGGCCGCGGCTCCCTGCCATGGTCGGCGCACCTTTCCAGTCGATCAGGTCCTTGATGAAGCTTGGCACACCCGCAAAGGCGCCGGTCAGCAGGCCCGCCGCATCCGAGCGCGCCATCTCGAACGTCTCCGACACGATGCCGTTGACCTGCGGCTCCACTGCCCTGGCCCGGGTGATCGCGGCCTCGACTTGTTCCAGCGCGGTCGTTTCCCCGGCTGCAATCCCGGCGGCCATCGCCACCCCGTCAGCATAAGAAGGCACTGTCTGCGCCGGTGCGGCGGCCTCTTCTCCGGCTGTTTTCGGCGCGCAGGCCGCAAGGGTCACAGTGGCCGCGCTGCCGGCCAGCATGGCGCGGCGGGACATCTTCAGCATTCTCGATCCTCCCCGGATTGTCTGGCGCGTATCGTGGCGCCGCGCCCGCCCGTGCGCAAGTGCTTCGCGTGTCCGGCAAAAAGAACTTCACGTGCAACGTGTTGCAGAGGTCGATTCCGGATGCAGGATAGGGCAGAGAGCGCGCATGCAGGATGATCACCCCCCCGCCTCGGACCGCGCCGACAAGATGCTTGTCGCCCTCGGCCATTTCGGCAGCCGCGCAGCTGCGCAGGCCGCCATCGCCGCCGGTCTCGTCACCGCAGACGGCAAGGTCATCGCCAAACCGTCCGAAAGCCTGTCACGGGTCGCCGCCATCGCGTCCGAAGCCGCCCACCCTTATGTCTCACGCGGCGGCCTCAAGCTTGCCCGCGCATTAGAGGTATTTGGCGTCAATCCGGCGGGGCTGACCTGCCTCGATCTTGGCGCGTCAACTGGCGGCTTCACCGACGTGCTGCTGCGCGCCGGCGCCGCGCATGTCACCTGCGTCGATGTTGGCCACAGCCAGCTGCACGAGAAGATCGCCGCCGATCCGCGCGTTACGTCTCACGAGCGCCTGAACGCCAAGGCCCTGACGCGCGCGCATCTCACCGCGCCGCCGCAACTGATCGTCTGTGATCTGAGCTTTGTCTCGCTGGCGAAGGTTCTGGATGTGCCGCTGTCACTGGCTGCGCCGCAGGCAACGCTGATCGCGCTGTTCAAGCCGCAATTCGAAGTCGGCCCGTCACATGTCGGCAAGGGCGGGCTCGTCACCGACAATGACGCGACCGATGCCGCGCTCGGCGCCTTCCTCAATTACCTCGTCTCGAAAGACTTGCGCATTGAAGCGCCTCAGCCGAGCCCCATTCCCGGCGGCGATGGCAACCGGGAATGGCTGGTCTGCGCGCGGCGCGCTTAAGGCGGCGTTCCCTGAAACCGCAGAGGTTTTCGGGCAAACGCCCCGATAATCAAAACCTAGTAGCCGTAAGGTTCGTCCGTATACCCGTCCTGCACCCGCCACTCGCGGGTGCGCTCGTCATAGCAGGCGGTCACAGGGTCACGCTGAACATCGCCGTCTGGCAGGCGCGTCTCGCGCTGGATGACACGGCAATCGCGCACCGCTTCCTGATAGGCCGGCTGGCTGCGGTAGTCCGGATAAGGCGGCTGCGAAGGATAGCTCGACGGATAAGTCGCCCGATAGCCGCTCTGGTACCCGTCCTGGCCCATCACTTCCGGTCCACCATAAAGACCGTCCGTTGTGCGCGGGATGGAACCCTGACCTGACGAGGAATAGGTGTAGGGCGCATACGCTACCTGGCAGTCCGGCCCGGAGCTCTTGCCGATCGAGTTGCCCGCCACACCGCCGACCAGCGCGCCGAGAACGGCGCCCAGGGCGACGTTGCCCGATTCGCTGCGGCCTTCGCGGTAGCTTCTCACCGGATAGCCCCGGCGATTGTACTTCGTATAGGTCCGGTCATTCTCGATATTGTTGCCGATGGCGCCGCCGATCAGCGCACCCGTCAGAGCGCCCACAACCGTCCCGGCCGCCGAGTCGTCCGACTTCTGCCGCTCGCACTGCACATTGCGCACGCCCGGATCGGTGTAGGGATAACCGGACTGGGACCCGTATTGAGCATGGGCCTGCATCGGCACGGCGAGCGCCATCAAGCCAAGGCTGCCGGCCGCAATCGTAAGCTTCAACATCGCCACATCCCCTTCGGCGTCACGCGCAATGCGCCAGTTTCGGCCTGCAATCTGCGTCGGCCAACCTGAACTGAGCCTGAAGGCTGCGCTAAGACTGGACGCGCCCGGATCCGGCCTACATATTCCCCTCATGGGACTACTTGACCGCGCCGCCAGAACCGCCAGCCGGGCCCGCTACGCCGCCGGGCAGGGCCTGCGCTCGGCTTGGTACGCCGCCCAGATGCAGGCCGCGCGCCGCCAGTCCGGCGGGTTTGACCGCCCCGGCGAGCCCGAATTCCGCCCCAGCCGCGGCCGCCCGGACCTGTCCGAGCTTCGAAAGGCCTACTTCCGCCTTTTTATGCAGGACCGCGCAAATGTCGAAGCCGGCCTCTATCCCGCCCCCGATGATCTGAACGTCACCGCCCTGCCCAAAGCTCTGAAGTCCGCACAGGCCTTTCGCCAGGACGCCGCCGAAGTGAACCGCCGCCGCCTCGCGCGGGACGGCACCGAAATCCGCGCGCAGGTGCCCCAAGGCACCAACCGCTATCCCGCCTATTATCTGCAGAACTTCCACTATCAGTCCGGCGGCTGGTTCACCGAAGACAGCGCAGAACTTTACGACACGCAGGTCGAGGCGCTCTTCTCCGGCACGGCAGACGCGATGCGCCGCGCCGCCCTTGCCGAAATCAGCCGGGAACTGAAAGGCCGCGACCAGCGCACCCAGCGCCTGCTGGATGTCGCCTGCGGCAATGGCCGCTTCCTCGAGAAGGTGCTGGCCGTCTATCCGAAATTGCGCGCTACAGGACTGGACCTGTCGCCGACGTACACGGACGCCGCGCGCACACGCCTCGGGCCCTGGCGCCAGGCCGAAGTGATCCACGACGCAGCCGAAGCGATGCCGCTGGACGCCGTCTCGCAGGACATCGCCGTCTCAATCTTTCTCTTCCACGAGTTGCCCCCAAAGGTGCGCCCAAAGGTCCTTGCAGAGATATTCCGTGTACTGAAGCCCGGCGGCGCGTTCATCCTCGCTGATAGTGTCCAGTTCGGGGACTACCCTGCGCTCGACGGTCTCCTCGAGTATTTCCCGCACGGTTTCCACGAGCCCTACTTCAAGGGATATCTCGGCTGGGATCTCGCCGAAGCCCTGGAGTCGCAGGGATTTGTTAAGGAAGGCCAGCGGCTCGCCTTCCTCACAAAAGTCACAATCTGGCGCCGCCCAGTGGTATGACGCCGCGCGCGTTTCAAGATTAAGCTTGATTCATAATCTGTGCTCTGATGATCACACGAGGCGCTTGAAAAACGTGCATTGCTGCTTGATCGGGTGGCAGAGGGCGGAGGGGTTGCTACCTGAGCGGCGCGCTCGTTGCGCAGTGTACGGAGAAAAACCGAATACGAGATTTGCACTCGTTTCCCTTGCCGACATCCTCGCTGCCCCGCTCGCTGTTGCCCAGGGCAATGCCGAGCTCAGCGGCGGCTACGCGCAATTCGAAACGGACGGCGCTGAAGTCGGCTCACGGACCAGTCGCAGCGCCTATTTCTTCAGCCGCTATCTCGGCGTCGAGGGTGAAGCCTCGATCGGCATCGCCGATGCCCGGCTTGGCTTGGCCAATGTTGAGTTCGGCCACTCGCTCGGCGCGTTCGGCGTGCTGCGCGCTCCGGTCGCTGAGCGTCTCGAACTCTTCGGCCGCCTCGGCTAGCAGGCCTCGCAAATCAGCGCAGACGTCCCCGGCTTTGGCGGCGTCTCGGCTGATGTCGGCGGCCTCGCATACGGCGCCGGCGGCAAGTTCTACCTGACCGAGCGCTTCGGCGTCCGCGCGGATATTGCCCGCTTTGAAGGCGGCGACGGCGAAGCCTGCGTCCTGTCCATCGGCGGCGTCTGCCGCTTCTGAAAATCCGTTTGCGGATTTAAACCGGAGGGCCTCCGTGCAGAATGCACGGGCGCCTTTTCGTTTCAGCGCCCGGTCTGGCCCCGGTGGCGCAGCTTCGCGTCCGCCAGCACGCAGGCCATCATGGCTTCGGCCACCGGCACCGCGCGGATACCCACACACGGATCATGGCGCCCGATAGTGCGCACATCCACTTCCTCGCCGTCGCGGGTGATCGAGCGCACGTCATTGAGAATGGAAGAGGTCGGCTTGATCGCAATGCGAACCACCACGTCCTGGCCCGTCGAAATCCCGCCCGCCACCCCGCCATTATTGTTGGCAAGGAAAGTCGGGCCATCATTGCCCGCGCGCATCTCGTCGGCATTCTCCTCGCCGCTCATCGAAGCCGCCGCAAAGCCCGCGCCGATCTCGACGCCCTTCACCGCATTGATGCTCATCATCGCGCCAGCCAGCTCTCCGTCCAGCTTGCCATAAACCGGCGCGCCCCATCCCGCCGGTACACCGCTCGCCTCGACCTGCACGATCGCGCCCGCAGACGAACCCGACTTGCGGGTCTCGTCCAGGAACTGCTCCCACTGCTCCGCCATCTTCGCGTCCGGGCACCAGAAGGGATTGTTCAGCGTCTCGTCCCAGCTCCAGCTTTCAGGATCAATCATGTGCGGCCCGATCTGCACCACCGCGCCGCGGATCACCGCGCTGTCGCCGAGCACCCGCCGCGCCACCGCGCCCGCCGCCACCCGCGCCGCCGTCTCCCGCGCGCTCGACCGTCCGCCGCCGCGATAATCGCGCACGCCATATTTCGCGTCATACGCATAGTCCGCATGCCCGGGCCGGTAGCGGTCGCGGATCTCGCGATAATCCTTGCTGCGCTGGTCGGTATTCTCGATCATCAGCGAGATCGGCGCGCCGGTTGTCATGGGCCCGCCCGTGCGGTCATCTTCGAACACGCCTGACAAAATCGTCACGAGGTCGGCTTCCTGCCGCTGCGTCACGAAGCGCGACGTGCCTGGCCGGCGCTTGTCGAGAAAGTCCTGGATGAACGCTGCGTCCAGAGCGAGCCCCGGCGGGCAGCCGTCCACCACACAGCCCAGCGCAGGCCCATGGCTCTCGCCCCAGGTGGTGACACGAAAAAGATGGCCAAACGTGTTATGCGACATGTGACAGCCTGCGCCCTCGCGGTTCTGCTCCGCCTCCTATATGAAATCGCCAGCCTGACAAACTGCGAAAATGGTGGCCTCCTATGTCTTCCTCCGTGATTCCCCCGACGCCCAGCGTCGCCGAGTATGCCAATAGCGGCGACCGGGCCCTGATCCCGGAAACGTCCGATCCCATAGGCCTTTTCCAGCAATGGATGGCCGACGCCCGCGCCGCCGAACTGAACGATTCCAACGCGATGTCCCTCGCCACGGTGGATGCGGACGGCAACCCCGATGTCCGCATCGTCCTTCTCAAGGGTGTGGACGCGTCCGGTTTCACCTTTTTCACCAACCTCGAAAGCGCCAAGGGCCAGCATCTCGCCGCGCATCCGAACGCCGCTCTCGGCTTCCACTGGAAGAGCCTGCGCCGCCAGGTCCGCATCCGGGGCAGCGTCGCGCGCGTCACCGATGCCGAGGCCGATGCCTATTTCGCCTCCCGCGCCGCCCAGAGCCGCATCAGCGCCATCGCGTCGGACCAGTCCCGCCCGATGGCCGACCGCGCCGTCTTCGAACAGCGCATCGCCGAAGTCTCCACTATCTATGGCGACGGACCGGATATTCCGCGTCCGGGCTTCTGGGGCGGCTTCCGTCTCACACCCACCGAAATCGAATTCTGGCAAGACCAGGCCTTCCGCATGCACGACCGCCTGAAGCTCTACAGCAAGGGCGACGGCTGGGTCAGCGTGCGCCTTTATCCGTAAAAGCTGTCACGGGCCGCAAAGCGTCCGATATCGGGTACCTTCTCTGCGCTCTTGCCTTGTCAGTGTCCCGGCTCACGCGCTTTGCGCTGGCCCGGACGGCAAGTTCTGCGGACCTGCAATGCCTCCACCCTGCACCCGCGCGCTTCCAGTATCTCCCGCATCTCCCAGTACGCGCGCGGCGTGCGGTAGAGCGGAATACGCGGGTGCAGATGGTGCACGATATGATACTGCATCCCCATCGAGCCGAGATTGCCCAGCAGCGCCCGGAAGCTGCGCGTGTCGCGGTAGCGCCCTTTATCCGTGGCCGGATGATGCGGCGCCCAGCTCAGATAATACTGGATATAGGTCAGTCCGATATGCCGGGGCAGCCACCAGAGCAGTGCCGCCTCGAGCGCGTATCCGCTCCAGGCCAGCCCAATCAGGATGGCGTAGAACACGAGATTATAGATCGCGGCGTCCAACAGCACTTCCGGCCGGCCAATCCGCTTCAGCGTTTCGGCATAGCTGTTGAGGCCGCCCCGCGCGCCTGGCTGGCGGTTCTGTATACTCTTCCAGATCGCGTGCAGCGGCCCGTTCGCCTGCGTGCTATGATCCGGGTCTAGCGCCGGATCATTCGTATGCGTATGATGTTCAAGATGCGTCAGCCGCGCGACGCGGTAGGGCAGTACCATCGGAATCGTCGAGAGATGCCCCACCATCTGGTTCAGCCAGCGCAGCTTCGATCCCGGCTTCGCAATGATGTCATGCTGCGCCTCATGTGAGGGCAGGTAGCAGGCCGCCACGTTGAAGGCCGCGATAAGGAAACCGGCCCATAGTGGGAGGACGCCGGTAAAAACCAGCGGCCAAAGCGAGAGCCACACCGCCAGGTTCGCAAACGCCCAGACCACGGCAAAATACGGAAACTTGCCGATATGCCGGCCCGCGATTTCGCGTTCCTGCCTGATCAGTTCCGCCTCGGATTTCCCCGCCAGCACGCTCATATCCAGCGCCCTCGCAACTGCGCCTGCGCGCCCCACAGCCCGCCGATCACCAGCCCTGCCGCGAGCGGCGAAGCGCCAAAGGGCAGGGCCCAGGCCGCCCGTTCAATCACCTGCGCAATCAACGGCGCCAGAAACCCGACCCCGAAAATCAGTGGCATATACTGAAGGATCAGTCCGATGAGCTTCAAAATGGGCGGCCCTCCAAGAAAAAAGATGACGCATGCGTCATTTTTTGGCAAGAGCTATTTTTGAAAACATCGCAACAGGGGCAAACCACCATGAAACTCGGCCTGCAGCTCGTTCTCGGCATCTTCTCGCTCATCCCGCTGGCCTTCGCCGCGATGGGCCTCATGTCCGGCATGGTGGGGGCTGACCCCGCCGCCGCGGCCTCCGCCGCGGTCGACAACCAGTACCGCTACATGTCCGGCGTCTACATCCTCGTCAGTTTCCTGATCTGGTACGCCCTCCCCAAGATCGAGCGCCACTTCACCCTGATGGCCCTCATCTGCGCCGCGCTCGTGGTCGGCGGCATCGGCCGCCTGCTGTCGCAGGCCGCGCTTGGTCCGGGCACGGAGCAGCAGCAGATCGGCGCGTTCATTGAGCTCGGCTCGCCCATACTGCTTGTCTGGCTCTGGTTCGTAGTGCGCAAAGCTAAAGCGGTCTAGCGCCGCGCGCAGGCCTCCCAGCCCTCATCATCCGCCAGCAGGTAATCCGCCACGCGGTAGGGCTCGTCCGTCGCGATCAGCACGACGCCGTCATCTACCAGCCGCTGGTACTCGCTGCCATCGCCGTCTTCCCAATACTGGTCGTCCAGCCGCTCGCCCTTGCGCCCCAGCGTCCCGAAGGCCGGCTCCACGCCCTCCTTAACCAGCCGCTCGAAGGCTGGCGGGTCCGGCTCACGCGTGCCTGTCCAGGCAATCATCCGTGTACGGTCCACACCCAGCTCTTCCAGCCTGGCAATGTCGCGGTCACCCCGCGCTGAGGCTGTCATCATCAGCGCCGGATCGAGTTTAGCAATCGCGCCCGCTTCCTCGTCGGAATAGGAGATCATGATCACGTTGTGCTCGGCCCCCGCCGCGTGCACCGCCTCGACAATGTTGCGCAAGCCCGTCGTCTGCTTGCGGTCCAGCTCCAGCACCGCGCCATGCTGCTTCGCCCAGAGCAGAACATCGGTCAGCTTCGCCGGATGAAACCGCGTCAGCACCCCGTCTTCGTCCTTCAGCTGCATGCGCGCAATGTCGGCCCAGTCGGTATCGGCCACATAGCCCTCGGCGTCCGCCGTCCGGCCAAACCGGTCGTCATGGTACAGGAACAGCACCCCGTCGCGGCTGGACGCCACGTCCACCTCGTACACGCGTATCGCCTGGCTCAGCCCGAACTGCAGCGTCTCCAGCGCATTCTCCGGATACCCCGCGGCAAACCCGCCCCGGTGCGCCGCGACCACCACCCCGCCCGTCTCCCGAAGGCAATCGAACAACTCTGGCAGGGGCGCAATCGTTACTTCCTTTTTAAACCCGACATCCGCCGCGCTGGCCACTTCCGGCTCTGCCGCCGGCGCCGCCACATCCGGCGCGCTGCACCCCGCCAGGGCCGGGAACGCCAATATTGCCATGAGAAGTCGCCGCATCGGCCTTGTCCTTTCCTTGCGTCAGCGCATTTGCCCGCATAGACAGGGCATCGCAAAATCACAAGCGCTCCCGGCAAGGGCGCCGAGCCACATTCGGAGGATGATCATATGAAGGGCATTATGCAGGACTGGCCGCTGACCGTGGATAAGATCCTCGAGCACGCGCGCCTGCAGCACGGCAACCGCGAGATTATCACCCGCCGGGTCGAGGGAGGCATCACGCGCACCACCTATTCAGAACTCTACGACATGGCCAAGCAGGTCTCCAGCGCCCTCAAGGATACCGGCATCGGTCTCGGCGACCGGGTCGCTACGCTCGGATGGAACTCCGAGCGCCATATGGCCACCTGGTACGGCGCCATGGGCATCGGCGCCGTCCTCCACACGATCAACCCGCGCCTTCACCCAGACCAGATCGCCTGGATCGCCAACCACGCCGGAGATAAAGTCCTCGTCTTCGACAAGACCTTCCTGCCCATTGTCGAGGCCATCCGCGGCCAGCTCGAAACGGTGAAGACCTTCGTCATCTATGCCGGCGCCGATACCATGCCCGAGAACAAGCTTGGCGCGATCCCCTTCGATATCTGGATCGACGGGCGCTCCGCGAATGTGCGCTGGGGCGACTTTCCCGAAGATACCGCCTGCGGCCTCTGCTATACCTCCGGCACCACAGGTAATCCCAAGGGCGTGCTCTATTCCCACCGCTCTAACGTGCTCCACACCCTCGTCACCATGGGTAAGGACGCGATGGGCATGGGCTCGTCCGATGCGGTGCTCCCGGTCGTCCCGATGTTCCATGCCAATGCCTGGGGCCTCGCCATGTCCTGCCCGGCGACGGGCGCCAATATGGTCATGCCCGGCGCCCAGATGGACGGCGCCTCGATCTATGAACTTCTTGATACCGAGAAGGTCTCGATCACCGCCGCTGTGCCCACCGTCTGGCTGATGCTGCTTACCCACCTGCAAGCCAACAACCTCAAGCTGCCCCACCTGAAGAAAGTCCTGATCGGCGGCTCCGCCATCCCGGAGCGTATCCTGCGCGCCTTCGAGCAGGACTATGAAGTCGACGTGATCCACGCCTGGGGCATGACCGAAACCTCGCCGCTCGGCACGCTCGGCGCCCTGCCGCCGCATCTGGTCGACGCTGATGTCGACACGCGCATGAAGCAGAAGATGAAACAGGGCCGCCCGCCCTTCGGGGTCGAGCTGCGCCTCGTCGACGATGACGGCAACGTGCTGGCGCGCGACGGCAAGACCTCCGGTCGCCTGCTGGTGCGCGGGGCTGCCGTCGCCGGCGGCTATTTCAAGGGCGCCGGCGGCCACGTGCTGGACGCCGAAGGCTTTTTTGACACCGGCGACGTCGCCACCATCGACGAGATCGGCACAATGGTCATTACCGACCGCGCCAAGGACGTGATCAAGTCCGGCGGGGAATGGATCTCCTCCATCGACATCGAGAACATCGCCGTCGGCCATCCAAAGGTTGCCAATGCCGCCGCCATCGGCATCTATCATCCGAAATGGGACGAGCGCCCGCTTCTGATCGTGCAGGTCAAGCCGGGCGAAAATCTGACCAAGGACGAAATCCTCAAATCCCTCGAAGGCAAGATCGCCAAATGGTGGACGCCGGATGATGTACAGTTCGTTGACAACATCCCGCTCGGCGCCACCGGCAAGATCAACAAGCTCGCCTTGCGCGAGACCTTCAAGGACTACAAGCTGCCGACCGCCTGAGACCATCTGTGTACAGAGACATCCTGTTCCTGCTGAAGCCTGGCGTCACCGACCCCGCGCTGCCGGGACAGGATTTCTAGTGCTGGCACTGCGCCTTGATGGAAGGCGTCCTTGCTTCCTTCCCGGCGCTGGGCGCAGATCCGGACGTGCGCCGGATCGCCTTCCCGAGGCCTCGCGGAGACGTAACCGCCCTCATCGGCGAGGCCAGCCAATCGCTCCCGGTCCTCATTCCAGCCGATGACGCACCCGCGGGTCTCGCGGCGGCAAGCCATCAGGGCCGGGGTTTCGTCAAGGCCCCCATGGTCATCCTGGACGCCCACCGCCGCCGCCGCGGCTTGCCCCCGCCGCATCCCTGATCTGCCAGCCCATTGCCGGGCGCGCAGAAAGAGATAGATTTGCTCCCTAACGGGAGGCACAACCATGACAACTGAAACAGGTACTGCAGACGCGCCGCATTCGGCCGGTTGGCGCGGCAAGTTCGCGGGCTTTGCGCTCGCGCTGTCGGTCTTTGCCATCCTCTGGTTCGCCGCCGCCGCCGTCGGCACCAAGCTCGGCCTCTGGAACTGGCAGTTCGGCCTCGGCGTCATGACCATCACCTGGGGCCCGATGCTGCTGATGGCCGCTGCCGGCATATCGGTCCTCGCCGTCATCATCGCGCTCATCAAGTCGCCCCGCAAGCAGGCCTTCATGCTCGCGTTCGCCGCGCTGCTGATCTCTGGCCTCGCCTTCGGCCGCGTCGCCGCCTTCGGGGCCGGCGCCGCACGCCTTCCGCCGCTGCACGACATCCAGACCGACTGGTCAGACCAGATCCAGCCGAGCGACGCCCTCTTCACCGAGCGCGAGGCCACCGGCGCCCTCAA
>NZ_JBBEBT010000192.1:0-3722 GCF_040882205.1 Hyphomonas sp.
GCAGGCGCGGCCGCCGCTCGGTCAGCACGTCCGCGCCCTCAATGGAGACACGCGCAAAACCCGCCCGCAGCGCCGCGCTCGCCGCCTCCGCGCGGGCAAGCGCCTTCACCTCTTTCGCCAGGCCCGTGATGTGTAGGTCGAGGCCCGAGGCCGTCTCCGTCACCAGGAGGCCGATACCGTCCTTGCCGTCGACGAGATGGCCCGCGATCTCCTTAAGTCGCGGCAGCGCCGCCACAATCGCTGGCCGCGCCACCGGGCATTCCGAAATCGCCACCAGCTCATGGCTCTTGCGCGCATGGAATCCCACCAGCACCTGCTTGCCGTTCCGCTTCGCCGTGAACGCCGCGCGCCGGCGCGAGCCGGGCGGCGTGATCCAGGTCTCGGCAATTTCTGCCTCAAGGCCGCGCGCACTCAGGGTACGGACGATCTGATCCCGCTTGAAGGCCGCGTAAGGCACCGTTGCCATATGCTGCAGCGTGCAGCCGCCGCAGCTGCCGAAATGCCGGCAGGCAGGCGCGGCCCGGTCCAGCGAGGGCGTCAGCACCTCCAGCAGCTTCAGCCGCTCGCCCGCGCCCTCCACGCGCACCGTCTCGCCCGCCAGGGTAAACGGCACATTCACCGGGCCGCCATTCTCCTCGGCGCGCCCGTCGCCCTGCGCGCCGACCGAAAGGATGGTTAAGCTGCGCGGGCCGGAGGCGGGGGCGTCTTGCAAGGCAGGCATCCGGTCTCCGGGGGTGGCGGTGATGTGCGCACCCCGTTAGCAGGGGCGCAACGCCTGTGCAAAGGAGACCCGCGATGGCCAAGGCCAACGGAAAACCCCGCCCCATCAGCCTTGCCCTTCAGGGCGGCGGCGCCCACGGCGCCTATACATGGGGCGTGCTGGACAGGCTCTCGGCAGATGAAAGCCTGAAGATCGAGGCTATCTCCGCCACTTCTGCCGGCGCCTTCAACGCAGTCGCCTATGCCGCCGGCCTCGCCAAAGGCGGTCCGGAAGGCGCGCGCGCCGAACTTGCCTCCCTCTGGCGCAAGGTCTCCGATGCCAGCTCCGCCCTCGGCGCCTTCGGCGCGGCCGGTTTCGCCATGGCGACGGCCCTGCAATCCCTCGCCAGCCCCTACGACCTCAACCCTTTCAACTACAATCTGCTGCGAACGCTCGTAGATTCGGAGATCGATTTTGAGGCCGTGCATGCCTCCGGCCTGAAGCTGTTCCTGTCGGCCACGAATGTCGAAACGGGCAAGGTGCGGGTATTCTCCAAGGCCGAGATCAATGCCGACGCCGTGCTCGCCTCGGCCTGCCTGCCGCAAAGCTTCCAGGCGGTGGAAATCGACGCCACGCCGTACTGGGACGGCGGCTTCATGGGCAACCCCAGCCTCTTCCCGCTGGTCTATTCCGGCGCGCCGGCGGATGTGCTGCTCATCATCCTCAACCCTTTGGAACGCCCCGGCACACCGAAGCGGGCCGCCGAAATCCAGGAACGCCTCAACGAGATCAGCTTCAACGCGTCGCTGATCGGCGAGCTGCGCGCCATCGCCTTCGTCCAGCGCCTGATCGACGAAGGCATGCTGAAGGAGCCGATGCTGAAGAAATACCGCAGGCTGAACATCCATGCCATCAAGGGTGGGCAGGACCTGATCGGCTACAACCTCGCCACCAAGTCCGACACCCGCTGGCGCTTCCTCAGCGAACTCCGCGACAAGGGCTACGAGACGGCCGACCGCTGGCTTGCCGAGTGCGCGAAGGATGTCGGCACCAGGAAGTCGAGCTTCGACATCAGGAAAGAGTTTCTGGAGAGCTAGGCCCGCTTCAGAAAACTCACCCGCGCCGCGCCGTAATCGCGCGCGTCCAGCAGCGTCCAGCCGGGGAACATCAGCCTCTCGTCCGATCCGGTCTCGGCGACCACCAACGCGTCCTCGCTCAGCCATCCTCCGCCCGCGAGGCAATCCAGCGCCGGCTGCACCAGCGCCTCGTGATAGGGCGGGTCCAGGAAGGCGAGCGTGAACGGGCCACCGATGCCGGCGGGCTTGTCGCCAAGGTCGCTCGCCGAGCGCCGGTGCAGGCGCGTATTCCCGAACAGGCCGAGGGCCTCGATATTGTCGCGGATCGCGCCGCGCGCGCCGGGGTCGGTTTCCACGAACAGGCAGAAGGCCGCGCTCCGGCTCATGGCTTCCAGCCCCAGCGCGCCGGAGCCTGCGAACAGGTCGATCACCCGCGCGCCCTCCAGCGGCGGCGCCCAGTCCGCATGCGCGATCACGTTGAACAGGCTCTCCCGCGTCCGGTCACTGGTCGGCCGCGTGCCCATCCCCTTGGGAGCGATGAGGACCCGGCCCTTGTGCTGTCCGGCGATGATGCGCATGCGTTTGATCCAGTTTGAAGCTTCCCGCGCTTTAGCATGACCGGGAAACTTGAACAGCCTTGCGCTGTCCGGGATGCAAGCGCAGTCTGGCAAAAAAATCAGGAGGCACCCCATGGCCAATGTTACCACCAGCACTAAAGGCGCCACGCGCCTAATCCGTTACGCCAATCCGCCGCGCCATTACATGACCGCCGAGGGCGCAGGCCTGATGCTGGCCGCCGTGCAGCAAGCGGTGGCCGATCCGGCGGTCCGTGTCCTCGTTCTGACGGGTACGGATGATGTCTTCGTGCGCCACTATGATGTCGCCGAGATTATCGCGGTGGGTGAGGCGGTGCGGGCTGGGCAGCTGAAGCCGGAGGATTTCGAGCGCGGCGGCTTTGCCGACATGATCCAGGCAGTTTTCAATTCGCCCAAGCCCGTCATCGCCGCCATCAACGGTGTCTGCATGGGCGGCGGCTTTGAACTCGCGCTCGCCTGCGACCTGCGCATCGCCGGAAACCAGGTGCCGCTGATCGGCTTGCCGGAAACCCGCGTCGGCATCTTCCCGGGTGGAGGCGGCACGCAGCGCCTGCCGCGCATGATCGGCGAAGCCCGCGCGCTCGAATTCATCCTTCGGGGACAAACGGTCAATGCGACCGGCGCGCTCGAACTGGGCCTCGTCAATGCCGTCGCCGCCGACGCCGTGGGCGAAGCGCTGACGCTCGCCGAAGAACTCTCCGCGCGCGGCGCCGAAGGTCTCGCCCATGCCAAACGCCTCGTGCGCGGCGCCCTCACATGGGGCCTCGACGCCGGCACCCGCGAAGAGCAACACGGCTTCCACGAAGTCCTGAAGGCGGACAGCGCGATGGCCGCGATGCAGGACTTCCTCGCAAATGGGGAAGACATTACACGCTGAACGAATGACTGGACATCGGGCATCATTTGATGCTGCATTTGATGCCATTGGAGGGCGTTCGATGCGCACAACAGTTAATCTGGATCACGAACCGCTGGCGAAAGCCGCAGAGATGACGGGTATTGAAGAAAAGCCTGCGCTCTTGCGCGAGGCGCTCAAGGCGCTCATCTCGCGTGAAGCTGCGCGCCGTCTGGCGCTGCTTGGAGGGAGCGATCCGGCCGTAACCGCTGCGCCGCGGCGTCGCTCTTGATCCTCGCGGACGCTTCCGTCTGGATAGATCATCTCCGCAAGTCCAACGCGCGTCTCGCAGAATTGCTTTCTGCAGGCAGAATCCAGACTCATTTCCACATCGTTGGAGAACCTGCGCTAGGTTCAGTCCGTAATCGCACAGATTTTCTCGGTTCAATGGTTCAGCTTCCGTTTGCCGTTCAAGCCTCGGATGGTGAGGTCCTTTCGCTGGTCGGGCAAAAGCA
>NZ_JBBEBT010000193.1:0-23781 GCF_040882205.1 Hyphomonas sp.
GGCAGTGATCCCGCCCAGGCATCCCAGATCGCAGCGCCCGGAGCGCCTCAGACCGCGGCCCCGCCGAACTATGATACCGCAGGCATCCCTGCAGGTACCGGCAGGGCCGGCGCAGCCTCCCCTCTGGCCCCGGACGGCAAGGACAATACAGACCCGCGTGACACAGCCCTGCCCCTCACAGGCAGTGATCCCGCCCAGGCATCCCAGATCGCAGCGCCCGGAGCGCCTCAGACCGACGCCGCCACAGGCTCCAGCGCAATCGCCCCAGACGGCAAGGGCGATACAGGACTGGTCCGAAACGCTGCAAAGCCAGCTTCTGGCGCGGCGCCAATACCAGCAGATAAATCAAGGCTGAGTGATACGCAGAACGCAGACGCCGGCCTGACGTCTGCCGCGGCAGGGCCAGCGCCGCTGAGCGCAGCCGACACGTCTGCATTCAGTGATACATCCGCCCAGACCGGCCAGAGCAGCCCGAGCGTTTCGATGGCGACCTATACAGCGCCATCAGGTCCGGCGACCGCTGCACCAGTGCTGGCCCCGACCGGTCTGACACCGGCCCATGCAATGATCGTGGCAGCGCCTGCGCAGGTCGTCGACATTGTTTCAAGCGCAGCAGACGACGGACAATCCGACAGCATCATCGTGCAACTTGACCCGCCCGAACTCGGACGCGTTTCGATCGATTTCAAGTTTGACGCAAACGGCCTTCAGCATGTGACAATTACCGGAGAATCGCCTGAAGCGATGCGCCAGCTTCGCCTGATGCATTTCGAACTGATCCAGGCGCTCGAACGTCACGGTATCGGCAGCTCGAACATGACATTTCAGCAGCAACAGCAAAACACCCAGCAATCACCTTTGCCTAACCCGTTCGTAGGCGAGCCCGTGAAGGACCGGCCTGGCACCGCAGAGGCGGGCGATCCGATGGTTCCCCCCTATTCCCTTTCGTCTCCGCGTACCCTGCCCGGCGGCCGACTCGACATGAAACTCTAGGAGCCCCCTCTATGACACCAGTTACGAGCGCCACCGCCTCCCCGCAGCCCCCGATCGCGGCCGCTGCCGCTGCCGCAAGCGAGCCGGCCATCGGCAAGGAGTTCAACAGCTTCATCAAGCTCCTGATCGCACAGATGCGCAACCAGGACCCGCTGGCGCCGATCGATTCGACCCAGTTCGTCCAGCAGCTCGCGACCTTCTCGTCCCTCGAGCAGCAGGTGAATTCTAACACCCAGCTTGGCTCGATTGCCTCGATGATGGGCAACCTCACGGGCATCATGGCCGGTCAGGTCCTTGGCCAGACAGTATCCCTTCAGTCGTCCTGGCTGCCTTATTCCGGGCAGCCGGTTCAGTTCAGCGCCGACCTGCCAGAAGGCACAACCCGCAGCGTGCTGTCGATCAGGGACCAGGGCGGCCAGACCGTCTGGACCGAGACCCTGCTGCCTGGCACGCCTGTGCATTCATGGGACGGGCGATCGACGGCCGGCGGTCAGGCGCCGGCAGGCGAGCTCTACGAGTTCAGTATCGATACCTACAGCCTGGACGGCCAGTATACAGGCAGCATCGCGCCGCGCGTCACAGGCTGACAAAGCGGGCACGGCGGACGGCTCTTGCAGCCCTGACAGATATCCTGCGCAGCAAGGCCGGGCGTGAGCCGGTTGCAGCGCCCTGTCCTGCGGCAGAGTTCCGGTTGCCTGAACACCCTGCGGCAGGCCTGCCGCAATGCCTTCACGCACGTCATCGGCTGAAACACGGCCAGGTCATTGCCGGGCGGCATGAGCGTGCGCGCGATCCTGGCGCGGAGATTGAGGCCCCGGACTGCGCAGGGCCTTTGCAGATGATCTGCAGGGTGAATGAGTACGCAAAGGCCTGCGGACAAAAGCCGGGCCGGCAAATCGCCGGGCCCGGCTTTCCCCGCAGGCCTTTTCAGAACACATGGAGTTATCCCGGGGGCTCGGCGCCCCCGGGATCGGTGTCGTTAATTACGAAACAATGTCAGAAGCGTCTGTGCGCTCTGGTTGGCGATCGACAGAGCCTGGATGCCAAGCTGCTGCTGGACCTGCAGGGCCTGGAGCCTTGCCGAAGCCGCCTCCATGTCTGCGTCCGTGATTGTGCCCACACCTGCGGTAATCGAATCGACGAGCGTGGTCATAAATTCACCCTGGTTGTCGATCCGCTTCTGGAATGAACCCAGCGCAGCGGCCGCGTTGATTGAGGTCGTAATGAGGCCATCGATAGCTGTAAGGGCGCTTGCAGCAGACACATCGCTTGTCTCGACATCGATTCCGGCCAAAGCGCCGAGGCCGCCACCCGGCGTACCGCCGGTGAAAGAACTGGCGGCCAGAGATACGGCGCCCGCATTGGCATTGCGGATGGTCAGAACGCTGTTGGTCATGCCCGGATCGGCCACCTGGGTTATGTCGACCGAGATGCCTGTGATGCTTCTGGCATCAATCAGCGACTTCAGGTTACGCACAACATCGTTCATCGTGTCGTTTTCGCGCGAGATGTACTCAATGGTGTCCGTGCCGCCGATGACAACCCGGAAGCTGTTACCCGTTGCGACATTGCCGGCGTTCAGGGTTACGGTCTGGCTACCTGCTGCTGCAATCGAGGCGCCGCTTGCCGTTGCCAGGCCCGCGCCGGCTACGATGGCTACCGTGCCCATCACACCGCCGATCGCCTGAAGGTCGACCCGGTTGATGTTGATCAGTGCGGCAGATACGGACTGGTCGCTGGCGCGGTCGAGAGAAGCGACCACGGAAATCGAGCCGCCGCCCTTGAGAAGGTTCTGACCGTTGAACTGGGCCGCATTGACGATGCCGCTGATCTGCGCGCGCAGTTCGTTGATGTCTGCCTGGATCAGGCTTCGGCCGCTTTCTTCCTGCGCGGCAATGATCAGCGACTTCATATCCTGAAGGAGGCTCGTGACCTGCTCGGCAGCCGAGCGGGCGACGCCGACGGTCGAGGACGCAAGGTCGAGGGAGTTTCTGATCGTCTTGAAGCTCTCGGCATCGGTCGTCATGACAGTCGAGATCGCCCAGATCGCAGAGTTGTCCTTTGCGTTCGAGATTCTTTTGCCGGTTGAGATTTCGGACTGTACCTGGGTGAGGCTGAGGTTGGTTTGACGCAGCGACTGAAGGGCGATCATCGAGCTGTTATTGGTCAGGATACTTGACATGTTAGTCTCTCTTGTTGGTGTCTGCCGTCACATCGGAGCGGCGGGTTGAGCGTTCTTTGTCATCCTGACATTGGGGAACTACCCCGATCCCTTTCCGGATACTGGAGCGCACATTACAACCTGAAACTGAGTTTGACGTTTGCTTGGGTTGTTGAATTCCACCGGGAACGGAAACCAGTTATTAATCACTATCTGATGCCCCTTCCCCCCGTCCGGGCCGGCAAATCGCCGGGCCCGGCTTTCCCCGCAGGCCTTTTTAGAGAACGCCTGGAATTATCCCGGGGGCTGGGCGCCCCCGGGATCGGCCGCGTCAGCTGCGAAACAATGTCAGGAGCGACTGTGCGCTCTGGTTGGCGATGGTCAGGGCCTGGATGCCAAGCTGCTGCTGGACCTGCAGGGCCTGGAGCCTTGCCGAAGACGCCGATGAGTTCCCGGGAACCTGTTCAGCCGCTCCAGGCATGATGCCGCCCTGGGCAGCGCCCGCAGCCCGCGCGGCACGCCGGTCAGGAGACCAGCGCCCGTTGAAGACCCTGCGCCTCCGGCCGCGCCGGGAATGCGCAGGTCAAACAACCGGCGGGCCGTGGGGACCGGGCGGCGGAGATCCAGGGGATCGATCCGCAGGCTGACAGGACGGCCGGCGAGGGCGATGAAGGGACCTGGGTCCCGAATGCAGCCCAGGCGGGCTTACAAGGCGCCCCCGGGAGAAACGCGCGGGCACCTGGCAAAGCCGCCGGGCGTCCGCCTGCAGGCACCGGGCTGACGGCAAACATGGCCGGCCCCGAACTGAACGGGCACAGGGCCGTCCGCGGCGAGCCGCAGACATCGATCAGCGACAATTGAGGGAAAATGTCAGCTCGCCAGCGGCCTGCTCCCAACGCCGGCGCACATGTCGGCAACAGGCAGGAAGGGCGGCGCGCGGACCTGTCAGATGTCCTGCTTGGCAAGGTCGACGATCAGCACATTGGTGATCCCCTCCTTGACGACCGAACCCAGATTCTGGAGCACCATGCTGCGGATCGACTCGTAATTTTTCACACTGGTCATGGATTCAAACGTCGTTCCATCATTGCTCAGGGTTACGAGCGTCGTCATGATGTTGTCGCGAAGCTTGGGTTCCATATCGAAAAGCTCCCGCTCTATCGATGCGTCAGCCTCGAGATTGAGGTTCAGGATCACGAGGCTAGTCACCCGGCCGTCGCGGATAATCGGCACAACGAACTCACGCGTGAATTTGTAGTAGATCACAGCCGGGGCAGCATCGCCGTCTTTCCCGTCTTTCCCGTGTTCCCCGTCTTTCTTGTCGGGCTTCTTGGCGGGCTCGTCCTTCTTCTCGGCGTGGTCGTCTTCGCCTTTCTCTCCCTCAGCCGCGCCGGCCGCATGTCCGGCCTCTGCCTCAGGCTCAGACGAGCCCGATGTCATGGTCCGCAGGAGGTTGCCCCCAAAACCGCCCGCAACAATGCAGACAATGGTAATGATGACAGTGATGATGCTCTTCATGAGATCGACCTAGAAAGGATTGTAGCGGTCAAGAAGCTTCGGAACCGTATTCATTTTTGTATTCGAGGTGGCTTCACCGCTGCTGACATAGGCAAGCTGAGCGTCAGCGATCTTATCATACGAAACCGTATTCGTGCGCGTGACATCCTGCGCCCGGATCACACCCGAGACCTTCAGGTAGCGCACTTCATTGCTGACTTGTGTCTGCTGGTAGCCGCGGATGATCAGGTTCCCGTTCGGTTCGACCCCGATCACGCGTGCGGCCAGCGTGAAGGTGATCTTCTCGGCCCGGTTAACGGCGCCGCTTCCGCTCAGATCAGATGCACGGTTGTAATCATAGGCAGGTGACAGCGAGGCGCCGCCCGGCAGGACGCCGTTAGCCCATTCAGGGAGACCAAAGAAGGAATCCACATTCATGTTCTCATTTGAATCCCGGCTGCGAGAGAGCGAACTTTGCAGGCTCGCCTGGTCGTTCATTTCGACCATGACGGTCAAGAGGTCCCCCACATCCTTGGCACGCCGCATGCTCAACAGGGAATCCGAGGATGTCGACCAGAGCGAGGCATTCTCCGGGACATCCGCGGCGGCGGTCTCAGAGGACCAGGGGCCCTGATAAGTTTCAAACTTCGCGGGCGCCAGTTGTGCACTTTCATGCGGGGCACTGGCGCAGGCCGAGACGGCCAGGACGGCGAAGGATAGTGATGAGAAACATTTCATTGTACGAGAACCCATCCGTCTGTTTTGACAACGCCCTGAACCATCTGACGGGATTGAAGGTTGAGAACACTTACAGTTTCGTTGAGCGCCGCGTCACCCATGGCACGGCCGGACGTCGAGATCACGAGCGGGCCGCTGATGAACTTGATCGTCACGACCTGGTTACGTGTCACCAGGCGGGCGGACCGCGTATTGTCCAGTGTGATGGGCTGGCCCGCATAAACAGTGCGCCGCACTTCCCTGCCCGCATACAGGTCATAGACCTCCGGACCATCGCCGTCGCGCAGTTCGGCATTGGCAACGGTAACCCCGTCGCCAGCGCGAATGACCTCGGCAGCAACCAATGACGATGCGTCTGCAAGGACTGCAACAGCACCTAATCCCAGGGCAACAAGCGCACTCATTCTTCTACCTCATTCTCGTCGTGGCCGACAACATTTCGTCCGAGGCCGTGATGACCTTGGAGTTGAGCTCATAACCTCGCTGGGCCGCAATCAGGTCAGTTATCTCCTTAACCACATCCACGCCGGAATCTTCGATATATCCCTGCCTGATAATGCCAACGCCCTCCGTTCCCGGAACAAGACGGTTCGCCGGCCCCGACGCTTCCGTCTCGCGGAACATGTTGTCGCCCAGAGCTTCGAGACCTTTCTCGTTGACGAAGCGGGCAAGCGAGATCGTTCCGATGGGCTGGCCAGCCGTGTTGTCCGAGAAATAAGCCACGACTTCACCGTCGCGGCTGATCGATATGCGCTGGGCGTCTGCTGGAATCACAATTCCATCCGCAAGCGGATAACCATCCATGGTGACGACCTCACCCGTCGGGCTGCGGTTCAGCTTCCCGTCACGCGTATAAGCCGGCTCTCCCGATGGGAGCGTGACTTCGAGAAATCCAGCCCCATCGATCGCAAGGTCGAGCTCCGACTCTGTCTGGCGCAGCGAGCCTTGCGTTATCTGCATCGAGACTGTCGAAGGGCGCACGCCAGTACCTATCTGGATACCAGCCGGAACGACCGTACCAACCTGCGACGTGATCGTGCCCGGCGTCAGGTATTGCTGGTACATGAGATCCGAAAATTCAGCGACCCGCGGACGATAGGCGGTGGTGCTCATGTTGGCGATATTGTTCGAGATCACGTCAACTCGTGTCTGTTGAGCGGCCATACCCGAAGCGGCAATTTGCAGAGATTTCATGGAGCTTTCCTCAAGTCAGTAGCACGTCAGCGTTCGCGCAGGGATGTGATGAGCTGGCTTATCCGGCCATCTTCGCGCTCCATCATGGCCTGGCCGGCTTCATAGGCACGCTGGACTTCGATCATTCGGGCAACCTCCAGAATGGGAGAAACGTTGGAGCCTTCCAGGGCGCCCTGGACCAAAATTGCTTCTTCGAACGGGGCATATCCTTCAGGGGCAGAAAAGAAGGTGTTCGTATCGCGCAAGAGCTGGCCCTGGGGTGTTACCACACCGACCCGGTCGACCAATTGTCCGTTGGCGGAAATCGACCCATCCGTTCCGATCGCAACCTGCGACGCTTCAGGAGGGATCGTGATCGGATTTCCTCCAGCTCCGAGAACGCTGTTTCCGAAGGCGTCAATCAGCGTACTTTCAGACGATAGCTGAAAATGTCCGGCGCGCGTGAGGCGCGGCCCCTGAGCTGTTTGGAGGACAAAGAACCCCTCGCCCTGCACGGCCAGGTCGAACTGGCCGCCCGTGATCTTCAGCTCGCCTTGAGCCATCCTGAAGGCATGACCGCCGAGACCGCCCATCGAAACCGAGTCCTGTGATTGCCCGGGCGAGACGAGGAACTCTGCAAAGATCGCACGGTCCATCTTGTACCCGGTTGTGTTGGAGTTCGCGATGTTGTTGGAAACAACCTGCATTTCCTGCATGAGGCCCTGCTGGCGGCCGAGCGAGGTGTAAATTGCGTTGGACATCAGGGCGCCTCCGCCGAAAGTAGCGCCAGGGACTCGCGCGAACTGTTGAGTTTTCCCGAAATCGTCGACATCGCCACGCGCGTGCTCGCAACAGGGTCCGCCGGGAGGCGTTTGAGCCGCATCACGCGTTCGACACGCAGCTTATGATCATCGCTGCCGAGTTTCCGGGCGGCCTGGTAGACACGGTCGGACACCAGCCAATGGCTGGTCGTCGCATCCTGTTCAATCAGGGTGAGGATTGTTTCCGGTTCGAGCTTGAGACGGCCCTCAAATGTAGCAATTCCGGTGCGATCCTTCGTATCGATTGCAGCCAGAGCAGCAATCAGGTTGACGCGCTGGCTGGAGGAATGCTGCCGGGCCAGATCGTAGATTTCCTGATAGTTCTTCTGCCGGTAAGCCAGAAGCGCGCGCTGTTCGGCCGCCGCCTCCCCCCCTTTGGCCTTGACCGCCAATGCATCGGCCAGAGAAGCGAAACCGAGCCGGACGGCAACCAGTGTGGCTGACTCAAAAAGCTCAGCCCGTTCAGGCGCCGCGTCGAGGATGCCCTGATCCTTGATCATGGCCTCAACGGCCGCAAGAGTGCGTAGCGAGTTATCACCGTCCAGATCGCCCTGCAGACTGGTCACCAGATGGCGTGTCAACGTGCTGCGCGCTTCGTCTGACTGCATGCTGGGAAGCTCTGCAAGACGCATCATCGGTAGGTAACTGGCAGTCTCGCTAAGCGCACCGAGCACGAAACCCAGTTTGACCCGTATGTCTGCGTCTTTCCGGGCAAGCTCAATCCGGGTTATCATTTCGTCGAGCAGGATCTCGCGAAGGGCCCCATTGACAGACCGCTTGTTGCGAACGAGCGCCATGAGCGCCGCTTCCTGGAAGCGCGACTGGACTAGGTAGCGTGAGATAAGGCGCTCCGCATCCGGATCACCTTCACCGAGCCTGATCAATGCTTCGCTGAACTGAAGCTGTGAAGAACTTGCGATCTCGTCTGAGGTGAAACTGGCGATCAGCAGCTTCGCAGTGGGCCTCTGGTTCATGGCGTCAAGCGCTGGAATAGCGAGCATGGCGGCCCGTTCGCGCAGCAGGGGCGGCAGTTCCCGGAACGCAGCCATGTGCGCCTCGAGCAGGGCCGGGCCTGCCGGATCTTTCTTTGACACCAGCGAAAGGGCGCGCCAGATACCGGCCTGCCGATAGCAGCCTTCCAGTTCTTTGAAATAGTCGGCTGGCGCTGGCCCCCGCCCTTCCAGCAGCATAACGAGGTTCTGGAGCGCAGTAGTTTGCTGGTCGCGGCCGGTCTTGATTGTCATGGCAGCTTCTGCAGCAAGATCGAGCGCGATGTAGGCCTTGGCCAGCCTCGCGCCCGCATGGATCTCCTGAACCTCGCCTTCCGCAACGGTCTCTTCGCGGTAGGCGTATATATCGCTGTAGCGCCGCAGGCTCCGGAACTCGGAAAAATCAAGGGGATAGGGCGCGGCACAATCGGTCAGCCCGGCCGCGACACCCTCAGTGGGCGGATCTTCTACGTCTTTTTCGGCCGCCTCCGGGACAATCGATTTCGGGCCAGCAGACAGTTTTTCAGTGCCGATCGGATCAAGCAACCCCTCATTCATGGCCTGGCGAACGAATGCATCCAGCTCGTTTGAAAACTCGGAGCGGCGCGCGTCAGGCTCCGGGCTCGCCGGAGGCTCCTGGAGCGCCTGACCTGGCTGAGCCAGGAACAGTCCGCAGAGAAGGATCCAGCCAATGCGCTTCATGCCGCCTGCTTCAGGCCCTTCTTGAGTTCCTTAATCGCCTCCTCGATCTCATCAAAGGACGGGCGTACGCGCGAGGGCGCATGCCGGCGAGCCACTTCGACGCTGATATTGACCGGGTTCTTATGAAGGTTCGACACCAGCACCTCGCCGATCATCGAGTAGAAGGTGTGCTCTTCCATTCGGGTATGCTTTACGCGCGCAGCAAAGGGCCCCACGACCCCATACGCAAGGAACACGCCGAGAAACGTGCCCACCAGCGCGCCGCCGATCATCCCGCCCAGCACTTCCGGCGGTTTGTCGATAGAGGCCATCGTCTTGATCACGCCCAGGACGGCCGCCACGATCCCAAGTGCCGGCAGCGCATCTGCCATGCTCTGCAGAGCGTGCGATCCATGCAGCTTGTCTTCGGCGAGACTTTCAAGATGTTTCTCCAGCAGGAGCTCAACCTGATGGACATTGTCAAAGTTCATGATCATCGAACGGATCGTGTCGCAGATCATCTCGATTGCGTCATGATCTTTGAGGATACGCGGGTATTTCGTGAAGATCGCAGATTCCTGCGGCGCCTCGATATGCGCCTCGATATCGACCGGGTTCTGCTTCAGGACGAAGAGCAGCTCATGCATCAGGCAGAGGAGGTCAGCATAGTCCTTCTTCTTCCACTTCGGCCCGGTAAAGGCCGTGGCGAGGTCGCCCATCGTATGCTTGATCGTGCTGAAATCATTGGCCGCCACAAAGGCGCCCGTCGCGGCGCCCCCGATCATCATCATCTCGAACGGCAGAGAGTGCAGGATGATATCCATCTTGCCGCCCGCCAGTATGTAGCCGCCAAAGACCATCACCACTGTGATTGTAAGCCCGATTGCTGCGTTCACTTACCAGCTCCGTCCTGCGGGCCCACTGCCCGAATATCGTCGTTAAAGTTTAGCTAATTCCCGGGTAAAGGGTTCGAGAATCGGTGTTTTAAGTTTCAAGGCGCGCTGGCGTTTCCAGATACCCATTTCGCAGTGACCTACCTCGACCCTGCCGTTTACAGTTTCGGCCTGCAGCGAGACATGTGTCGTGTCGACGTCAGGCAAGGCAATCAGCTGCCCGACTTCGAAGCGCGAACACTCTCCGATCGAGAGCGTAAGGCGCTCCAGCACACCTTCCAGTTCGATCATCGAAGACTTCACGCTTTTACGGAGCGCGTCGCCCCCTTGCCCCTTCCCCGCCGACGCCTGACGTAGACGCGCCCTAGTCTGCTGGAATTCGTCAGCGTTGAGTTGAACATAGTCAAAATGGAAGACGATACATATTTTTGCGACCTGACCATCTTTGGACGCGGCAAACTCAACCACGAGATAGCGCTGCGCTGGCGCAAATCCACCTGCAGCGGCAGAAAAGTCCGTCAACGGAGCTTGCGGTCCGTTTAACCTGTGATCCGCTAATCCAGAGGAAACGAGACTCCAAAGTTCGACGACCGGGGTCTCGAGCAGCAATTTCCTGAAAAGTTCAGATACCCCTTCGAGATTGTCGGAGGGCTGCTGAAGCCGGTGGTGCGCATTCAACGCCACGCCGACCTCGTCGACCCCTATTGCGCAAAGACCAGGCGAAAATCTCGATTTAAAAACAAAATACGAGAGCGTCTCGAGATGACTGCGGGCGATGTTACCCGCGACCAGACGACGCGACTCCGGAATGGCCTTGGTCTCAATTGCATACGTGCCGGAAAACCATGAAGCGACGCTCGCCTGAAGAGGCCCCCAGAAATCGTCAAACTGCAAGATCGCCGGAGGCATGCCCACCCCGGCCTCGATCTTCTTGCGCAGCACAGAGGACATGGTAAACCTTTAACCGACTTATGTTAACCTTCTGCCTTATGAAGATGAATTAGTTGAAGAATGGTTATCGAGCCGTGACCAACCCCAACGGTTTTCTACGCGGTTAAGTCAGCCCCATCTGATATTCGGGAAGCCTGAAGAAGTCAGGTGCACTATGAATTCCCAGCAATCAGTTGCCGAACAGCCGATAATCATCAGACGCAAGAAGGTCTACAAGGCTGAAGCACACCATGGCGGCGCCTGGAAGGTAGCCTACGCGGACTTCGTGACCGCGATGATGGCCTTCTTCCTCCTGATGTGGCTCCTCAACGCAACCACCGAAGAACAGCGCAAGGGTCTCGCCGACTATTTCAACCCGACCATTCCGATGAGCCGGATTTCGGGAGGCGGTTCAGACGCTTTGAACGGCTCGTCGGTGTTCACCGAAGACACACTCGCAAGATCCGGCACCGGTTCATCACATCAGCGTAGCATCGAATCACCCGCGTCGAATGCTTCATTCAAAGAGGCGAATCGGAAAAGCGAAGCTGAAAATACCGCTTCACAGGCTGAAGCGCAGGCGATTGCAGACAGCTTAGGGTCCCTGAAGGAATCGCTTGGCAACGAGAGCCGCCAGCTTTCAGAGCACCTTCTTATCAAGATGTCGCCCGAGGGCATAGTTCTGGAACTGGTCGACACCGAGAGCGAGCCCCTCTTCCCTGTCGGCCGCGCCGTACCCTCAGACCTGCTGATTGAACTCCTGGACCTGGTCTCTAAATCCTTTTCAACTTTTGAGAATGATTTCAAGATTGCAGGCCATACGGACAATCGGGGCTACCGAAACGGCGCGGTCTACGACAACTGGAACCTGTCGGCTGACCGTGCTAACGCGGCGCGCCGCATGCTGCTGCGCACCGGCATCGATCCCAGGCGAATGCGCGAGGTTTCAGGCAAAGCAGATACCGCACCTCTGAACTGGGAGAACCCGGCGGCCGCCCAGAACCGGCGTATCTCGATCACGATCCTGACCGACTGAGGCTTGGCGCCGGGATGATCGGCCAGCTCCCACACACTATACTCAAAGTGTGAACGCGGATTATCGGGTTGTTTACACCTTCGCTCCACACTGCGGCTTAATCTGACGCAGGAGCAACCAGATATGAGCATTTCATCATCCCTGAACGCCGGGGTAATGGGGCTGAGTGTCAATGGCACACGCCTCGCGGCGATTTCCGATAACATCGCTAACGCGGGAACCAACGGCTACAAGCGCAGCCAGGTGGACTTCTCCAGCATGGTCCTGCAGCAGCGCTCTTCATCTTATTCTGCGGGCGGTGTCCGCGTTGAAACGTACAAGGACATAGGCAACTCGGGCGCCCTCATCTCGACCGGAAGTTCGACCGATGTGGCCGTCTCGGGCCGGGGATTGCTGCCCGTAACCGACGCCTCCGGAGTGTCTACACCTGCAGCAGAGCGAAGCCTGAGGCTCACGCCAACCGGCGCATTCTTCCCTGACAAGGATGGCAACCTTCGCACCCAGAGCGGCCTTTTCCTGCTCGGCTGGCCCGCAGATTCTTCAGGCAATATCGGCAACGTCGTCCGAAACAGCGGCGTCGACCTCGAGCCGATCAATCTTGCCTCAGCGCAGTTTTCGGCGACCCCGACATCGAAGATCGGTCTTGGTATCAACCTGCCTGCGGGTGCAACCCGTTCTACAGGTACCGGCGAGCCCTACATGCTGCCGATCGAGTATTACGACAATATCGGCCGCGGCGAAACGCTCACCTTCCAGTTCACGCCCACCGTACCTGGCTCGGGTGCCTCCAACCAGTGGACCGTCGAGATCTTCGACAGCGCCACGGGTGCCGCCTCGATCGGCGAGCTGGACATCACCTTCAGCGATTCGGCTTCGGGAAGCGGCCGCATATTGTCCGCGGCCGCCAGTAACGGGGCAACTTATGACCCTGCCACCGGTATGGTCTCGTTAACCTTGCCGCATGGACCTGTCGAAGTCTTTATCGGACAGCCCGGCGAGAGCACAGGTATTTCACAGTTTGCCGCGCCTTTCGCACCAACGGCCGTCACCAAGGACGGCACGCCGATCGGCTCTGTTCAATCGATTGAAATCGATGATCGGGGCTATCTGCAGGCGCTTTACAATACAGGTTTTCGCCGCACACTTTACCAGATCCCGGTCGCCGATGTTCCAAACATGATTGGTCTCAGGGAGCTCGACGCCCAGTCCTATGGGCTCTCAGGCCAGAGCGGCAACCTCTATCTCTGGGACGCCAATAACGGCCCGGTTGGCGGCGTTGCGGGCTACTCGCTGATGGAGTCGACCACCGATATCGCGGCCGAACTGACCGATCTCATCGAAACCCAGCGGGCCTATTCGTCGAATGCGAAGATCGTCCAGACGGTTGATGACATGCTTCAGGAAACAACGAACCTGAAGCGATAGAGAACCAGAACGGTAAGGCGGACTTCTGAGTGAGCCTCTCCAGCGCCATCTCCGCCGCGAAGTCCGGCCTTCAGGCTAGCAGCCTGAGGGCCGACATCGCCGCGAGCAACGTCGCCAACTCGGCGACGCCCGGCTATGTCCGCCGGTCGGTCACGCTGAGTGAATCGACGCTCGGCGGACAGAGCAACGGGGTGACCGCGAACGGCGTGAGCCGGCCCCAGGACGTCGCCGTCAAGGCTGCGCGCCGCGAGCTGACCAGCGACGTATCGCAGGCCAATGTCCTTGCCTCAACCTGGCAGTCCATCTCCAGCCGCATTGGCGACACAGCGAACGGGAACGGCCTGTTCAAGACTTTCTCTGATTTTGAAACAGCACTCTCGCGCTCGGTTGCCACACCGGAATCCTCCAGCAGCGCCGCTGCACTGTTAACTGCGGCCAGAAACATAACGAGTGAGCTCAAAAGCCTCTCCGGGATTGTTTCAACTCAGCGCGCAGAAGCGGACCGCGAGATCGCTGAGGGCGTCAGCGCGGTAAACTCGGCCTTGAAACAGGTCGAGAGCCTAAACAACCGCCTTGCGGGCGCCAACCGCACCAGCCCTGAAGCCGCCGCCCTGCTGGACGAACGTCAGCGTGTACTCGACGCGATTGCAGAATACATTCCGGTCCAGACGATCGAGCGCGATTACGGCAAGATCGATATCATGACGCCGGAAGGTGTCTTCCTGCTTGCTGGCAACGCCCGGACGATAGAGTTCACGTCCACGCCGACCTTCGGCCTCAATCAGACATTCGCCAATGGCGCCCTTTCCGGCATAAGCGTTGACGGTGTCGAGATCACGCCAGGCGCGTCCTCGTTCGGCGCTGTCTCCAGCGGCATGTTCGGCGCCCTCTTCACGCTGCGTGATCAGGAACTCCCTGCCCTCAGCGATCAGCTTGACACGATTGCCAGCGATCTCATCAGCCGATTGTCTGATGATGCAATCGATCCGACCAAGACACCCGGCGACCCGGGACTGTTCATCGACGCTGACCCAGGCGGCGGATCAGGCCTCGCCGGAAGGATCTCGATCAACGCGGCGCTCGACCCCCAGCAGGGAGGCGCCGTCTGGCGCCTGCGCGACGGCCTCGGCGCCGCCACGCCCGGCGCAGCCGGCAACCAGTCGATCCTGAAGGGCTTGTTTGACGCCTTCACGGCCGTACAGTCGGTCGCCGCGAATGGTTTTCAGGGGGGCTACTCTGCAACCGGCATGGCGGCGCAGATTTCGTCGCTCGCAGGCCAGTCGCGCATCTCTCACGAAGCCGCCCTGTCTTCGTCTCAGGCACAGTATGTCGTACTCCTCGAAGCCGAGCGGTCGGCGACGGGCGTCGATCTCGACAGCCAGTTTCAGGATCTGCTGCTCATAGAACAGGCTTACGCCGCAAATGCGCGCGTCATCGAGGTCGTGGGCAAGATGATCAATACTCTGATGGAACTCTGAGATCATGCGCATTCCCCCCCCAGCCAGCCACGTCATCTCCCCCGCCTTCGGCCAGACTGTCGCCAGCCTGCGCGAGAGCCTGACGCGAACCGCCGAGGAGGCCACGACAGGGCGCTATTCCGATCTCACGGCGCACCTTTCCGGCCGGATTGGCACTGCCATGCTGAGCCAGAAAGCCGTCGAAGACATCGGCTTGCGGCGCGAACAGGTCAGCCTGCGCGAAGGGCGGCTTGAGGTGACGCAGCGCAGCCTGACCCTGATCAACGAGCGCGTCGCCGGTCTCGACACGAGGATGCGTGACGCCGTCATAAGCAAGGATCAAAGGCTCCAGGGCCTGACAGCGCGTGACGCAGAGGCAGCGCTCGGGCAGGTTTTCAATCTGGTGAACGTGCGCTTTGGCGAACGTTTTCTCTTTGCCGGCGATGCAACCGACACCCAGCCCCTCGGAAGCCCTGGCGATCTGCTTGATGTGATTCGCAACCTTGCGGATGTCGCCGCCAGCTCAACAGACTTTGCCGTGGCGCTCGATACCTACTTCAATGCACCGGGTGGCGGCTGGCAGACCTCCGCGCTGCGCAGCGCGATCAACGCTTCGGATCCTGATGCCGTGACCGCAAACGATGCCTCCATCGTCAAGCTGATCTCGGGTCTCGCCGTGATGGCCCTTTCCGATCCCGCCAGCAGCCCTGCCCTGTTCAGGACCAATCCGGACATCTCTCTGGCCGGCGCTGAGCAGGTGAGCGAGGGCCTGTCAGACCTGACCAACCTGCGTGCGGATCGCGGCGTAACGCAATCTCAGATCGAGATGGAAAAGGCTTCCCTCGATATCGAAGAGACCATCTTCACCAAAGAACTGAACAGCCTGTGGGGCCGCGACCAGTACGAAGCGGCCTCGGCGCTCAAGCAACTCGAAACAGCCCTGGAAGCGTCATACATGCTTACCTCACGGCTCTCTTCCCTGTCGCTTCTGAATTTCCTGAGGTAACGCGATGAAATGTTCCATCTTCCTCGTCGCCGCCCTGAGCCTGTCAGCCCTGTTCGGGGCGCCCCAGGCAGATGCCCAGGCGCGCATCCGCGACATTGTGAATGTCGAAGGCGTGCGCCAGAATGACCTTGTCGGCTACGGCATCGTGGTAGGCCTTAACGGCACCGGCGATTCGGTGCGTAATGCACCGTTTACGGAAGATTCTCTCACCCACATGCTCGAGCGCCTTGGCGTCAACGTCCAGGGCGAAGACATAAAGCCCAAGAACGTGGCCGCCGTACTTGTGACAGCGTCCCTGCCGGCTTTCGCACGCAACGGTTCCAGCATCGATGTCTCGGTCTCCTCCATAGGCGATGCCGGCAGCCTCGAAGGTGGGACGCTGATCCTCACGCCGCTCAAGGGGGCGGATAACGAAGTCTACGCAGTCGCTCAAGGTAGCATCATTGTCAGCGGCATCGATGTAAAGGCGCAAGCCGCGCGCACGACCCGCGGCACGCCGACCGGCGGCTCTGTTCCAAACGGCGCGCGCATTGAGCGCGAAGTCAACTTCGATTTCAACCATCGCGAAAGTATTGTCCTTGCCCTGCGCAATCCGGATTTCACGACCGCCGCTCGTATCGAAGACACCATAAACGCGGCGTTCAGGTCTCCAATCGCCTCGATGCTCGATCCGGGCACAGTGCAGCTTGACCTGCGCGGAATTTCAGACAGTCCGTCTCGGCTGATCGCCAGCATCGAAAACATGCCGGTGCTCGTCGCCTCCCCTGCCCGTATTGTCATCGACGAAAAGTCCGGAACCATTGTCCTGGGCGAAGACGTGACCATCTCGACAGTGGCAATCGCGCAAGGCGACATCTCAATAAGCGTGACCGAGTACCCGGTCGCCTCTCAACCCAACCCGTTCTCGGAGGGCGAAACGATTGTCATGCCGCGCTCGGATATAGAGATCACGCAGACCGGCGGCGGCAACATTGCACTGCTCCGGCCGAACGTGACGTTATCGCAGTTGATCAATGGCCTGAACGCCCTCGGCGTGTCGCCCCAGGAAATGGCAGATATCATCCGCGCCATGAAAACAGCAGGTGCAATCCACGCCGATCTGATCATCCGATAGTCTGGAAGCCGGCTAGGCTTCCTGGGGGGGCGGGCGGTTCATCGTAATCAGTCCGCGGCGCTTAAGCCCCATAAGTGAGGTCAGGAATTCGCGCTGAAGCTCGCCTGCTACTTCGCGCTGCATACTTGGCACGTCCTTGATTTCTTCGCGCATGGAATCTGCCAAGCGCGACGATATATTACCCAGAAGGTATTGCGATACCGCCGAATAGTCCTCGCGCAGGCTCGCGAGCAGCTTGATCAGAACAGCCGGTTCGATCTCCTTGAATACGACCGGCACCGAGTTGCGCGCCAGGATGTCCGGCAAGGCTTCGATTGTGAACAGCCCTTTCTGGATGATCTCCAGTTTCGTCTCATGTTCACTGCGAAGAAAGCTCACGAGACTATCGCGTTTGCTGTCAGGTATCAGGCTCAGGACTTCGCCGATCGTTTCAAGGTAGGCGTCTTGCGCGTCTGTGCCTTCTTCCTCTTTATTGTTGAGGAACTCTATCTCGATCATCCGCTCAATGACAGAATCGATACCCGGATCAACCTTAGGGGAATCGACCATCTGGCCGAGCGTGGGGCTGAGTTTTTCGTCCGGAAGAAGGCAGAGAATGCTTGACGCCATACCGGCGTCCAACTTGCGCAGAATCATGGCGATGATATTGGGCGACAGGCGGCCAACGTATTCTGCAATCAGGCGCGGTTCCCGCTTGCAAAGACGCGCCCAGACGTCGCCGGTTTCCTCAGCGCCCGAGTTCGAGGCCTCGTTAGCGTTTCCGTAAAGAAGGCTGAGCCGGTTTGCGTCCACGATACCGGACAAGACTTCGCGGGCCTTTGCGGCGCCGCCGCGCATAGCTCCGGAATTCTGACGAAGCTGGCCGATGAAATCGATCACAATCTCGGCAAGTTCTTCCCGGGAAAGCATCGAGATGGTTTCAAGAGCCGTGATGACCTTTGCGAGTGCAACATCATCAAGTTTCTCGACAATTGGCTTGGCCGCAGCTTCTCCGAGCAGAGAGATGATCACGGCAGCGCGCTGTGACGCCGTGATTGCGCCCGGGCGGGCCCCTATACCAGCTGCATTACCCGGTCTTACCATTTCAGGCCGGTTGCGCGTCACGGGGGTATTCATAACGTATAACCTCTGAGTACCGCTTCAGTGATCTTCAGCCAACCGTCCGCAAGCACGAAGAATCCGAGCTTGAACGGCAATGACACAACCGTCGGCGGCACCATCATCATGCCGACAGCCATCAGCACGGATGCGATCACCAGGTCGATCACCATAAACGGCAAAAAGATTACGAAACCGATCTGAAAAGCATGTTTGATTTCACTTAACATGAAAGAAGTTGAAAGCAGGGAGAATGACGGCGCTTCGCCCTCAACCAGGGGCCTGTTGACCGCGTCTGCCAGCGTCATCAGGGCTTCAGGATCGGTGCGCTTCATCATGAATTCGCGGAACGGCTCAGTCGTCAGCGTCCAGGCCTGCTCTTCGCTGAGCGCGCCGTTCATGTAGGGCTCGATCCCCGTCTCCCAGGCCGACATAAATACCGGTTCCATGACGAAGAATGTCAGGAACATCGCCAGCGCCATGATCATCATGTTGGGCGGGGCCTGCTGAACGCCAATGGCCTGGCGCATGAACGAGAAGACAATGACCATGAAGGGCAGGCATGTCACCATCATGGCGATGCCAGGCACAAGGCTCAATACTGACACAAGCAGTAGCAGCTGAATGACCGAGCTGCTGAGCTGGCCGTCTCCGCCAGGATTGATCAAGCCCTCAAGTGCCGGAATTTGTCCGGGCACAGCTTGTTGCGCCTGCGCAGCGCCGGCCACGCATGCCGCCACTGCAATCAGGAGCAGAAGTCTCAGAATTCTGCCGCTGTCAGGCATTCTCGTCCGGCATGTGTTCAATGATCTCGATAATCTTCACGGCAATCTGGCCATCACCGGTTTCAACGAGCTCGCCGCGGGCAATCAGACGGTTCTCGATCGTCAGATCGACCGGGTCATCGATACGCGACGATAGCGGAATAATTGATTCCGGCTGCAGCGCGAGTATCTCAGACACACTGAGGCGTTTCTGCCCAATCGAAACGGTCACGGTCACCGGCACACTATAGATGGAGCGCCGGAGCGCGTTCCGGCCGGTTGCATCCCTGCGATCGTCAGCGGCTGTCTCGGCGGATGCTTTGTCGGGAAGAGCCATTCCTCTACTCCTTGATCATGGTTTGGGTTGCTTTCAGATGTGAAAGGCAGGCTTGCAGCAGGCCTTCGAAATCAAAGGACAGCCCACCCGTCTGCCAGGAAACATCGACACGGCCCTGCCCTGCGCCGGACAAGACTGTGCAGCGATTGGCGAGCGCTGAATTTCGCTCAAGCATCGCCTGCAGGTCATCTGTCAACGAAACATCCGCGCGGATCTCAACTGCCGCCGCTAGCGGCGGAACGAGTTGCGGCAAATGACGTCCGATCTCTTCCGCGAGGAAAGCTTTTGACAGCAGCGGAAACAACCTGGCGGCAATGGACTGCACAGCTTCGAGGGTCTGCGCGTGGGCGTCACGCTCGATCTTATCCAGCCTTGCGTTCAGCACTGTCAGCGATGCTTCCAGTTTACGAAGGTCGAGCTGTGCCGGAGTGGCCTGGACGACCGGCGTCTCAGCCCGCGCCGGCTCGCCATAGGCCCGGTCAGCGGGAGCCTCGCGGCAGCTGGCCGCGTCATCGAACGGACGCAGCCAATCTGTGGGTGGCAACAAGCCTCCATTGGCGTCAAACCGGGGCAGGTTCAGGAACACGGTTTTACTCATTAACGGCAACCTTCTGGTCCTCATTCAGCCATTGCTGAAGCAAAGCGGCCGTCTCGTCCTCGCGCTCCTTGGCATAATCCTTAAGGTAGTTGAACGGATCGGGGCCCCCTCCAACTGTCGTCGCTGAGCCCGCACCAGTCCCTTTATCTGATCTGCCATCGAGCGCGGCGCCCGCGTTCTTCGGTGACAGCATGGGGCGCACCACGCCGAAGGCCAGCGCAATCACCACGACGCCGAGCAGCAGGGCCTGCAATCCGGACCAGAGATATCGCTCGACCATCTGCTGTATCATGCCCGGCGCGGGCACCAGATCGGCCGGCGTCGCCTCCTGGAAAGGCATCAGCTCGACAGAGATCGAGTCGCCGCGCTCAACATTCAAGCCTGCGCCCGATGTAATCAGCGCCTGCAGGTCGGAGATCATTTTCTGGCGGACTGTTGCGGCGTCGGCCGCCGCCGGGTCGATACCCAGGGACTGTTCATTCAGCAGAACCGCAATCGAGATGCGCTCGATCTGGCCGGGCAGCTTTTCGACCTCGGTACGGGTCTCGTTAATCTCATAGGCAATGTTCTCCGACGAGTTCTTCGAGGTATTACTGCTTGCGCCGCTGGCGGCAGCGCCCTCTTCCTGGGGGAGATTACTTGCAACGGTCATCGCGCCCCCGCCGCCGCTGCCGGATTCCGCAGCGTCGCTTGTCGTCCGGCTCCGGACGACCTTTGATTGGGGATCGAATGCAACCGTCGAAACCAGCTGGCGTTCGCGGCTGACATCCAGTGATACTGAAACGCGTGCATTGCCAATGCCAACACGCGCTTCCAGCAGGCTCGTTATCTTCTGTTCCAGCGCGCTCGCCTGGTCGGCCGCCGCAATCGCCGGCTCCGCGGTCTTGTCAGTTTTCGGTCCGGCTATAATGCCCTTGGACGGGTCGATTACGGCGACGTCTTTCGGATTCAACCCCGACACGGCCAGGGCGACGAGGTATTGAATGGCTTCGGCCTGATCCTGCGACAGCGCGTAAGCGGTCGCGATGGTAACCGATGCGGTCTGCGCAGGCTGCGAACGCGAGAACCCCGAACGCAGGCTGGCACCAATGTGAACACGCGCCGAGGTGATCCCGGGAATCGCGAGGATGGTACGGGTCAGCTCGCCTTCCTTCGCCCGCCAGTAGGAGGCGTTATACATTTCGGAGGTGACCGAGAAACCATTGACGTCGTCCAGCAGTTCATAGCCTTGCACCGACTGTCTTGGCAGACCTTCCCTGGCAAGGGCAAAACGGACCTCGTCGCGCTTGCTCTGCGGAATGAAGATCGCGCCGCCCTGGATCTCGTAAGGTGTATTACTGGTCTCAAGTTCGTCTATGATTTCGCCAGCATACTGCGGCTCGAGCCCGGAATAAAGAAGCGCCATAGGCTCCTTGGTCGCACCCTGCACCATGAAGCTCATAGCTAACATGATGCCCAGCACAGCACCCGCCAGCATGAGCTGGCGAGACAGCGGCAGAGCTTTGAGCGTATCAAGGAATTTCATCAACAAATTACCCCGGTCGGGTCCGAATCGAGCCTAATGATTAAAATTAGCCCTCAATTCGTTAAGGTTTTCTTTACTCAGGATCGTTCTAGTCAGCTCAGCGCTGCGTGATAGAATTCAGGGTCCCAAATGGCTAAAAAGCCGGAGAAAAAACCTAAGGCGGCCGATCCCGCAACAGAGGCAAACCCGGAAGCGGCTGATTCCGCGACAGAGGCAAAACCAGCCAGCGGGCTGATAGGCCTGCTGATGCTTGGCGCGGCCTCGCTCGTGAGCTCATTCGGTTTGGTGTACCTGCTCACGCCGGCCCCTGCGGCCGAGCCCGCTCCCTGCCCGGCTGGGCCGACGGGCCCTGCGGTGATTGAAGCAGCCGCCAAGCCCGGCCAGACCTATGTCGAGCTACCCGAAGTGCTCATCACGGTCGGCAGCGCCCCTGCGACACGCTTTCTCAAGATGAACATCTCGATCATCACGGATGCCAGCGGCGCCAAAGCAGTTGCAGAAGCCGAACCGATGCTGGCTGACGCGTTTAACACCTATCTGCGCTCGATCGAAATGACCGACCTGGAGGATCCCGGCTTCTACCCCAGGATGCGGGAACAGTTGACCCGCCGAGCGGAACTCGTCCTCGGAGCCGGAGTAACGGACGGCGTCCTCATCACACAATTCCTCCTTAGGTAGAGACATGATTGTTCAGCCGACCGATATCGCGATCTTCCTGGTGTCCTTTGCCGCCTGTATTTACTGCTTTGTTCTCAGCAAACGGCTGAAAGCCCTGCAGGACACTAAGGACGGCCTTGGCGCAACAATCACGGCCCTGTCGACCTCGATCGCTAAGATGTCCGCGACGACCCAGGACACGCGCGTGCGCGTTGAATCGATGGCGACCCGCCTCGCCCACCTGATCTCAGAGGCCGACAAGACCTGCCAGAAGCTCGAATCGACGATCGCTTCGGTTGACAAGGCCAGGGCGAATGCGACCGATGAGGTCCAGACCGCCCAAATGGATCTTTACATGATGATGCGCACGGCGCTCGACCAGTCGAAAGAGCGAATCAACGAAATGACCGGGATGATGCGTCAGATGCGGGTAATGTCGGACGAAGTTTCACGCAACCTGGAGCCGGCCGAGATGGTCGGCCCTTCCCGCTCGCGGACGGCTTGATCCAACACGAACGCAGCGCCCTTTTCATTTCCACCGCAGATCTTTACCAAATGTTAGCCGTATCGATAAAAAGCTTTTGAAAGGGTACGTTAAGGTTTCGGGGTTGCCTCCGGGGCCAGTTCAAAGGCCGCGAAGAAGACCATGTCTTTCGTCAAGAAAAACACCTCGCACGTGCTGCTGACGCTGGGCGTTCTGTTTACGGTCGGCGGCGCCACACGCTTCCTCCCGAACGGTCTCGCTTTTGCTGAAGATGTTGCCCTTGCGTCTTCAGCCTCCGGCCCGCAGGCAGACGCGAAGCCGGTAACAGATGCTCAGGGCGCAGCTGGCCCCAGCGAAGTCTGCTTCACCACTGAGTCAGCGGCCATGTTGGCAGAAGACCAGTGGCTGTTTGAATCGCAGAAGGAAGAGCTGAAGAATGAAAAGCTCGCGCTCCAGACCTGGGAAAAGGAACTCCAGACCCAGACAGGAGAATTGCAAGCTCTTCAGACAACCCTGGAAACGCGCTGGCAGCAGATCCAGGGCGCCTCGGATCAGGACATCAAGCACCTCGCCGGCATGTACAGTGCGATGAAACCGGATTCTGCCGCGTCCATTTTCAACCAGATGGACCCCGCCTTCGCAGCCGGTTTCCTGCGCCTGATGCCCAGCGAACAGGCCGGCCTTATCCTCGCCAGCATGGATTCAAAGAAGGCCTATGTTATCAGCGTGAAGGTGGCGAGCATGAACGCCGATGTCCGCAACGCGCCGGCCGGCCTCAACTGATACCTGGTCTGCCCGGGCGGTATCTGACGCAACGTCCCGGCTTGGTCGCCCCTCCTTTCCGGAGTACTTTTTGCTCACGGACGAGGGAGACGCAGATGGATACGCCCAAGACCTATCTCGGCTGGAAGGTCGACTACACCACGCCGCCAGGCGAGCCCGCCTTTACTGGCCCCGCATCGGTGTCCTGGCAGGTGTTCAAGAACCCGGTCGCGCTGGCCGTCGGCGGCATCTGCGCCGTTCTCCTGGAATTTGCCGATGCCCGCATCAGGTCCGGCGTCTGGGATCATTCCGTCTTCAAAACCGACCCTATAGGCCGATCGAAACGCACCGGCATTGCCGCCATGGTTGGCATCTATGGCCCGCAGGCCGCCGCGCGCAGGGTAATTCAGGGCGTGACTAACATGCACGTGCGCGTCAGCGGCAAGACGCCGGCCGGCGAGACCTATACGGCGCTCGAGCCTGAACTGCTCGACTGGGTAAGCGCCACGGCCAGCTATGGCTTTCTCTTTGCCTATGACCGGTTCGTCAGCCCCCTGAGCGATGCAGAAAAGGCACGCTTCTTTGCCGAAGGTGAGGTCGTCGCTGGTCTCTATGGGGTTCAGCAGAAGATCCACTCGGCCG
>NZ_JBBEBT010000194.1:0-3651 GCF_040882205.1 Hyphomonas sp.
GTCAGTGTCGGCACTGATCGTGGTCACCTTCCTGATCGTGATCGGGCAGGGCTTTCTCTTTTACCGGCTGTTCGATGATGTGCATCCGGTACTGGGCTACGCTTACATTCTTGTTCTGGCGGGCTTGCTCGCCCTGCTTGTCGGGCGGCCGCTCGCGGCGTTCCTGTCGATGCCGGTGGCGGCGAGGCCTCCGTCCCTCCTGATCGATGCGAAGGCGCCGCAGCCCGAGGCGCTGGCCGCGCGCATCAGATATGACATCCGCTATTTGCAGATGCTTCAGGCGAACCCGCTGACGGCGGGCGAGCGCCCCGCGATTGCGACGAGCCTTCTGGAGGCGCGGGCGCTGCTGGCGCGGGCGGCGAAGGCGGCGCCGGATGAGGCGTTGAAGCTGTCGCTGGCGCTGGAAGTGTTCGAGCGCACGCAGATCGAGGCGCTGCTGGCCCCGCTCGACAAGAAGGCAGAGGCGATCATCCATTCAGAAGCGGTGGGCGTGGGCGTTGCGACCGCGATTTCGATGAACGGCACGCTGGATGCCTTCATCGTGCTGTGGCGCAACGCCAATCTCGTGGCGCGCATCTCGCGGATCTATTTCGGCCGGCCGCACCTGATGGGCAGCCTTCGCATCCTGCGCGATGTGGCGGCCATCGTGGTGGCGGCGCGGGCGCTGGAGGATGTGAGCGAGATGACCGGCGAGGTGATCGGGGGACTGCTCGGCCGGATGGGCGGGCTGATCGCCGGGCCGGTGATGGACGGCGGCATCAATGCGATGATGACGCTGAAGCTCGGGTATCTCGCGAAGCGCCGTTGCCGGAGCTTCAAGGGCTGGTCGGCGGGGCAGGCGGCGGCGATCTCGGCGGAGGCGTTGAAGGAAGTGAAGAAGGAATCAGGCTCGGTAATCGGCGATCTCCTGAAGCGTGTGGCCGGGCTGACGACGCATGCCTCACGGGCGACCGAACGGGCCCTGGCGGGTTCGCGCAGCGCCTGGGGCATAGTGCAGAGCTGGTTCGGCGCCAGCAAGCCGGCGGGCACGTGACGCGCAAGAAGTGGGTCGCGTAGGGACCGCAGATGTAGGATCAAGAGGCTCACAAACGGAGCACGTCATGACCACGCAGGCAGAAAAACTGAAGCAGTTCAGCACGTTGCACGGGGGGCGCGGCGCCGCTGGTGCTGGTCAATATCCGGGACCCCGGCTCGGCCCGGACCGTCGCTGCGCCGGGCGCCGCTGCCCTCGCGACCGGCAGCGCCTCGGCCGGCGGGGCCTTGGGCTTCGGGGACGGCGAGACAGTGCCGCTGGAGGCGGTGCTGGCACATGCGGCGCAGATCGTTGAGGCCGTGGACCTGCCGGTGTCGGTCGATTTTGAAGCGGGCTACTCGGCCACGCCCGAAGGCGTGGCGGAGAATGTGCGGCGGCTCATTGCCGCCGGCGCCGTGGGCATGAACCCTCGAGGATGGCTATCGGGCGGGTGATGGCGAGGGGCTGCGTCCGCTTGCCCAAGCGGTGGCACGCCTCCGCGCGGCGCGGGTCGTGTCAGACGGCGTGCTGGCGGGTTTCTGGATCAATGCGCGCACCGACATCTGCCTGCGCGCAAAACCAGCGACGCATGGCGCACATATCACCGGCGTCAGCGCGCGCGGCGCGGCCTGCGCCGAGGCGGGGGCGAGCAGTTTCCTGGTGCCGGGCCTGCGGGATAGCGGCCTGAACCGCGAAGTGTGCGCGGCGAGCCGGTTGCCGGTGAACGTGATGGCGGGGCCGGAGGCGGCGGAATCCGGCGCGCTGGCGGCGCCAGGGGTGCGACGGATCAGCTATGGCCCGTTTCCCTGGCGCGCCGCGATGGCAATGCCCGCTTCCTATGCAGCGGCGGCGGGCAAGCCGGGCTGACAGGGTTCGGGCCTTGCGGCGCCCGGGAATCCGCGATAGCTGGCAGCAATGAATTCTCTTCCGGGAGAGAGCGGCATTCGGTAGCCGCCGCCGAAGGCGCAACCGCCCCGGAATCGCTCAGGCAAAAGGGCCGGAAGAGAATCAACACGCTGGAAAGAGGCTGAAACAGGCCTCGCCGAAGGAGCAAGCCCGTTCACTCGCGGGCGGAATCTCTCAGGCGCCAAGGACAGCGGGGGCGACGAACGTGCGGCTTGCGCTGCAGTCGTCTGCTTTTCGGGATGGCGCCATGGCTGACACGACGACTGACACGACGACTGACACCCTGCGGCGCACCGCGCTCTATACGCTGCATGCGGAATATGGCGCAAAGCTTGTCCCGTTCGCGGGTTATGAAATGCCGGTACAGTTTCCGGACGGCGTGAAGCAGGAGCATCTCTGGACGCGCAATGAGGCCGGACTGTTCGATGTGAGCCATATGGGGCCATGTTTCCTGACGCTCGCTTCCGGCACGCGCGCCGATCCGGCGGCGCATGAGGAGATTTCGGCGCTGATCGAGACGCTGGTGCCGTCGGATATCAGGGGGCTGAAGCCGGGGCAGGCGCGCCTCACCGTGCTGCTGAACGCCGAGGGCGGAATTCTCGACGACCTGATCATTACCCGTCCGTATGAGGGCGATCGCCAGGGCGAGCTCTACATCGTTGTCAATGGCGCGATGAAGGATCAGGACTGGGGCATTTTCAAAAGCGCGCTGGCGGGCAAGGCCGTGCTGACGCGCGCCGATGACGGCGTGCTGTTTGCGTTGCAGGGGCCGAAGGCGGAGAAGGTGCTGTCGGCCTATTTTCCGGGTTGCGCGGGGCTGCGGTTCATGGAGAGCCGGCGGCTGGTGCACGATGGCGAGACCTTCGTCGTATCGCGCTGCGGGTATACGGGCGAGGACGGATTTGAAGTCTGGAGCAGCGCGCCAGCGGGCAGTGAACTTGTACGCCTGCTGCTGGATGACCCTTGCGTGCGCCCGATCGGACTGGGCGCGCGGGACTCGCTGCGGCTGGAAGCGGGGCTGTGCCTCTATGGGCATGACCTGACGCCGGAGATTTCACCGGTCGAAGCGGACCTCGCCTGGGTGATCCAGAAGCGGCGGCGCGGGGCGGGTGATTTTCCGGGCGCGGCGCGTATCCTCCGTGAGCTGAACGAGGGACCTGCGCGCAAGCGGGTGGGCATCCGTCCGCTGGAGCGGGCACCGGCGCGCGAGGGCGCTGAAATTTATGTGGGCGGCAAAGCCGTGGGCGTGGTCACCTCCGGAGGATTCGGGCCGAGCATCGATGCGCCGGTGACGATGGGCTATGTGAACGCTGCCCATGCCGCGCCAGGCACGAAGGTCGACCTGATGGTGCGCGGCAAGGCCCGCCCCGCCGAAATTGCCAGCCTTCCCTTCATTCCAGCCCGTTACAAACGTTAGTCCGTTCGAGGAGAAACCTGATGACCACCTATTACACCAAGGACCATGAATGGATCCGCATTGACGGCGATACCGGCACGGTCGGTATCACGTCGTATGCCGCTGGCCAGCTTGGCGATGTGGTTTATGTCGAGCTACCGGAGAGGGGCGCGAAGTTTGCGCGCGGGGACGATTTTGCAGTCGTCGAGAGCGTCAAGGCCGCGTCGGACGTTTATGCGCCGGTGTCGGGCTCGGTGCTTGAGGTGAACAGTGCACTGTCGGAGGAGCCGGAGAAAGTGAACGACGCGGCAGAAGGCGATGCCTGGTTTGTGCGCGT
>NZ_JBBEBT010000195.1:0-3597 GCF_040882205.1 Hyphomonas sp.
GTATTCTTGCACCGGGCGCCCGCTCGCCGGTGTCGGGCGCAACCAAACCTAAGAGGGCGGAGCAATCTTCCGCTGCCGAAGAAGCGTGCGGGCGGCGCCCTGTGTCGGCGCTCATAGGTTCGAGATCACCGCGTGATGTTCTCTACTCCGTCTTCAGGCGCGATACGCTTCGCGCAATGCCTGCACAGGGGGCTCCAGCAGTTGCCAACTGAACGTCTGAACCCCTCGCCGCGCGCAGTAGTCTCCCGCCCAGTTCTTGCGGCGGTGCTTACCGCTCTCGCTTGTGCAATTCCGGGGGAGGCTTTCGCCCATGCCGTTGCGGAGGGTGACAAGGGCTATATTCAGGAGATAACGGGCGTTCATCTGATCTCGTTTCTCTATCTTGGCGCCAAGCATATGGTGACGGGTTATGATCACATCCTCTTCCTGCTCGGTGTGATTTTCTTTCTCTACAGGATGAAAGACATCGGTATCTATGTCAGCCTGTTTGCCATAGGGCATTCGGCCACGATGCTGACGGGGGTCTACTTCCACTTCGGCATCAACAGCTATGTCATTGATGCGATCATCGGCCTGTCGATCGTTTACAAGGCGCTGGACAATATGGGCGCCTATCAGCGCTGGTTCGGTATGCAGCCAAGTACCAAGGCGGCGACCCTCATCTTCGGCTTCTGTCATGGCTTTGGCCTCTCCTCGAAAATCCTCGACTATGAAATCTCACCGGACGGGCTCCTGCCCAACCTCCTGGCCTTCAATGTGGGGATAGAGATTGGCCAGCTGCTGGCCCTCGGCGCCATCCTGATTGTCATGGGTTTCTGGCGGCGCACGCCGTCATTCCTGAAACATGCCTATACCGCAAACGTCGTGATGATGGCCGCCGGTTTTATGCTGGTCGGCTACCAGCTCACCGGCTACTTCCTCACCTAGGAGAACAGGCTTATGTACAACACCGACATGCCGGGCCGGGCCGAGCTGCCCACCACGCGCCAGCTCATCCGCTCTACCCTGATCGCCCTTTTCATAGCTGCCATGCTGCTCGTAACCGTTGTTTTGCCCGCAGAATACGCCGTAGATCCGACAGGCGCAGGCCGCGCTCTCGGACTTACCCAAATGGGCGAAATCAAGCGGCAGCTCGCTGAAGAAGCCGAGGCCGATGCAGCGACAAGCGCCGCTACCGAAACACAGCCTGAACTGCCGTTCGCGGAGGAACTCACCGCGCCGCAAAGGGCTGAAGTCTCAACCAGCACACCGACGCCTCAGGAGCCGAAGACTGCTTGGCGTGACGAGGCCACGATCTCCCTGGCACCCGGCGCGGCAGCTGAGATCAAGCTCGTGATGAGGCGCGGCGAAACAGCCCGCTACGAATGGCGCGTCGATCAGGGCCATGTGAACTCGGACCTCCACGGCGATGGCGCGGCCGGCCAGTCCAGGAGCTATCGGAAAGGCCGCTCCGAGGCCTCTGACACCGGCGAGCTGACGGCGGCGTTTGATGGATCGCACGGCTGGTTCTGGCGCAACCGGAGTAACGTGACGGTGAAGTTGGTCTTGCAGACAAATGGCGATTATACCCAGTTGAAACGTGTCTTGTGACCAGACTGGATCTGGGTTCGGAAGTTCCCCAACGTTGATCGAGTGGTGCAGCTAGGTGGCGGTGAGAGGCCCGTCCGCGCCTTTGATCCGGAATTTGCAGACCGCGCCGCACCAAAGCTGGGCCCTGCCGAAAGCGATGTGCTGCCATAAGCGACAGTTGGGCAACCGCGGGTGAGCACTCAAAGGCCTTCGCCGGGAGCCCCGCCGTGACATATCGCCTGTCTTCGAAATGCGACTGCTCGCCGGTCGTGGTGTCCTTCAGGAGGCCGGCCCAGCAGAGTGGGCGCAGGGCCTGGTTCCAGATCATGCCAGGAACCCGGCCATATAAAGTCAACGGATAGCGGCGGGCCGGAAGCACAAATCTCTGCGTCAGCACGCTGGCTTTCCGCCATAGGAATTTAAAAAACGCCCGGCATCAACCGGACGAAGTCCGTGCGGTGCTCGCGCGGCACCCCGCCCAGCGACCAGAGTGCATTCTGCAGGCCTTCCGCAAGGGCGACGAAACTCTCACCGCCACGCACGACATGCGCGTGTTCAAAGCCGGAATAGGCCAACCGGAAATGGCAGAGCCGGTGGTCCAGAGCCAGGCGGGCAATGGTGATGCCCAGCGCAGCCATGTCGGTGAAATCCGAAAGGCCCAGCCGGCCGGGTTCCTGAACCTGGCGGAAAATGACGTCCTGCTCCTCGCCGTGAATGGCAACACGCAGTCTCATCTTGATCGTCGCGCTGCACCCCTCCTGCCCGGACGAGCAGCTGCTCGGGGGTCGACCAGTCGCCGGCGTGCAGTTTGAGGGATTGCTGGGGTGACAGGCACCAGCCTAGGCATTGGCGTCTGCAGGCCTCTTTGTACCTGGGCCGCAACATTGGCAGACTTCGCGAAGTTGCGCGTCGTTTGCACTTTTTGATGCCCGAAGCGGGAACCAAGTCGGTGACAAAAACACTATCTATTCAATGGTTTATAGCAAGGGCGCCGGGTCTCTATGCCAGCCTTTTGAATCCCCTGGGACGTTTCAAGTCCCAAATTCCACCGTCTTTTGTATACGCGCATCGGCAATGATCCCTTACCTCGCCGCAAGAGAGCCATTCGAATTGTTCTGGCAGAGACCCAAAACTTGCATTCGAATTCAATTTTGATAGTCAGGTTCAGGCCGATTGGATGCCCGCCGCATGACAAACCCTAATCTTGCAAGACAAGTCGTCAGAGACTTCGTCACTCAGTTCGATCAGATAGCTTCGGATGAACTGGCGCGCTGTGCGACGCCCCTGCTCGGCCCGGACTATCTTTGGCGCGGGATGTATCCATTCGGCGCACTCCGGGGCGCCGAGAGTGTTATCGATCAATTCTGGATTCCCCTGCGCGCGGCCCTGTCCGGCCTTCAGAGACGGGAAGACATTTTCTTCGCCGGCGAGAACAATGCCGAAGGGCACATTGGGACCTGGACCTGCAGCATGGGCCATTTCATGGGCCTGTTCGACAGCGACTGGCTTGGTGTGCCGGCAACCGGCAAGATGGCGTTCCTGCGCTATGCGGAATTCCACCGCGTCGCTGATGGCCGGATTCAGGAAACTGCCCTGTTCTGTGATCTTATCGGCCTGATGCAGCAGGCGGGCGTCTACCCCCTGCCGCCCATGACAGGCAGCTATTTCGTCTATCCAGGCCCAAGAACCCATGATGGCATCATCCGCTCATCCCCTGCCGAGGATGAAACCCGGCGGACCCTCGACCTCGTCAATGAAATGATTGCAGACCTGAGCGCGCTCAATCATCTCGACAATTATCGCTGCCCGCCGGAGCTGCTCGCCCGTACCTGGCATGATGACATGATCTGGTATGGCCCTTGCGGCATTGGCGCGAGCTACACGATCCCCCGCTACCAGGAGCAACACCAGTATCCCTTCCGGCTGAGGCTGACGGACAAGGTCTATCATGGCCACGTGGCCCGCATAGCCGAGGGCAACTATTGCGGCTTCTTTGGCTGGGCAAACCTCTCGAACCGCAATTCCGGG
>NZ_JBBEBT010000196.1:0-3578 GCF_040882205.1 Hyphomonas sp.
TGAGGCCAGCGGCACCCGGTCGGTCGTCTCGAGGTCTGCGTCCTGGATCGCTACTGTCGTCCCGTCGGCCACCCGCACCAGCGGCACAGGGTCATCATAGTCGAAACGCACCTTGCCGGGCCGAGACATCGCGAACTGGCCGGTCGAATAGGAGCCGTCCGGCGAATACTGCTCGAACTTGCCGCGCGCCGTTTTCACAGTGGCGAGCCCCTTGGCGGCTGACTTCAGCAGCTGGCTGCGCTCTGCCGCGCTAAGAGCAGGGGCTGCCGGGGCCGATACGGCCGGCGTGGTCGGGGCCTGTTTCAGGCCGATGGTCAGCGGCGCGCCCAGGATCAGGGCGATGGCACTCATGCTGGCGATCAGGTTGATCATGTCTTCCGGTCTCCTTTTGTTGACCTTGGGCCACGGTCTACAGTTAGGCGCCTGAACCGGGTCTAAACAGGGCGGCTGGCTGGCGTTTATACGATTGCACGCGCTTCAGGGCATCTGGCTTGCAGATTTTCCGGCGAGATCCCATCTTGCGGCCTGAACCGCAAGCGACACGCAAGGGACAACGCAGATGGCGACCGCAGGTCTTCAACACACGCTGGACGGTACCGATCAGGGCTTCATGGCCGATGTGGTCGAAGCCTCCATGACCCAGCCCGTCATCGTCGATTTCTGGGCGCCCTGGTGCGGACCCTGCCGCACCCTAGGCCCGATCCTCGAGAAAGTCGTGGAAGGCAAGAAGGGCGCGGTCAAGCTCGTCAAGATCAATACCGAGGAACACCCGGCCTATGCCGGCCAGCTCGGTGTGCGCTCGATCCCGGCCGTCTATGCCTTCCACAAGGGCCGCCCGGTAGACGGCTTCATGGGCGCATTGCCGGAATCGCAGGTCTCCGCCTTTGTCGAACGCCTCCTCGGCGGCACCGACAGCGCGCAGGTCATCGCCGAAGCGCTTGCCCAGGCCGAGGCCGCCAGCCAGGCGGGCGACATCACGCTCGCCGCCGAAATCTACGCCGCCATCATCCAGGAAGACGAAGGCAACACCGCCGCCATCGCCGGCCTTGCGCGCTGCTATCTCGCCAATGGCGACACCGAGCGCGCGCTCGCCACGCTTGACCTCGTCCCCGAAGCCAGGCGGAACGAGAGCATCGTCAAGGGCGTCCGCCTCGCCATCGAGATGGCCGCCGATGCGCCCGCGCCCACCGAACTCGACGCCGCCGTCTCCGCCGTAAGTGCAAACCCCGGCGACCATGACAAACGCTACGAGCTTGCGGAACAATACGCCGCCGCAGGCCGTTACAAGGATGCCGCCGATCACCTGCTGATAATCCTCTCGGCCAGGCTCGGCTGGGAAGACGGCAAGGCGAAGACGAAACTGCTACAGGTCTTCGATGCCGCTGGGGCAACCGATCCCGTCACCATCGAAGGCCGCCGCCGGCTTGCCTCGCTGATGTTTGCCTGATCGGGACTTTGCCCCACTTTGTCAGCTGAGGCCGTGCCACAAAGGACCAGCCCCGAAGGACACCTGATGGCGCACTATCACAAGATCACCGACCTGCCGGACACGCTTCCGGTGTTCCCGCTGCCGGGCGCGGTCCTCTTCCCGCGCTGGGAACTGCCGCTGAACATCTTCGAGCCGCGCTATCTCAACATGTTCGATGATGCGATGGGCGGCGGCCGGATGATCGGCATGATCCAGTCCCTCGGCGGCCCCCGCGATCGCCCGGACATCGCCCGCGTCGGCTGCGCCGGACGCATTACCAGCTTCAGCGAAACCGATGACGGCCGCTATATCGTCACCCTTTCCGGCATCTGTCGCTTCGCCGTGACGCGCGAGCTGGACGTAATGAAGCCCTATCGCCAGGTGACACCCGGCTGGGACGCCTTTGCCGCCGATCTCCATCCCGGCCCGGAAACCGGCGTGCCGGACCGCAGAGACCTCATTCGCGCCCTGCGTTTTTATACTGATGCCCACAGCCTCCAGGCGGACTGGAGCGCCGTTGAAGATGCGCCGATGGAAACCCTTGTCCATGCGCTTGCAGCGGGTTGCCCGTTCACGCCGCCGGAAAAGCAGGCCCTGCTCGAGGCGCTGACGCTGGCCGACCGCGCCCGCGCGCTGATCGCGCTGCTCGAGATCAGCGGCAGTGGCGGCGATACCGGACCCGTGCAATAGAGGCCGCGATGACCGACCCCGAAGCCCCCGCCGAGTTCACGCCCAACGGCGTCGACCCGCGCCTCCTCGAAATCCTGATCTGCCCGCTGACGCGCCAGCCGCTGGTCTATGACCGCGCCGAGAACGAGTTGATCTCGAAAAAGGCCCGCCTCGCCTATCCGATCCGCGGCGGCATCCCGATCATGCTGGAAGAAGAAGCCCGCGATATGGATGAGCTGCCGGAACTCTCCGGCGGCGCTCCGGATGCGATGCCCGGCGAGGAGTCCGGGGAAGGGGAGGGTAGATGACCGCCTCCGCCTGGCCCGCCCGTCTCACCTTCCGCGCCGGCGCGCAGGAACTTGCCGCCGAGTTTGACGACGGCAAGTCCGGCCGCGTTCCCTACAAGCGGCTGCGCGAAGAAAGTCCGTCTGCGGAAGTTCAGGGCCATGGCCGCGGACCGAAGCCTCCTCAGGCCCCCGTACCGGATGACATCCGTGTCCTGAAGGCCGAACCCGTCGGCCGCTACGCTGTCCGCCTCTTCTTCTCCGACGGCCACTCCAGCGGCCTCTACACCTGGAACATCCTCCGCGCCCTGACGGTCGGGGATTGAGCTTCCTTGTACCCCTTTACACAAAGGGAGCGAGGAGAGCAGATGGCCTGCTTACAGAAACCTAACGCATCAGGCTCGGTAAATGCTCTTGGTCCGCACTCGCCTGGCGGGCCAGCGCGCGGCGCAGCGGCGTGATCCGGTTGGCGGCTGTCAGGGCCAGCCCGCGCAGGCCTTTCAGCAGCGCATTGTCGTTCGAGAAGGCCCGGTCGATCAGGTCCATCGCCATGGCGGTTGCGGCCGCATCGAAGCGCCGCCAGTCCTGATATTGCGCCAGAACCGCATCGCTGCCCGGATCTAGCCCTGTCGCGCGCGCGCTGGTCATCACATCTATCAGCGCGCCCACATCCTTGAAGCCGAGATTCAGGCCTTGCCCGGCCAGTGGATTGATCCGCCGCGCCGCGTCGCCCAGCAGCGCCGTGCGGGGGCCGATCATCTTCTCGGCAATCTGCATCACCAGCGGATAGGAGAGGGGAGGGCCATCGAGTTTCATCTCGCCCGCGAAGCCCGCAAAGCGTGCATTCAGCTCCGCCTCGATCTGGTCCTTTGGTAGTTTCGCCAGCGTCTCCGCCGCGCCCGCCTTCATGTACCAGGCCAGATTCGCGCGGTTGCCGGGCAGGGGCAGTGTCGCGAACGGGCCTTCCGGGGTGAACAGCTGGCGGGCGATCCCGTCATGCGGCCGGCTCAGGGTGACGTCTGCCGCAAAGACGGATTTGCCATAGCTGCGCCCTTCGGTCCGGATGCCGAGGCTGTTGCGGACGGCCGAATGGATTCCGTCGCATGCGGCGATCAGCCCAGCCCGTATAACGGTGCCGTCAGCCAGTGTGATCTCGG
>NZ_JBBEBT010000197.1:0-3530 GCF_040882205.1 Hyphomonas sp.
TAGGCCATCAGCCGGGCAGCGTGGATCTTCGTGGCCGCGTCGGCGACCCACCATTGGACGGACTGACGCTCGGACAGCTTATGCCCGAAGGTTTTCCGCTGCGGCGCGTATTCGCGCATCATGTCGAGGGCGCGCTGCGCCGCGCCGATGCACCAGGCCGCCATCTCCATCCGCCGTGTGCCGAGGCGCACCTGCATCGGGCCGAACCCATCGCCTTCCTTGCCGAGCAGCTTCCAGCCGGGTACCCGGCAATCCTCGAGCACAACCTCATAGGTGAACTCGCCGCCCAGCATCGGAATGCGGCGCAGGACATTGAACCCGGGCGTACCTTTGTCTACGAGGAAAGCGGACATCCCGCCCTTTGTGCCTTTCGCCTTGTCGGTAATCGCCATCAGGATCGTGAAGTCCGCTTCGGCAGCGCGCGTGATCCAGATCTTACGGCCATTGATCACCCAGTTATCCCCGTCGCGGACAGCGCGTGTCAGCATACCGGCGGGGTCGGCGCCGGCGCCTGGTTCGGAAATGCCGATGGCCGAGACGGTCTCGCCGCGGGCGTAGGGCGCAAGATAGGCTTCCTTCTGCTGCTCGTTTGCAGCGGTCATCAGCATCTGCAGGTTCGGGGAATCCGGGGGCAGGGTATAGGTCGCCGCGCTTGAGCCCAGCGCTTCGTTGACGGCCACCAGAGCCACGTGCGGCAGCCCGAGGCCGCCCAGTTCCTCCGGTGCATCAAGGCTCCAGAGCCCCATCTCCTTCGATACCTGGTCCAGCCGCGCCTTTTCCGCCGCCGTCAGATACGCGCCTTGCCCTTCGGCGTCGCGCGCCAGAACCGCACCTTCGAGGGGAATCAATTCCTCGCGCACGAACCGTTGCACGAGGTCGCGCAGCATCCGGTGATCTTCGTCGAGTTCAAACTGCATGTCGCCGCCTCGTCTGTTGTGCTTTGTCCGGTTCAATCTGTAGGGCGCATATGGCCCAGAGCAATACGCAGCGCCGCGCCCGCCTGATCTGCGATTGCCTTCCCCTGCGGTTCTTTCCGGTCCGCAGGCAACCGCATTGCGGCTCTTGCGTTCTGTTTAATCGCCTGCTGCCGCGCGTATCGGGGCAGACTGCACGGTGTCAGGTCGACCTGACTTCGCAACCCTTCCTGAAACGAGAGACCAATCCGATGCCGAATTCCATCACGGTCCACCGGGACCTGCGCACTGGCCGCTCGATCTGGATGGAGCGCCGCCGCGAACCACTGGCGAACGCTGCCCTCATACGCAATATCGCCTGCGACGTGGCGGTGATCGGCGCCGGCATCTCGGGCGCCCTGATTGCTGGAAACCTGAGCGATGCGGGTTTGCACGTCGTGGTGCCCGGCCGCCGCGGCCCGGCCACAGGGGCCACGCTCGCCCCGGCCGCCATGCTCCAATACGAACCGGGCGCGCCCCTGACCCACATGGCGGGGAAGATCGGCCGCGCGCGCAGAGCCGATCTTGCGCCGGTCGCGTCTCGCCGTTGATGCGCTCCGGGACCGGACCGAGCGCCTCGGTATCAAGGCTGATACGGCAACTCGTGGCTCCATCTGCCTGGACGGCAACGTGCTCAACCCGGATCAACTCGCCCTTGAGGCCCAAGCCCGGCGCCGTGCCGGCTTTGAAGTTGAGCTGCTGAAGCCCGCCGCCGTGAAGGCGCGTTACGCCATTACAGGCCGGCACGCGGTCATCGGCTCCGGTAACGAGTGCGCCGACCCGCGGCGATACGCTACCTGCACGCAGCGATAGCGCGCGGCGCGCGGCTATATTCGCCAGCGGACGTGAGCGATGTCGAGCCCTCCGAGGCCCGGGTTGTCATTCACACCAGGGACGGTCCTGATGTTCGGGCCAGGCATCTGGTCGCGGCGACAGGCTATGAAATGATGAAGGCCATTGCGAAGAAGGCAAACAGGATCATCCCGGGTTGGTCCATCGCGACCAGGCCGCAGCTGCGAAACATCTGGCCGACCGCTGCGATGATCCGGGAAGCGTCCGATCCCTACCTCTACATCCGCGCAACGTCCGCCGGTGAAGTGATCTGCGGCGGGGAGGACGAGAAAATCAGCGACGCCGATCGGCGTGATGCCAGGATTGCCGACAAGACCCGGACCCTGGCGAGAAAGCTCGCCGCCCTGCTGCCGGACATAGACGCGGCGCCCATGCACGCCTGGGCGGGCAGCTTCGGCGACAGCCCGGTCGGCACACCTGCCATTGGCCGGATCCCCGGCATGGCCAATTGCTACGCGGCCATGGGATATGGTGGCAACCGGATCACGTTCTCAATGATGGCGGCCCAGATCCTGCGCGGCATGATCACCGGCCGCAGTGACCCCGACAGCGATCCTGTAAGCTTTTACGGGGACTTCTGAGGCCCGCCACCGGTCAGCCCGCGGGACCGCGGGCCAAAGACGGCCAGTTTGGCCTTGCGCTGCGTCCGGCGGCGCCCACATCTGGGCTGACGATCCGATCCTGCACATTTTCCGTGGACGTGCGCCTGTAAACGGGCTAATCGCCCGCCTTTGAAAAACGAGTGACCTAATGGCCGACAAGCACGCCAAGGCGCCCCCGCCGCCGAAAGAGAAAAAGAAGTCGGTTGGACCGCTGACTTTCATCGCGCAGGTGCGCGCAGAAGGAAACAAGGTGACCTGGACGACCCGTCAGGAAACCATCCAGGCGACGATCTTCGTTATTATCATGTCGATCCTGATCGCAATCTTCCTTTTCGCGGCCGATACCGTCATTATGTGGTTCGTGAACTTCATCCGGGGCGCCTGAAGGTGCTTTCATCGAATCCAGACCAGCAGGAGCGCGCTCGGCCCATGCCTGAAGCCAAGTGGTACATCGTCCATGCCTATTCGAACTTCGAGAAGAAGGTCGCAGGCTCGATCCGTGAGCAGGCCGAACGCAAGGGCCTGACCCATCTGATCGAAGAGATCGAGGTTCCGACCGAAGAAGTGGTCGAAGTCGCGCGCGGCAAGAAAAGGACCGTCGAGCGGCGCTATTTCCCCGGTTACGTGCTGATGAAGGCCCAGTTGACCGACGATATCTATCACCTCGTCAAGGATACCCCGAAGGTTTCGGGCTTCCTCGGCGCGGAAGGCGGCAAGAAGCCGCTTCCGGTGCGCCAGCGCGAGGTTGACCGCATCCTCGGTAAGTCGGCCGATGCGTCGGCTGAACGTCCGCGTCCCCGCATCAGCTTCGAGATCGGCGAGCAGGTTCAGGTCAACGATGGTCCGTTCCAGGGCTTCGAGGGCGCTGTCGAGGAAATCGACGAAGCCAATGGCCGCCTGAAAGTCACTGTTTCGATCTTCGGACGCGGAACACCTGTGGATCTCGAGTTCGACCAGGTCGTCAAAGTCTGAGAATCTGCCTGCACCGGCCTCCGCCCGGCCTTGAAACCCGGTCGCCGCGCCTGTAAGCGAAACGCAATTGTGCCGCCTTAGCTCAGTTGGTTAGAGCGCTGGTTTGTGGAACCAGAGGTCCCCCGTTCAAGCCGGGGAGGCGGTACCATCT
>NZ_JBBEBT010000198.1:0-3525 GCF_040882205.1 Hyphomonas sp.
CGAAGATGGCCCGACCCACCAGCCGGTCGAGCAGGTCGCGTCCCTGCGCGCCATGCCGGATATGCTGGTCTTCCGCCCGGCAGACGGCGTGGAAACCGCAGAGTGCTGGGAGCTGGCACTCGCGCGTGAGGACGGGCCGTCCACGATGGCTCTGACCCGCCAGAACGTGGCGCCGGCCAGAAAGATGCATACGGACGAAAACCTCTCTGCAAGAGGCGCCTATATCCTCTCGCCTGCCAAGGGCAAGGAACGCGGCGTGCTGATCGCGACCGGTTCGGAAGTCGAGATTGCCCTGAAGGCGCAGGCGATGCTGGCGGGGTCCGGGATCGGCGTGCGCGTCGTCTCCATGCCCTCGATGGAACTGTTCGGCCAGCAGGGCGCAGCCTACCAGGCCGAGACGCTGGGAAAAGGCCTGCCGCGCGTGGCGGTCGAGGCCGGTGTGCGCTTCGGCTGGGACCGCTGGATCGGAGCCGAAGGTGGGTTTGTCGGTATGGACAGCTTCGGTGCCAGCGCGCCTTACCAGCAGCTCTACAAGCATTTCGGCATTACGGCGGACGCTGTCGTCGAGGCTATGAAATCAAGGATATGACCTGAGGGGAAAACGATGCCTCTGAGTTACGAGACTGTCTTCTCTTTGATCAACTTCGCGGTGTTGCCAGCCTGGCTGCTGCTGGCGGTTCTTCCCCGGTCCTCTATTACGCGGACGGTGGTGCATTCCGGGCTCTATCCGCTTCTTCTCGGCGTGTTCTACACGGTGACGCTGGTGACGGGCTTTGCTTTTGGATACAGCGCCGAGGGTGGCAGTTTCAATTCCGCAGCAGGCGTCTCGCAGGCCTTTTCCCACCCGCATGGTATCCTGATCGGCTGGAGCCATTACCTCGTATTCGATCTGTTTGTCGGTGCCTGGATCGCGCGGGACGCGCAGCGCCGGGGATTTCCGCAACTTGTGCTGGTACCTTGCTTGTTCTTCACGCTGATGCTCGGCCCGGTCGGCCTGCTGATGTACGTTCTGCTGCGGTTCGCCTTGCGCAAGGGCGGGTGGGGCCTCTTCGAGACAGAGACCGGCGCCGGCGCCTAGTGTCCGGCATAGTTCGTACACGGACGAATGGTAGCTTTGCTGGCGCACTGTTCGATGGCGTGCGCGATCCAGCCTGCCATCCGGCCGCTCGCGAAGATCAGGAAGGGGGGCATCATCGGCAAGCTCCAGTCCAACCGTGAGCGCGGCGAGCGCCATGTCGATACTCGCGTTCTCGTCCGCGATTTCCTCTGCACGGGCCGGGCTGGTGTCCGCGTCCGTCGCAGGTCTTTCCGCCCTGAAAGGACCCTTGCATGGCGGGCCCCGCGCCAGGTCCTCGATATGGTGGATGCAATCGGTGCGCCGGAGAATGCGGCAGCCTGGATCGACGGGGCGCTGCCGCGCGGTGAACGGTTGACGGGGTTCGGTCACCGGGTCTGCCGCGTGCGCGGCCCCCGCGCAGATGCGCTTAAAGCGGCAGTGGCGCGCCTTCCGGGCACGTCCGGCCGGCGCGGTTTTGCAGAGCATATTGAGCGGGCTGTACTCGGCCGCCTCACTCAGAAGCACCCGCAGCGCCAGCTAGACACCAACGCGGACGCTCTAAACCGCGCTTCTGCTTGAAGCGCCCGGCCTGCAGCGCGAAGCGTTTACGCCGGTCTTCGCCTGCGGCCGCATTCCCGGTTGGACGGCGCATGCGCGCGAGCAGTTCGGAGAAGGGCGACTTGTACGCCCGCATTCAGCGTATCGGCCCCCGGTGCCTGTTGCTGCCTGCTGGCTAACCTTTGGTAGGCCTGAACAGGTCCAGCTGATTAGGATCGACTGGTTTGCGGCGCCTCGTCTTCGTGCGACCGCGGCGGAAATAGAGGTCGTCCGTGTGGTCGCTACCGGTTTCGCTGGCTGGCGTCTCGGGCTGCGCCGGGTCGGGTAGCGCAGGTTTGAGACGGGGCGGTGATTTCGGATCGGCAATCAGCCACCAGCTGACCGCGATCACGATATGGCCGGATGTGTCTTCGTACTGCTGGATATGACCGGCGGGCCCGTCAGCGCCTTGCGACGACAGGAGCGCCCGCGCCTCGTCCTCCGGCAGATGCAGCCAGCCGGTCTCCAGCCCTTCCACCCGGAAGCCGGGGGAAAGGCCCACGGCCTCGCTCAGCGTCCGCGCTGTGCGCACGCCGGGCGAAATCGCCTCTTCGAGGCTGAGGGCAATGGGATAGGCAAGGCTCATGGCAGCGGCGAGGTAAGCCCGTCATCGCCCTGCGTCCAGCCCGTATTGCTTACGCTGGACAGCCGCGCAGCCGCGAGGCGGGCAAATCGGAGCGTCACGGCCTTGCGCCGCGCCGCAACCAGCCGGGATTCCGGGGCGTCCCGGATGACGGCGCCGTAGAAAGCGTCCGCGACAATCAGACCGGCCTCCGGCGGGATCAGGTCCTGCGGGAAGTCATCGGCCACGGCGAAGCTCAGGCGGTCGCAGAAGTCCATGTATTCTCGCCATTTATGGTCTGACTTGAAATCCGCGATGCTGGATTTGATCTCGATCATCCAGATATCCCCGCCCGGCCCGATCGCAGCGATATCCGCCCGGCGATTATTTGCCAGCGGCATTTCGGTTAGGCCGTAGAAGCCGAGGTCAGCCATCAGCCGCCGCGTGCCGCGGCAGATTTCCGCGGCGCGGCGCGGAAGCAGATCTTCTGGCGCGGGGTTCATCATGGCGCGCGGTTCGCTGCGTTTGTGTTCCGGCGCGAGTTAGGCCGCTGGGAGGCGGAGCGTCAAGGCATCCCGCGGGCCGGTGCCCGGCTAGGGCGCGGGCGAAGAAAATCAAGCCGGGTCTGATCCAGTGCCCCGCGCCCCGCGTAGACAGGCCGACACAGCAAAAACTGCTGGGTCTTCAACGGGAGGACGGGATGGCCAGCGCGTACGATACGAACAATAGTTCCGATCGCCAGTTTGTGCGCACGGCGATGAAGGTCGCGCTGCTAGAGCCGGCGCATGAAGCCAATCTGGCCCGGCGCTGGCGCGAGCACGACGACGAAGCCGCCCTGCATGAACTGACCACGGCCTATATGCGTCTCGTGATCGCGATGGCTGCCAAGTTCCGGCATTACGGCCTGCCCATGGCGGACCTTGTATCCGAGGGAAATGTGGGCCTGATGCAGGCTGCCGCGCGGTTCGAACCGGAGCGCGAAGTGCGGTTCTCAACCTATGCCAGCTGGTGGATACGCTCGTCGATCCAGGACTATGTGCTGCGCAACTGGTCGATCGTCCGTACGGGAACGACGTCGGCCCAGAAGTCCCTGTTCTTCAACCTGCGTCGCCTGCGTGCCCGGATTTCCGATACAGGCGATGGCATCATGAGTGTGGAAAACCGCGAATGGGTCGCTGAACATCTCGGCGTCCCGGTGCGTGATGTCGAGACCATGGCCTCGCGTCTTTCGGGTTCGGACCGCTCGCTCAACGCCCCCCTCTCGGCGGACGGCGACGGCGAATGGCAGGACCTGATCGCCGACGAAGCA
>NZ_JBBEBT010000199.1:0-22646 GCF_040882205.1 Hyphomonas sp.
GAAGGCCCTCGCCCGTTCCGCCCGCGGCGCCGCCCTTGCGCTGCGCGTGATCGCCGAACGGCTGCTCGAGCAGGAAGACCTGCCGCAGGCCGGCGTCGAACGCATTCCGCAGAAGGGGACCATCACCTTCGTCCTCGGCTATGCTGCCATCGCCTCGATGCCTGGCCGCTTCACCGAAAGCGTCGGCCAGAGCGCTATCCTCGGCGTGATGAAGGCCGGCGCGCTCGAACTCGCCGAGCATGCCATCCGCGTCAACGCCATCGTCGCCATCCGTCCGCGTGAGGAGCGTGCAGAACCCTGGACCACGCGCCGTGTGCCGCTCGGCCGCGCCGCGCGCGCCGACGAGATCGCCGAAGCCGCCCGCTACATCGCCTCGCCCCAAGCAGCCTACCTCACCGGCCAGAGCCTCGTGCTCGACGGCGGCCGCTCAACTCTGTCGGGACTGATCGACTAGGCCGGCGTCAGTTCCGAAACGCCGCCCCTGGTGTAGCTTGCCTTGAACGCGGCGACCTGTTCGGTCGTGTAGGCTGGTGCGTAGACGGTCGAGACCTTGTGGAATGCCGCGCTCACATCCCGGGCTGTCAGCGTCACCACTGTGAAGCCGTGCCCGAACGGATCGTGCCAGATGATCTCGTCATTGGCGTCGGCAATCTGCTGGCCAAGGTCCGGCATCGCCTTCACATAGGCGCCCATGCCGGGTGAGCTGATAGAGGTGCAGCCAAACTCCACGCCGCGCCGCTCTCCGCCCGCGTCGAACAATTCGTTCGCATAGGCGGTGTGCGTATCGCCAGCGAGCGTTACCAGCGAAGCGCCGGCCTCCGCCACGCTTGCATAAAGCCGCTCACGTGCCGCCGGATAGCCATCCCAGGCATCGAGGTTCCAGGGCAGGCCCAGCGCCGTGAAGGGCAGCATCGCCAGAACTTCCGGCATGTCTTGCGCCGCCAACTGTTGCGGCGTCATCAGCCGCGTGAAGTCCGGCAGCTTGTTCTTCGCCATGATCACCTGGTTGGCCAGAACCTGCCAAGCCGCGCCGGACTGCACGGATGATTTCAGCTCGCCCGCCAGCCAGGCTTCCTGTTCGGCGCCCAGCATCGTGCGCGCAGGGTCGGCCACAGTCTGCATCGTCATCACCACGCGCGCGGTCATCTCGTCCCTGGTCGTCGCCCCGGCGAGCGCATCGCCCCAGGCCAACGGCTCGGACCGCCCGGTGAGGCGCGAGTCGAGCGCGTGCACCGTCGCGACATTGCCGAACCGGAAGGTGCGCCAGACCGCCGAAGTAAACTCGCCGGCTTTCGGCGCGCGCAGCGGCATCCATTCGAAATAGGCCTGCAGCGCGTGCATCTTGCGCACGTTCCATTCGCCTTCCGTCGCCGGATCATGGTTCTCGGCGCCGGTCCGGTAGGAATCATTGGCGCTTTCATGGTCATCCCAGGTGCACACCCAGGGCGCCGCCGCATGCGCGGCCTGCAGCGCCGGATCGGACTTGTACTGCGCATGCCGCCGGCGATAGTCCGCCAATGAGATGACCTCCGTAGGCGGGTCATGCGGCCGGCCCAGCTTTGCCGCGACATCGCCGCCATACCCGTCCTGGCCGTACTCGTAGATATAGTCGCCAAGGTGCACGATGGCATCTAGGTCCGGCGTCGCCGCCAGCGCCGCATAGGCATTGAACAGGCCGAACTGCCAGTTGGAACACGATACCACGCCCAGTTTGACCGGCGTGGTCGCGTCCGCCGCCGTCGTGCGCGTGCGCCCCTCGGGAGACACCGCGTCCCCGCCTGCCGCTTTCGCCCTGAACCGGTAGGTATAGACCGTGCCGGCCTTCAGTCCGGACGCGTCGACTTTCACCGTATAGTCGCTCCCCTCGGAGGTCACGGTCTCGCCGCTGGCGGCTGGCGTTTCGCTGCCCGCCTCGAACATTTCCCACGCCACTGTCACCGGCCCGCTGCCCGATAGCGGCGTCACGCGCGTCCAGAGGATCACGCTGCCGGGCAGGGGATCGCCGGAGGCCACCCCGTGCAGGAAGGTGAGCTCGCCAGCAAAACCGGCTGGCGCCTTGGGCGCCGTGGTGCAGGCCGCCAGCCCCAGCGTACCAAGCGCTGCGCCGCCCAGAAGCCTGCGCCGTGTGACTTCAGCCATGTCCGTATCTCCCCGAAACCTGCCGCCTTATGCGCGGGCTCTGTGAAGCCAGCATGACGCAGCCCGCATTCCCCGTCTATAAGGCCGCCATGAGACGGATCGAAATTGTCGCAGCCCCCGAAGATGCAGGCCAGCGCCTGGATGCCTTCCTCGCCGCAAAGGCGGGCGAAATCTCGCGCACCCGCGCCAAGGCCCTGATCGAGGAAGGCGCCGTCACGGTCGACGGCCAGCCCGAATCGAGCCCCCGCGCCGCGATCAAACCCGGCAGCGTCTATGCCGTCGCGCTGCCGGCCCCGGTTGCCGCTTTGCCGCAGGCCGAGGACATCTCCCTCGACATCCTGTTCGAGGACGCCCACCTCCTCATAATCAACAAGCCCGCCGGCATGGCCGTCCACCCCGCGCCCGGCAGCGAGGACGGAACGCTGGTCAATGCGCTGCTGTATCATTGCAAGGGCCAGCTCTCCGGCATAGGCGGCGTTGAACGCCCCGGCATCGTCCACCGGCTCGACAAGCTCACCAGCGGCGTGATGGTCGCCGCGAAATCCGAAGCCGCCCATACCGGCCTCGCCGCCCTGTTCGAACGCCACGATATCGAACGCATCTACCTCGCCGTCACGCGCGGCGCTCCGCGCCCGCTCTCCGGCACGGTCGACGCCGCCATCGCGCGTTCGCAGACGGACCGCAAGAAAATGTCCGTACACAGAAATCCGGAAAGCCCCTCGGCCCGTCGCGCTGTCACACATTATCGCGCTGGCGAAACCTTCGGTGTGCGCGACAAGCACACCCGCATGCCCGCCGCCGCGCTGATCGAATGCCGGCTCGAAACTGGCCGCACCCACCAGATCCGCGTCCACATGGCGCATATCGGCGCGCCGATCCTCGGCGATCCCGTCTATGGCCGCCAGATGGGCCTCACTGCGCTCGGCTCCGGCGATCGTCACGCCGCTGCGCTTGCTGGCGTCAAAGCCCTGAGCCGCCAAGCCCTGCACGCGGCCGTCCTCGGCTTCGTCCACCCGGTCACCGGCGAAGACCTGCACTTTGAAGTTCCGGTTCCGGACGACATGGCCGGCCTGATCGCGGCGCTGAAGCGCCTGCCGAAAGACTGATGCCTGCAGAGGCCTGTCATCCCGGGCAGGCTCCGAAGGAGCCCTGCTGCGGGGCCTTGCTTAGGCAATCGCCCAGAGAAGGTCGCACATCACCGCTGCGCGGCGTCCGGGCTTGCAGCCTGCGGTTTAACGCCCGCCGCCACTCCCGCCAGTATGTGTGGAGGCCGTCACCAGCGGCTCGAAGCGCAGCGTGCGCGCCTGCAGCGTCACCTTGCCAATCTTGTCCGTGTCCGCGACAATTTTCACCGGCACATGCGACCCGTTCTCCAGCGGCGCCAGATACATCCGGATCGGCCCGTCGATGCCCGTCAGCGTGTCCTTGTTGACCTCGCCTTTCTTGTAGCCGGCAATCTTGTCCATTGTCACATGGCACTCGATCGTGTCGCCGCTCCAGGCGGGTGTTTTCTGTTTCACCATGCCGGTCTTGCCGCGCTTAAGGTGCAGGTACGTAAGCTGGCGCCCGTCGAACACCCTGATCGGCCCGCCGCAAACATCGGCGCCCTTGGCGCGCGGCTCCAGCGCGAAGGTGATCAGCGCGGTCAGCGGGTCGTTCGTCTGGATCACCTGCTCGGCGGTCGCTGCCGGATCGCCCAGGTTCCCGAAACGCGGCTTGGCGGTCATCCTGAAGCCCTTGTCGGTGACGTCCAGCTCGACGCGGCGATCCTTCTTGCCGTCCTTGTTCTCTGACACATACTTCGTCGTCTTCAGGCCTTTGACCGTCGTCTGGCCCTCGGCGGTCAGGTTCATGTCATAGTTGACGAAGATATCTGCGAGACCGGTCGTGCGCACGCGCGACTTGATGGCATAGGCGTCCGGCTTCATGTCCACGGTGAAGCTGGCGCGCCCGCTTACCGGCAGAATGAACACCATCGCCCTGGCATCGAGTTCATACACCATGCGGGTCGGCGCGCCGGACTTTATGCTGGCCAGCATGGCGGGCTGTGCGGCCGTGGAAGCGGTGTCGGCCGAAGAGGCGCCCAGCAGGGCAAGCGAGGCGGCGGCGGCGAGGAGAAGGCTGCGCGTCATGGGAGGGTCCTGTCGTCCTTTAGCGGTCTGGCGGGCGGTCTGTGCCCACCTGTTAAATCGCCCCATCCCAACAAGGCCTGAACGGCTCTGCCGCATACATGCCTCATTCTCCCGTGCCCGCCCACTGACATAAGATGACAGGCGGTGACAGTCAGCCCCCGTCGGGCAGCGCCTGCCGCCTGAATCGCCCCGGTTGACAGGAGGCGCCCCCAGCCTGTAGGAGCGCGCCTTCAGATCAAATCTAGTCTCTTTTCCCCGGAGCGAGGCCCATGTCCCGCGAATGTGAACTTACTGGCACGAAGCCGATGGTCGGCCATATCGTCAGCCACTCCCAGATCAAGACCAAGCGCCGCTACCTGCCTAATCTCGTGCAGGTTACGCTCCACTCGGAGACGCTGGACCAGAACTTCCGGCTGCGCATCGCGGCCAAGGCTCTGCGCACGGTCGATAAGCTCGGCGGCCTCGACGCTTTCCTCGCCAAGGCGAAGGACGAAGCCCTGTCCACCAAGGCCCTGAAAATCAAGCGCGACATCGCGAAAAAGGCCGTCGCCGCCTGAGCGCGCGCCTAAGCGCGGGCCTGATTAAATCTTAGAAACGCCGGACCCCCAAGGTCCGGCGTTTTGTATTTCCGGGCCCGCCGGGGCAGGGTCAGCCATGCTGCCAGCCCTGACCATCTGCCCCCTGAGGGACCGTCCCGAGGTCATCGCGCCGCTTGCCGCCGCCTTCCGGGTCGAATGGCCGGACTGGTACGGCCCGGGCGGTCCGGGCGACGCCGCCGCCGATCTCGCCGCCTATGCCAATCCCGAAGGGGCGCTCCCGTCCGGTATCGTCGCCCTCGATACGTCAGGCGAACCGCTCGGCGCCGCCGCCCTGAAACCCGCATGGATTCCTGAATTTGCGAACCTCACGCCCTGGGCCTCGGCCGGCTGGGTGCGCCGGGAGCTGCGCCGCCACGGCCTCGGCGCCCTGCTCGTCCGCGCCCTTGAGGCCGAAGCCCGCCGTCTCGGTCATGCCCACGTCTACTGCGCCACCGCGACCGCCATCACGCTGCTCGAACGCGAAGGCTGGACGGACCACGCCCAAACGGTACATGACGGTCACGATATCTGGATCTTCCAGCGCGCGCTGTGATCCTGCCTGAAGGAAACCGCTATGCGCCTCGCTCTCCTCTTTGCCGCCGCCCTCTCCCTCGCTGCCTGCGTGCCTGCGCTGCCCGCGGAGACCGAGGCGACAGAGAAGGTGACGGTCTTCACCAATGGCACGATCTATACCGGCCTCGCCGACGCGGCAGGCGTACCCCAGACCGTCACCGGCATTGTCGTCGGCGCAGATGGCCGCATCATCACGACCAGCCCCCCGATGTCTGCCGACTTGAGCGATTATGAAGTCGAGGTTGTCGATCTCGGCGGCGCCTTCCTGTATCCCGGCTTCACCGACGCACACGTTCACCTCTCGGGCGTCGGCGAACGCGAGTTGACGCTGACGCTCGAAGGCACCGCCTCGGTCGATGAACTCGTCACCCGCGTCGAGGCCGAACTTGGCGGCAAGCCCGAAGGCTCCACGCTCGTCGGCCGCGGCTGGATCGAAACCGGTTGGCCCGAAGGCCGCATGCCGATGGCATCCGACCTCGATCCCGTCAGCGGGGGTCACAAAGTGATCCTCGGCCGCTCGGACGGCCACGCGCTCGTCGTCAACACAGCCGCCCTCACCGCCGCCGGCATCACGGACGAAACCGCTGACCCCTCCGGCGGCAAGATCGAGCGCGATGCAAATGGCAAGGCTACCGGCATCCTGATCGATGCCGCCATGGGCCTCGTCCAGCCGCTGATCGCCGAGCCGGATGACGCCGCCGTCTCCCTCGCCCTCGAAACCGGCGCGAAGCTCTATGCCTCGCGCGGCTGGACCGGCGGCCACAACATGAGCGTCACCGCCCGCGAAGCGCCGCTGATGGCCGCGCTCGACGGGGAAGGGCGCCTGCCGCTGCGTCTCTATAACGCGTTCGATTCCGCGGCCTTCAGCATCGCCGAAGGCCGCGAGCACGAGACCGCCACCATCACCAACCGCGCCGTGAAGCTCTACATGGACGGCGCTCTCGGCAGCCGGGGCGCGCAGCTCATCGAGCCCTATGCGGATCGTCCGGACACGTCCGGCCTCTCCCTGCTCGATGATGACGGCCTCGCCGCCTTCATGGCCCGCGCCAGGGCGGCGAATGTCCAGCTCGCCATCCACGCCATCGGCGACCTTGCTAACCGCCGCATCCTCGAAGCCTGGGAGACCGGCGGCTATGACAAGTCCCTGCGCTGGCGCATCGAGCATGCGCAGGTCATCCACCCGGACGATCTTGCCCGTGTCGCGTCCGGCGGCCTGCTTGCCTCGATGCAGCCGAGCCATGCCATCGGCGATCTTTTCTTTGCGCCCGCGCGTCTCGGTATGGACCGCCTGCGCGGCGCCTATGCCTGGTCAACGCTGCTCGATCTCGGCACCGTCATCGCCGGCGGATCGGATGCCCCGGTCGAAGTCGGCTCGCCCACCATCGAATTCTACGCCGCCGTCGCCCGAAAGGACCTGAAAGGTTTCTCCGGCGAAGGCTGGCATCCGGAAGAAGCGGTTTCGCGCGCCCGGGCGCTCGCGCTCTTCACGACCGGTCCGGCCTTTGCCGCTTTCCAGGAAGCCGACCTCGGCACGATCGAGCCAGGCAAGCTCGCTGACTTCTCTGTCTTCGACCGCGACTTGATGACCGTGCCCGAAGGTGACATTCTGAATGCTGAGCCGGTCATGACCGTCATAGGCGGCGAGGTTGTCTGGCGCCGCTAGAGGGCGCGGGCGCCCCGGCAGAGATACCGGTCTGCGAGGGAGGGAGTATCCCATGCGATTGATCCGGAAGACCGGCGCCGCTGTGCTCGCCATCGCCTTCGCCCATGCCTGCGCCGGTACGCCGCCGCCCGCGCTTGAAGCTACGGCTCCGGCCGGCGCCGCGGACTATGGCGCCCTCGTCGACACGCCGGACCGTCCGGATGCGGACATCCTCGCCGACGCGAACCGCAAGACTGCCGCCGTGCTCGCGCTGTTTGCGCCCCAGCCCGGCGACCCGGTCCTCGAGATCGAGGCCGGCGCCGGCTATTATACCGAGCTTCTCTCCCGCGCCGTCGGCCCCGCCGGCAAGGTCTACATGCAGAACCCCGCCGGCTTCGACGCCTTCCTCGGCGACGCTGTCTCCAAACGCCTCGACGGCCGCCTCACCAACGTCACTTACCTGAAATCGAACTTCGACGCCTTCGCTGTCCCCGATGCCTCCCTCGACATCGCCACCTGGTTCCAGGGCCCGCACGAGATCTGGTACACGCCCGAAGGGGTAACCGCGCCCCTCGGCAATCCGGACACGGCCTTCAGGGACATCGCCCGCGCGCTGAAATCCGGGGGCCAGTTCGTAGTCATCGACCACGTCGCCCCCGCCGGCTCGCCTGCCACCACCGGCGGAGACACGCACCGGATCGACCCCGCGCATATCGTCGCCATGGCCGAAGCCGCCGGCCTGACGCTGGAAACCTCGTCAGACCTGCTGCGCAACCCCGATGATGACGGCCTCACCAACGTCTTCGACCCTGCCATCCGCGGCAAGACCGACCAGGCCATCCTGATCTTCCGCAAGCCGTAACCCGTTCCCCCCTTCTCCCAATGGAGAAGGGGCTTTCCCCCTGCCATTTCCCTTACGTCGCACTAGGCGCGGGGCCATCCCGTGCTAGAACGCTTCTTTCCGACCTCTCCCTCCCGTGACGAGCCCGCACAGCCATGACTACAATGACGTCCACAGACACGCTCGAAGGCCTGAAGCCGACCGAAAAGGTGAACCTGAAGAAGGCGTTCGGCCTCGACACGGCCATGGTTGTGCACGGCTTCAAGACGCGCACGGAATACGTCCCTGAGATCGACCCCGCCTACCGGTTCGATCCCCAGACCACGCTCGCCATTCTCGCCGGCTTTGAGCACAACCGCCGCGTCATGGTGCAAGGCTATCACGGCACCGGCAAATCCACGCATATCGAGCAGGTCGCCGCCCGCCTCAACTGGCCGATGATCCGCGTCAACCTCGACAGCCATGTCAGCCGCATCGACATGGTCGGCAAGGACGCCATCGTCCTCAAGGACGGCAAGCAGATCACCGAATTCCGCGAAGGCATTCTCCCCTGGGCCCTGCAGCGCCCCGTCGCCATCGTCTTTGATGAATACGACGCCGGCCGCCCGGACGTGATGTTCGTGATCCAGCGCGTCCTCGAAAGCTCGGGCAAGCTCACGCTGCTCGACCAGAACCGCGTGATTTCGCCGAACCCGTATTTCCGTCTCTTCTCTACGACCAATACCGTCGGCCTCGGCGACACGACCGGCCTCTATCACGGCACCCAGCAGCTCAACCAGGGCCAGATGGACCGCTGGTCGATCGTCACCACACTGAACTATCTCGCCCACGACGCCGAAGTCGAAATCGTCAAATCGAAATCCACCGGCGCCGATGACGCGACCCTCTCCAAGATGGTCACGCTCGCCGATCTCACGCGCAACGCCTTCATGGCCGGCGATCTTTCCACCGTGATGAGCCCGCGCACCGTGATCACCTGGGCGGAGAACTTCGCCATCTTCGGCGATATCGGCCACGCCTTCCGCATGACCTTTCTCAACAAATGCGACGAGCTTGAACGCCCCCTCGTCGCCGAGATGTACCAGCGCTGCTTTGGCACGGAACTGCCCGAGAGCGCCCTCATGGTGAAGGTGGCGTAGGGCGAAGGCCCGAACGCACGGCGGATGGCAAAGGACACCACACCCCAGGATCTCTTCAAGGCCGCGCTCGCCGTCACCACCAAGGCGATGAGCGCGCAGCGCGATATCGAGGTCGGTTTCGGAAATGACAGCGGTGACCAGGGCGACCGCCTCGTGCTGCGCCCGCCGCCCATCGAGATCAGCGCCGAACTCGCCGCCCGCATCCGCGGCGAAGCCGATGCCATGGCACTGCGCCGCGCACACCACGATCCCGGCGCCCACCTCGCGCACCGCCCGCAAGGCGATCTCGCCCGCCGCGTCTATGAAGGCGCCGAAACCGCGCGCATCGAAAGCCTCGGGGCCAACGCCATGCTCGGCACCGCCGGCAATCTCGACGCCGCGCTGGACCATCGCTGCCGCTCCACCAATTTTGGCGCCGGCTCGGAAGACCCCGAAGCGATCCTCGCCCCGGCGCTCGAATTCCTGCTGCGCGAACGCCTCACCGGTCGCGCGCTGCCCGAAAGCGCCGCCCGCGTCGCCGATATCTGGCGCGAAAAGGTCGAGACGCGCGCCGGCAAAGCCATCGGCGCCCTGATGGACCAGCTGCACGACCAGGCGCAGTTCTCAAAAACCATCCGCTCGATCATCCGTGACCTGACGGCCTCGGATGCGCCCGGCGACGATGTCGAGACCGATGAACAGGAAAGCGCCGATCAGCAGGAAGACAGCGAAACCCAGACCGGGGACGATGATACGTCCACGGAAGAACAGATGGGCGCGTCCTCCGAGCAGATTGAGGCCGGCGAGACCGAAGACATCGACGGCGAGGAAGCCAACGTCTCCCTCGACCAGGACGCCGACCTCGACGCCGACGATTCGCCGGACGAAGAAGACGACGGCTCCAAGCCGCTGCGCCCGAACTATCAGCAGGGCGACGACCGTGACCGTTTCAACTATACCGTCTTTACCCGCACGCATGATGAGACCGCCAACGCGCCGGACCTTTGCGACGCTGAGGAACTGACCCGCCTGCGCGCCTATCTCGACCACCAGCTGCAGGGCCTGCAGGGCGCCGTCGCCAAGCTCGCCAACAAGCTGCAGCGCCGCCTGATGGCGCAGCAGAACCGTTCCTGGAGCTTCGATCTCGAGGAAGGCGTGCTCGATACCGCGCGCCTCACCCGCGTCATCACAGACCCCACCGCGCCGCTCTCCTTCAAGCAGGAAGATGACACCAAATTCCGCGACACCATTGTCACGCTGCTGCTGGACAATTCCGGCTCAATGCGCGGCCGACCAATTATGGTCGCGGCCCTGTGCGCCGACATTCTCGCCCGCACGCTGGAGCGGTGCGCCGTAAAAACCGAAATCCTCGGCTTCACCACCAAGGCCTGGAAAGGCGGGCTAAGCCGAGAAGACTGGGTCAAGGCCGGCAAGCCGAATGGCCCTGGCCGCCTCAACGACATCCGCCATATCATTTACAAGGCCGCCGACATGCCGTGGCGCCGCGCGCGCCGCAATCTCGGCCTGATGATGCGCGAGGGCCTCCTGAAAGAGAACATCGACGGCGAAGCCCTCCTCTGGGCGCACGACCGGATGCTGGCCCGCCCCGAGCAGCGCAAGATACTGATGGTTATTTCAGACGGCGCGCCGGTCGACGATTCCACGCTCAACGTCAATATCGGGAACTATCTGGAACGCCATCTGCGCCAGGTGATCGACGAGATCGAGAACCGTTCTCCGGTCGAACTCATCGCCATCGGTATCGGCCACGATGTCACGCGCTATTACAAGCGCGCCGTTACCATCGTCGATGCCGAACAACTCGGCGGCGCGATGACCGAACAGCTCGCCTCCCTCTTCGACGAACACCCGCCGAACCCCGCCGCCATGGCTATCCCTCCGCTCACGGACAGGACTACGCGAGGCGCCGTCACCGGCGCCTCCGCAGGCGCCCCCAGCTACGGCAAGAAAGTCGCCCTCGGCCGCGACGTGAAAACAACGACGTTGCAAGCGGTGAAGCCGCCGAAAAAGTGACCCCGCTTACCCCTCTTCCGCAAAGGGCAGCGTCATCTGGCCCTGGCGCGGCCAGTTGCTCGTCGGCAGGAAGCCACCCGGAAATCGTTGCATAACTCTGCCCCATCGCCCACGTTCCCGCGCTTCCGCAGAACAAAATTCTGAGCCCCTTCAGGCCTCAAAAAAATATTTCACCCGCACGATTCCGGTAGCGCCCGAAGCGCCCGTATGTTGCCGGCATGACCCAATGCCGTCCGCACCCGGAATCCTGGCATTCCATTGCCGAACTGATCGTGACCCTGCATGCGCTGCTGCGCCGCTCGCCAGCCTGCGGCGAACAAGCGGCGCGCCTCGCGGTTTCAGGAGGCGGATTGTGGTATGCCCGCGATCATACCCGAACAGGTCGTTGTTCAAGGCCGCCCCGCCTTCTCGTCAATCCCGCTGGTACCCTGGCGGGCTTCCAGCGCCGCCGCCACATCATCAAGGCTTACGCCCCGCGACCGGAGCGCCACGAACACATGGTAGAGCACGTCCGCCGCCTCGCTCGCGACGCGGCCGTCGCTCTCGCCGCGCACGGCGTCCGCCAGTTCGCCGCCCTCTTCGGCGACCTTCGCCGCGCAGGCATCCGGCCCTTTGGCCAGCAGCTTCGCGGTCCAGCTTTTGCCGCTGTCGCCGTCAGCAGCGCGCGCATCAATGGTCTCGGCGAGGTGGGCAAGGGCGGCGGCAAGGCGGCCCGGGGAGGCAAGGTCGGTCATGGGGTCAGTCTCCTGCTTCCCGCCGTTTAGCGCCCTGACGCAGCGGCGTCACGCGCCAACGCTTGACGGACGCAGGGGAAGGACGCCAGTTTGGTGTCACCTTCCGGAGGAAAACCCATGAAAGACCGCGTTTCGATCACGATGCTGGACGACGGCGTTGCCGATGTCCGCCTCATCCGTAGCGACAAGATGAATGCCCTCGATCCCGCCATGTTCGCTGGCATCGCCGAGGCGATCGCGCAGCTGAAGGAAACGAAGGGCCTGCGCGTCGTGGTCCTCTCCGGTGAAGGCCGCGCCTTCTGCGCCGGGCTCGATCTTTCGTCCCTCGGCCAGCCCGGCGACAGCAAGAAGCAAGGCGAAGGCGCTACCGGCAGCCTCGGCAGCCGCAGTCATGGCATCGCGAACCTCGCCCAATACGTCGCCTGGGGTTGGCGGGAACTGCCCGTTCCGGTCATCGCGGCCGTCCACGGCATCGCCTTCGGCGGCGGCTTCCAGATCATGTCGGGCGCCGACATCCGCATCATCCATCCGGACACACGCTGCGCCATCATGGAAATGAAATGGGGCCTCGTGCCCGACATGGCAGGCTTTTCGCTATGGCGCGGTAATGTCCGCGACGATGTGATCCGTGAGCTGACGTATACCAACCGCGAGTTCAAGGGCAGCGAGGCCCATGCCCACGGCTTTTCCACCAAGCTGTCCGACACGCCGCTAGAAGACGCACTCTGGATGGCGAAACTGATGGCCGGCAAACACCCCGCCGCCATGCGCGGCGCCAAGGTTTTGTGCAATGCGATGGCCGATACCACCGATGCCGAACTGCTCGCTCTGGAAAGCGCCGAGCAGCTGAAAGTGATGCGCACCCCAAACCAATTGGAGGCTGTGATGGCCGAAATGCAGAGACGCCGCGCGGTGTTTGCCGAGTAGCTAGACGGTCCGCACCGGCGCGCCCGCTTGTCTGAGGGCATCCCTTGCTTCGGCGAGGGTCGCCTCACCGAAGTGGAAGATGGACGCGGCCAGCACTGCGCTCGCCCCGCCTTCAAGAACTGCGGGGGCAAAATCCGCCGCGCTGCCCGCGCCGCCGGACGCGATGACCGGGATGGTGACGGCGGACGAGACGGCCTTGAGGAGGGCGATGTCATATCCGGTCTTGGTGCCGTCGCGGTCCATCGAGGTCAGCAGGATTTCGCCCGCTCCGCGCTTGGCGGCCTCGCGGGCAAATTCCACCGCGTCGATGCCGGTGGCCTTGCGCCCGCCGTGCGTGAAGATTTCCCAGCCCGCCCCGGACTTGCGCGCGTCGATGGCCACCACCACGCATTGCCGCCCGGCCTTGGCGGCGCACGCGGCGATCACGGAAGGGTCCGCGACCGCGGCCGAATTGATCGCCACCTTGTCGGCGCCTGCGCGAAGAAGTGCGACCATGTCTTCCGGCGAACGCACACCGCCGCCGACTGTGAGGGGCATGAAACAGGCCTCCGCCGTACGGCTGACGGTTTCCAGCAAGGTGCCCCGGCCTTCATGGCTGGCCGTGATGTCGAGGAAGCAGAGCTCGTCCGCCCCCTGCGCATCATAGGCGCGGGCGAGGGCGACCGGATCGCCGGCGTCCTTCAGGTCCACGAAATTGATGCCCTTGACGGTGCGACCGTCTTTCACGTCGAGGCAGGGGATGATGCGCGTTTTCAGCATGGCGGCGGTGTAGCGAGGGAAGCGGCGAGAGGGTAGTGCAAGATTGACATATAAACATCCATTGACATGATTTTAGGATGCTAAGGGACGCACGCACTGAAGACACTCGCTGGCGGGCGCTCGTGGAGGCCGAAACGCGGGCGCTCGATCTGCTGGGCGCGATTGAAGCGGCTGGTTTTATTGCGCCGGGGCGGCGGGAAGGCGATGTGGACCGCGACATTGCGGAGCTGGCGGAGCGGGATTTCGGCATTTCCCGGCATTGGCACAAGCGCCTTGTCCGGTGCGGGGTGAACACGCTGTGTGTGTTCAGTGACAATCCGCCAGAGCGCGTGATTGCAGAGCCTGACACCGTCTATCTCGATCTCGGCCCGGTTTTCGGAGAATGGGAAGCCGATGTCGGCCAGACTTACCTGGTGGGACAGGCCCCGGCGCGGCAGGCGCTGGTGGCGGCGCTGCCAGAGGTCTTCGAAGCGGTGCGCGCGCAGTTCGAGGCGCATCCGGAAATTACAGGCGCGCAATTGTACGCCTTTGCCTGCGAAGACGCCGAGGCGCGCGGCTATATTTTTGGCGGCGTGATCGCGGGCCATACGATTGGCGAGTTCCCACACCTGCGCTGGCCCGGCGAGAAAGACCACCAACGGATAAATGCCGCGAACACGACCCGCCTGAGCGAGCCGGATGCATTCGGGCGCCGGCGGTACTGGATCATCGAAACACACCTGCTGGCCCCGGACCGATCGTTCGGCGGCTTCTATGAGCGCCTCGCACGGGTCTGATCGTCCCAGCCAATGGAACATGGAATGAACAAAGTGCTTTCTTCAAGCCATTCCTGCCTTACACGGCGCGGATTTTGCCGCGCGGCCCGTTTCTGCTATGGTCCAGCTTGGGGGTGCTTTTGAGAGCCTGAAGAAGGACGAGCCCATGGACCTGAAGAAAGCCAGCCTGAAAGCCGCCGAGCGGATCCGCCAGGATGACACCGAAAACCTTTGCCGCCTCGCTGCGCGCCTGACACAGATGCAGGAAGAAGCCGGCGTCCCGGACGGGCCGGAGACCAGCCTTGCCTATGCGCTGCGCACGCGGCGGCGTTTGCGCCGGCCGCTGTCCAGCGCGCGCTAAGCCGGAAGAAGGCCCACTCCACCGGCAAGGCCGGCGCCAACCCCGCCCTCATCCGCAACCCCGGCGGGGCGGCGGGAGTTTGTGGGGGGAGAAGTAAAAGGAGACCCCGTGATGGGAAAGGTCATCAGGGCGGCCCTGGCCGCTGGATTTGTCTTACTGGTGGAGCGCAGCGTGAATACCTGGCTGGACCACCGGTACCAGAAACGCGCGACCGCCAGGGCCGCGAAGACCGGCTTTGCGGCTGAAAAGTAAGCGCTCCCTCGCCGGGTTCGATCAAATTTTTCCGGCCGCCGGCGCCGGATACCAGGCATGTTGGGTTAGACGCAATGCCTGCCCACATGATTTCTCCCCTTCGCAAAGCCCTGTTGAGCGGCGCCGTGGTCACGGTGTCCTCGGTGCTGGCTTCGGTCGCGGCGACCTTCATCTGGTTGCAGATGGATCCGGAGATCGACCACGCGTCAATCTATATCTCGTGTATCATCCTGCCGTGGCTGGTTGCCCCGGCCTGCAGCCGGTTCATCCTCCGGACACAGATGAAATCCGGGCGTCTTGCGCAGGAAAATCACCGGTTTGCCAACAGTGATGAATTGACGGGTCTGCCGAACCGGCGCGCCTTCTTTGCGGCGGCGCAGGTGCTTCGGGCGCGCGCGGTGGCGGGGAAGGGCGTGTTTGCCTGCGCGATTGCCGATATCGACATTTTCAAGCGCGTCAACGACGCCTTCGGCCATGACGCCGGAGGCGCCGTATGAAATAAGCAGGCGGAACATTATGCGCCCGCGCGCCGCAGGGCGGCCTTGCGGCGTGTCTCGGTGGGGAAGGGTTTGCGATGGCCGGCCTGTTTGCCAGCGAGCTGGCGGCGGGCGCCGAATTTGCTGCTCTGGTCGGCGCGGTGCGCGGCGCGGCCTGCAACTGTGGAGGCGCCGAACTGCGCGTCAGTGTCAGCCTGGGTCGTGTGGCGGCCGGAGGCGGCGAGACGGTTTCGGCCGTTCTGCCGCGCGCTGAACGGGCGCTCTACAATACCAAGCATAACGGCAAGGACCATTCCACGTGTGCCCGCGAGGTCCCCGCTGCGTCGTAGGAACGCCCCCTCACCAGCGCCGCGCGCTGGGTTTGTGACGCGGCGTTCGCGGCGGCGAACCGGTCTCGCGCCAACGAAAAGCAGGTTCGCCCGCGTTAGCGGGTCTGCACTCGCCCGCGGTCTTGGATTCAGTAACTCGGGCAAATAAGTGTTCAGAACAAGATCCAGCCGGGAGAGTTCTGAGCTTTCGGCGGCGTATACATCGACAGTAGCGTATCGATTCGCGCGTGCGAGCTGAGAGGCGTAGTCAGCCGGTTTCTCTTCGGCCTGGCGGTGGAGGATTGTCAGTACCCATTCTGCTCAAGCCTCCCGATTACTCCGCCGCCCTAACCGCCTCACCTGCATCAATATCCCCGTCATAAAGCGCCCGCCCGAGGATCGTGCCCGCGATGGGGGAGCCGCTGGTGCGCAGAGCGCGGATGTCGTCGACGCTTTTGACGCCGCCGCTGGCGATAATGGGGATGGTGACGGTGTTCGCCAGTTCTGCCGTGAACGGAACATTCACGCCGGTCTTCAGACCGTCGCGGCTGATATCGGTGGCGATAATGGCGGCGACGCCGCAGCCTTCGAAGGCTTTGGCGAGTTCGGTGGCGCGCATGTCGCTGGTCTCGGCCCAGCCTTCGACGGCGACCATGCCCTCCTTCGCGTCGATGCCGACGACGATGCGGCCAGGCAGGGCGCGGGCGGCGGTTTTCACGAGTTCGGGGTCGCGCAGGGCAGCGGTGCCGAGGATGACCCGGGCGATGCCGGCCTCCAGCCAGGCGTCGATCTGGGCGCGGGTGCGGATTCCGCCGCCAAGCTGGACCGGAGCGCGGGTGGCTTTCAGGATGCCGGTGACGGCCTTGCGGTTGACCGGCGTGCCGGCGAAGGCGCCGTTTATGTCGACCACGTGGAGATGGGTGAAGCCCATCGCATGGAAGGCGCGGGCCTGGTCGGCGGGATCGGTGTTGAACACGGTAGCGGCGTCCATCTCGCCGCGCAGGAGGCGGACGCAGGCGCCGTCTTTGAGGTCAATGGCTGGGTAGAGGGTGAAGGACATGGGGGCTTCTTTCTATCCCCTTCTCCCTTGGGAGAAGGGGGAAGGAACAGGCGGGGGCTTCAAGGGGACCACTTCAGGAAATTGCTCAGTATCGTCAGGCCCACCTTCTGGCTTTTTTCGGGGTGGAACTGGGTGCCGAAGAGGTTGTTTCGGGAGAGGGCTGCGGCGAAGGGGGCGCCGTAGTCGCACCAGGCGGCGACGTGGGCCTCGTCCTCCGGGCGGAAGGCGTAGGAATGGGTGAAATAGGCGTGGGGCTGGGGCCCGAGGCCGGCGAGGACGGGGTGGTCGCCGGTGAGGGCGAGTTCGTTCCAGCCGACATGCGGCACTGGCAGGCCGGGGGCGGGCTGGAAGGCTTCGACGAGGCCGTGGATCCAGCCGAGGCCGCGCGTCTCGCCGTCCTCGAGGCCGATGTCCGCCATAAGCTGCATCCCGACGCAGATGCCGAGAAAGGGGCGCTGGCGGGTGATGACGGCGGCTTCGAGGGCCTCAACCATGCCGTGGATGGCGCGCAGGGCGCCGGCGCAGTCAGCGAAGTGGCCGACGCCGGGCAGGACGATCCGGTCGGCCCGGGCGAGGGCGGCGGGGTCGGCGGTAACTTCGATGGTATGGTCTGCGACGGCAGCGGCGGCGAGGGCGCGCGCGCAGGAATGCAGGTTGCCGGAGCCATAGTCGATAAGCGCGGTGCGGGACATGGGCGGCTCTTAGCGGCGGCGGAGGGGCGTGGCAATTCCGGGGGAAGGGGCGTAGGATCGCAGGGCACGCAAGACAGGTGACCCGATGGGGACCAAGGTGCCTCTCCCTGCTGCAATGGCCCCGGCGGCCGAAGCGGCGAAAGTGTTCATTTCCTATTCGAGGAAGGATGCCGGCTTTGCCGATGATCTGGTCGCGGGGCTGAGCGCGTGCGGGTTCGAGGCGTATATCGACCGTGAGGACATTGCGCCGGGCGAGGCCTGGGAGGCGCGGCTTTCGGGGCTGATCGCGGAGGCGGATACGGTGGTCTATGTGATTTCGCCTGGCTCGGTCTCCTCGCCGCAGTGCCATTGGGAAGTAACCGAGACGCTGCGGATGTCGAAGCGGTTGCTGCCGGTGGTATGGGCGCCGGTGGCGGAGGCGGATGTGCCGAAGGAGCTGTCTCGGCTGAACTTCGTATTCTTCGACGGCGGGAAAAGTTTTGCGCGCGGGCTGGCGGAGCTGGCGGGCGCGCTGCGGGTCGATGCGGTCTGGATACGGGAGCATTCCCGGATCGGGGGCCTCGCGCGCCGGTGGGACGCGCGCGGGCGGCCGGAGGAGGCCCTGCTGCGCGGAGCGGAGCTGGACCATGCGCGCGACTGGGCAGCGGCGCGGCCCGTATCGGCGCCGGAGCTGACCGATCTGCATGCGGATTATATCGCGGCGGGGCTGGGCGCGCGGGAGGCCGCTGAGCGCGAGATGCGGGCGAAGCGCCGCGGGGCGGTGGTGGTCTCGATGCTGGTGGCGCTCGGGATGACGGTGCTGGCGGGCGCGGCGAGCTGGCAATGGTGGGAGGCGGCGGAATCGCGGGACGCGGCGCGGATCACGGCGGCGGCGCTTGAGGTGAAGGTGGCCGAGCTGAACGCGGTGACGGCCGAGCTGGAGGCTTCCGCGATCCGCCTTTCGGCAGATGTCGCGCTGCGCGCGCCGGCGCCGGGCGGCGGGGCGGTGACGATTGGTGGCGGCTGGTTTCCGCTGGCGGCGAAGTATTCGGGTGCGATTGCCAAGGTGGACCGGCTGGACGCCGGGGGCGGCTTGGTGGGGGTTCAGTCCGGTTTCCTGATCGAGGGCGCCTTGGTGCGGGGCGGCGATTCGCCGGTATACCTTCTTGTTCCGAAGTTCCGCGCTCCGGCGCCGGACGTGCTGGCGAACCTGTTGCGCCCGCGCGCGTTTGATGTCGCGGGGGAGGACAGCGTGGACGCGGAGGGCGCGCTGGATGCGCGCGAGCCGGAGCGCGCACAGATGGCGATTGCCAACGACGCGCCGGCGGCGGGGCTGGCGGCGGGATTCCCTGTGCTGGGCGCGTCGGCGGCGCTGGCGGGGGCAGAGATCGTGTGGAGCACGCCGGTGCATCTCGGCGGCGCGGCGCCGTTCGAGCTGTGGCGGCTCGCAGGTGAGCCGCCGTTCGGGGCGCGGCCCCTGGCGGCGGGGGATGTCGCGTGCGCGGCGCTGGCCGGGGCCGAAGACGCGGCGAACCAGCCCGGACGTGCGCTGGCGCTTTACGGCATTGGCGACGCCGTGCGCGGGGGCGACCGGGTTACGCTGTTCGTGTCAGAGCTTCAGGACGCGAGTGATCCCTATGCGCTCAAGTATGACCACTCGACGACGCTCGGATCGATGGGCGCTCCGGTGTTCGATCTGACAAGCGGGCAGGTTATCGGCGTGCACCTCGGCTCGGTGCCGGGCGAGACGCCGGACGCCCCGCGCACGGGCTACGGGATTGCGCTGGCGCTGGTGATCGAGGGCATCCGGCAGGAAATCGACCCGGGGGAGGGCGAGCCTCTCGGCCTGCTGTGCGAATGACCGCGCGCCGCCTCTCGTTTGCGGCGGCGCTTGCGGCGGCGGCGTGTGTGCAGGTTCAGGCGCGGGAAGAGGCTGATGCCGGCGCGCGGCTATTGTCTCAGGCATCGGCGCTGGCGCAGTTCAGCGCTGCTTTCGAAGTGACGCGGAACGGCGTGCGGATTGCTGCCGGGGCGGCGGGTTCGGCGGATGGAGCGGCGCCTTTCACGCTGGAGACGGCAAGTGACAGCGCCTCTCTGGCCAAGCCGATGACGGCCGAGCTTGTTCTGGCGCCTGTTCTGGCGCTTGTTGTGGCCGGGCGGCTGACACCGGATGACCGGGTAAGCAAGCATTTGCCGTAATATCCGTATACGGAAATAACGATCCGGGACTTTCTGGATCATTTGTCCGCGCTGCCGGATTATACGGTCTTCCAGAGTTTGCTGGACACGGGCGAACCCGTGTCCGCGCTGGACCTGATGGGCGACCTTCGCGCGAGTGAGGTGTCGGGTACACCGTCACAGAATGCCTTCAGCTATTTAAATCTTTGATGTGATGTTCTGGGCGAGGTTTCCGGAGTGGTGGCGGGCGAGCCGTTGAGCGCTGTTTTCGAGGCGCGGCTGTTCGGGCCTGCTGGCATGGATACGGCGTTCCTGCGGCCAGCGCGGTTCGCGGACTGGCCGGGACCGCGCACCTTGGGATTTCGTCCGGGCAGGGATGGTCGGGAGCCCTGCAGTGCATTTGACAATGAAGGCTTCCATGGCGCCGGCAACATCTGCCTGAGCGTCCGCGACGTGACCGCCCGCGCCCGGCGCCGGGCGATCGGAACCGTGCCAGCTGAGGTACGCACGCCCGCGCTCGCGGATGCCTGGAAGCCGGGGCACAATCTGACGCTCGGCAGCTGGTATTGCGCGCCGGGCAAGCAGCAGTGCGACTATAGCGGTCACCATCAGGGCTTCGATACATTTGCCTATTGGGACACGGAGCAGGCCATCACGGCGGCGTTCGTCAGCAATGGCGGCCTGCCGCCGTCCTATCAGACCGGGTAGGCGAAAGCGCTGATCGCGCTGGGTGAGGGGCGTGCGGCGGAGCTGCAGGCAAGCCGGAGCATTCCGTTTCCGGACGGCCTCGCGGGGCGGTTTGAAGCCGAGGGCGGGGAAACTGTCGAAATCAGGACGCTGGCCGGACAAAGGATGATCCGGATGGCGGATGGCCGTGAATGCCCGATCTATCCGGCGGGAGAGGGCGTGATGTACGCGCCCGGTCTCGACTGGTTCCTGAGCGGGCCCGCGCCCGGCTCGGCTTCGGCTTTTGTGGTGCGGCGTGTGCTCGGGCCGGATCCGGAGTTCCGCTGAGGACGCAATTTGAGCTTTGCAGGCGCCCGGCAATTATGCGATAGGGCGCTCCCATGGAACTCCTCATACTGCTTGCGCTGATCGCCCTGAACGGGGTGTTCGCGCTTTCCGAGCTTGCCATTATCTCCTCCCGCAAGAACCGCCTTCAGATGCGCGTCGACAAGGGCGACCGCGGGGCGAAGGTTGCGTTGAAGTTGCAGGAAGACCCGTCGCGCTTCCTCTCCACCGTGCAGGTGGGCATCACCCTGATCGGCATCATCGCGGGCGCCTATGGCGCGACGGCGCTGGCCGAGGATGTGGCCCCGTGGATCATCCAGACTTTCCCGCAGCTGGAAAAGCAGGCGGGCTTTATCGCCTTCGGCCTCGTGATTGCGGCGACGACCTACCTGTCCATCGTGATCGGCGAACTGGTGCCGAAGCGGATTGCCATCACGGCGCCGGAAGCCTTCGCGAGCCTGATGGCGCCGCCGATGTCGATGCTGGCGAAGGTGGCGTTTCCGGTCGTTTTCATTCTCAGGGGATCGACCAACCTGATCTTGTCATTACTCGGCCTGTCCAAGATCAATGCCGACCTGATGACGGAAGAAGAAATCGAAAGCGTAATCGAGGAAGGCGCCGCGAGCGGCGCGATCGACGAGGACGAGCGCGCGATGATCCGCAGCGTGATGCGCCTTGCCGACCGGGATGTGCGCTCGATCATGACGCCGCGCAAGGATGTTGTCTGGCTGGACCTTGATGATTCGCCGGAAGAGCTTCTGAAGAAGATTGCCGACAGCGGGCATTCGCGCTTCCCGGTGGCGCGCGATGACCTGGAGCATGTGACTTCGGTTGTTCAGACCAAGGATCTTCTGGCGCTGTCGGAAGGCAAGCGATTGCCGGATTTCGAGACGGCCGGCCATGCGCCGCTGTTCGTGCCGGACACGATGACCGTTCTGAACCTGCTTGAGAAAATGCAGGCGAGCGCTGTGCAGATGGCGCTGGTGTCTGACGAGCTGGGTCATATCGAGGGCATTGTCACGGCCGCCGACGTGCTCGGCGCAATTGCCGGGGACGTGGCCTTCTCACCGGAAGACGGGCTTGCGCGGCCTCAGAAGCGCGAGGACGGTTCCTGGCTGATAGATGGCCGGATGGCGATCGAGGATGCCGAGATTGCGCTTGGCTCGGACATGACGCCGGAGGAGGATCCTCCGTACACGACGGTTGCTGGCCTTGTGATCCACCACCTGCAACGCATCCCGGAACTCGGCGACGCAGCCATTTCGAATGGCTGGCGGTTCGAGGTGATAGACATGGACGGCCGGCGTATCGACAAGCTGCTTGTCGCGCGCCTGCCGCCCAGGGATGAAGATCCGACCGGTTAGGCCGGGGGCAAGGCCACCCAGTTGCCATGGAAGCCCGGGGGAATCCGGTGCGGGATGGTGATGGAGGCGACGGGCGGAGCGGTGAAATCCTGCGCATTGAGGATGACGAGATCGGTCGTGTCCTCGGCGGTGTCAATGACATAGCCGATCAGCCAGCCTTCATCCTCGGCGGCTCTTTCGTGGGCGGGTATGAAGACGAATTCGCCGGGCACGCGGCCGGGGCCGAAGTCATGTACTTCGCGGGTATGCGCGCCGAGATCATGCTTGAACAAGGCTGAAGCGCCCATCCAGTCGGCTGTGCCGGTGGGCGGCAGGGCGACGGTATAGGCATAGCGGTAGGGTTGGCCGAGGCGGCGTTCGTCCGGACGCGGAAATTCCTGCGGCGCGGCGTCGATCACGGTACGCACGACCGTGCGGGCAGCCGGATCGATCTCGAGGCTTTCAAAGGTCGTGGTGGCGGCGTTCGGGCCTTTCTGGCCATCGGCGAAGACGGCGGAGTGGACGCAGGCATCCATGATCACCTTGCCATCTTCGGTCTCGTAGGCATTGGCAGGGTGGAAGATGTAGCAGGGCGAGATGTCGCACCAGATGATCTCGTCGCCCCTGCCTTCGCGGGGGAGGAGGCCGATGCGGGCGGCGTGTTTCGGGTTCCAGCGATAGGGGAAGTTCTCGCCGGAGATCAGCGCCGGTATCGAGAATGTGACGGGCAGGT